>NZ_JBWLUX010000035.1:0-69504 GCF_057784315.1 Mesorhizobium sp. CNPSo 4684 | reverse complement strand
GTCGAGGCCTTGCTGGAGGTCGGCCTCGACCCCAATGCCCGCAACCGCTACCCGCACGAATTCTCAGGCGGCCAGCGCCAGCGCATTGCCATCGCCCGCGCCATGATCCTGAAGCCCAAACTGGTGGTGCTGGACGAGCCGACCTCGGCCCTCGACCGCTCGGTGCAGAAACAGATCGTCGAGCTCTTGCGCAAGCTGCAGGCCGACCACGAACTGTCCTACCTCTTCATCAGCCACGATCTCGCCGTGGTGCGCGCCATGGCCGACTACATCATCGTCATGAAGCAAGGCAAGATCGTCGAGGAAGGCCCGACGGAAGAGATATTCAGCAACCCGCAAGCAGCCTACACACAGACGCTGATGAACGCGGCGATCGATGTGACGCGGTTCCGGTTGAGCGTATGACCGCGTCTCGGTTTGGGATGACGCTCATTGCGATGGCGTAGTTCCATCGTGCCCTGCGCCGGCAATTGAACGTAATCTTGGGAGGATGCAGAGGTTCTGTGGCAAACTTCAGCCAGGCGCCATGCTATCGGCCGGTGATAGTTCCCGGCCGCCTTAAGGCGCAGACCACAGAGCGGCCATATGACTGCAGCACCTCTATCAGATGGTCGTGCTCAGCGATGATCCGCTCGATCAGCGGACTTGGGCCTGCCACAGTTCAAAGGCCGGGCTCGCCATCAGGGTCGGTTGCTCAGCCGCCTGCTGGAGATAGCCCACGGTGGTGCGTGTGATCCTGAGCAGCTCGCGGTAGTGCTTCACCCGTCTCGGGGCTCTTGCTTCTCTTCGGGATCGGCGCCTTGGCCTCCCAGTATGGGAATCCATAGAACGAGGTGGAACAATCTGTCGCGCGTCCTGATCGCGATGATGCGATCGGAACAAGCAGCCTGGCGAACTCACCTCGCCCTCGTCCCGCGAAGGACATCCTTCCACCAGCGAGTGGAACCTTGTTGTCTCCGTGCGAACGCCCGGCATTGGCGTCTTGACGGCCGTCAGCTTCGTCACGGCGGTGGATGATCCGGCGCGCTTTGTCCGCTCATCGGGTGTCGGTGCCTACTTCGGCCTGACGCCGAGACGGTATCAATCGGGAGAAGTCGATCGTAACGGGTCGGTCTCAAAATGCGGTGATACGCTCACGCGCACCTATCTCTTCGAGGCCGCGGGCACTCTCCTGGCACGGGTCGCCAGATGGTCTGCGTTGAAAGCGTGGGGCGCGCGCCTGGCGCGCCGGATAGGCAGCAAGAAAGCCCGTGTGGCCGTCGCCCGCAAACTGGCAGTGATCATGCATCGGATGTGGGTCGACGGCAGCGAATTCCGCTGGTCGAAGGAGGGGGGCGACCGCGTCGGTGACCTCGTAGATGGGGAGGCAGCCCTGATTTAAGGTACTGCGTCCATTACATTGAGGCACCCACGTCCCGAACGCTAACATGCGGCGATAGCTCAGAGCAGCGCGCAACGCAGCACAGGTTCCGCGTCACCAGGCTCAAAAGCTCACGATGCTCGTCCAGCCATTGCGACATGGCTGTCAATTCACAGCCGATTTCGTGTCCGGCGAAAAGAATCAAATACACTGGATTGGACGGTGCGTTCTTGGCGCATTGTCGGCTCCGGCGGTGGCAGAAACGCTTTGGAATCAGTGGCTTGATCTCGAAGTGTATCTGAAACCGCCAGGGCCTTGTCTGCCCACTAGGCGCAAATCTCACGCGGGCCCACGCCAAGCGCAGCGTGTGCCGCAACACGCAGTGCCCATCGAGACGACACGGCGTCGTCGTCAATATTCCGGCGGCACCACCGGCGGACGATCCTGATGGTCTAGGAGCCCAACCTGTTCCAGCACCGAGTGAATAAACTGCGGGGCGCCCGCCTCGTGGGGAGACAGCCCATAGAATTCCTGCGCCGCCATCGAGACCAACTGCTCCTGCTGTTCCCGCGGAATCTGCTCTCGGGCTTCCCGCGCTCTTGCGGCGAACTCGGCCGACACTACCTGGGTTTCCAAAAAGCGATCTTGTTGGGTCGGATTTCGGCGCAACTGCTCCAGCTGCGTTGCTGTGTATTCGTCTTCGTTTGGGTGGACGAGAGGTATCAGCTGTTCGACGCGATTTTTCAACCACAGGGCGTCGTCCTTGTCGAGACTCAGCTCCTCTTTCTCCACCTGGACCTTCGCCCACGCGCTGTCTTTCAGCCGCACCGCCGGGCCGTTCGACCAGCCGTCCTGCACGATGGTCGTCTCTCCATCGCGTCCGTTGTCGCGGCGTAGCTCGTTCCATGCGTGTCCAGTTCGCGTGGCCGAGATGGTGTGATCGGCGCTCAATTCCATAATTTCCACCTTGCCGCCTGCATTCACGACCGATTCACCGTCGCGCAAATGCGGCGCGTGCGAGACTGCAGCGAGGCGTGCGAAATGATCGCAAAAGCCTGCGCCCAGCGCGCCGGCCAATGCCATCTGGTTGGCGCGATCGAGGCCGCGGTAGGCCACACCTGCGGCTACGACGTTGTGCCCGTGGGACGGCTCGCCATCCGCATGAACGTTGCCGCGTCCGTGCCTGAGGAGGAGGCGAACGTCGTGCACTGTCTGACCGGCGGCGGTGATCCGAGCGGGGCTTCTGACCGGATCGCCAGTCATCATGGCCGCAATGAGGTAGGCGAGTTGCTGTATCTCATGTCGCTGTAGTGCCTCACCGCGTCGTTGTTGCAACGTGTTCGGCGACGTTCCCAGAGCGACTCGGGAAGCCATCGCGGCCGGTCCCGATGCCGTCGAAATTAGCGCGGACCACTCGCGATGGCTGTCGCCGCTGACGCTGTGGGCCGTTGAGTGCGGGGCGCCGTCGGCGCTCGAACTATGATAAGGCGAGCCTACTACTGAAGGCTTTGAACAACAAATTCCCACAATCGATCTCCTTTATGCTGATGAATATGCTGATGAAATTTCAACTCCCCTACAGAGGAGCCCAGGCGACACCGTGAAGCTAACGAATTGGAGCGGCCAGGGGTACTTTCGCGCCCAGCACGCGGGAGAAGAAACATGATAGCCTTCATGCACATTCCCTTTAGTCCATCGAGACTCAGTCGGCCGGTGGTCCGCGGAAATTGAGCGCCCGCTCCAAGAACCAAGAAGGATCATCGCCGGACGAGTCTGTCTCGACATATCCTTCGTCTTCATTGCTACTTCGTTCAACGGGATCCTCGCTCTCGGCTTGAAGATACAGCCGGGGCTTGTCTGCCCGCTGCCATTTACCCTCGTTGTTCATTGTCCACTTATCGGACCGTCTAGGGTCAAGCACGAATTGGTTCTCCCCCACGTCAACAAAGCCCATCTGCTCCAGACGGGGCTTCGCCGCATCGTTAGCAGGACGTGACATGATCAAAGGCTTCTTGCCGTCGAGCCGAAGTTGATGTTCGAGCAGAACATCTCCCGCGTTCTCAACGAGCGGGTGCGAAACTCGAAGAGCCACGACCGATGAAATATTTTTTCGGTCCGGAAAGTATTTCTTCTGCCACTCTTCCCCTTTGATGCGGAATCCTGGGTCCGTCCTTAGGAGCCCAACGCTCTTATCGCCCAACTGGTAGCTGAAGTACTTCGAACCCGGCTCGTCATCTATGGTCGTACCGACTCTAGCGACAATTGCGGTGCGCTCCGCTTTTGAGGACACGAAGTCTGAGTACTCTTGAGGATTGTCTGCTATGTGCTTGACATCGACGCCATAGAAGTCCTTCAACTCTTGCCTGAACTCATCACTGTCCATGTCGTAGATAGGAGGTTCGGGGGTGAGGGAATACGGCCGTGTCGCCGAAGACGAACTAGTCCCCGCGTCTGCAAGCGATTTCGCAAATCTTTGATTATCTGCTGCCTGCTCCGACTCGTCGGGATGCCCTGCGCTTGTAGGTTGGCTGGATGAACCAGTGATTCTGCTATACATGCGACTCGCTCTCCTATCGACAGATCTGCACTGTAGTCATCGACTACTTAAGCTTACTAGCAGGGTAAGCGAGCGATCTGACAACAAGCTGACGTACAGAAGAGTGCATGGTCGCCACCCCTATCTCGATCTTGCCCCGGCTTGCGCCGCGTCTTGGTTTGCTCGCCTAATCGCCGACGCAATCGCGCCGGTCCGCCTGCTGCGCGCGGAAAGGTTCCTTGGCGTCAATGCAGCGACCGGCAGCCTTCTGCATGCATTCGCTTCCGCCGGCGTGTTCCTCCTCGGCGGGACGGTCGCGGGAACTCAGGCGTTCCGCCTCTAGCGAGCACGGCGTCCGCTTCACCCTTGACCAGACTGCCCAAACGAACGTCGACATCGCCAGCTTCGAGCGACTCTCGATCACCCTGGACGACAGTGTGTCGGCGCCGCTCGAAAGGGTTCTCAAGGATTTCTCGTTCGAACCGGCGCCGGCGCTGGTGGCCGGTAATATAAGACTTCGCGCTGGAAACAGATGCGGGGCGAGACGCTCGCCGAATTCCTGACGCCTTACTTTCACCGAGGAAGAGGGTCTGCGTCCACTGCCGGCGCCCGGCGTCCATGCCCGGTCGCTGCACCATCTCAGCTAACTCCTGGCAGAGCCAATGCTGGCGGCCGTCAACCATCGCGACGACGTGCTCGTCCAACTTCCGGGGCCCGAACGCTTTGCAATCCATAAGCTCATCGTTGCCGACCGCCGCCGCGATGGGCCAGACAGCTTAAAATCCATCAGGGACCGGCTGCAGGCCGAATTCCTGATCGATGTGCTGGCTACGGACAGGCCGGACGACCAGCGCGAGGCTTTCGAGGGCGCCCTGGCGCGGCAAGCGCTGGTGGGACAGGATTGCGGCCACCTTGGAGCGATCGCCATCGCTGCAGGCGGCCCTTGGCGACTTGTCGTCGATCTGACGCCGAAACGACGCTGTCCGCCGGTGAAAGCCGAGCCAGAGGGCCATCTCTGACTGCCCTTTTCACAACGAACGATAATTGCATTATCAGTTATTTAAGCATGCCAGCCCAGCCGTCGTAAGCCCGCAGTGAACTCTATTCGCTCTACTGACGCAACGTCCGCTTTTGGTGCGGGTCCTGAGGCGAGTGTATGGGGCTGAATGGAGGCGGTACCAGTCCTTCAGATTTAGTCTGCGGAAATCGCGGTTGGTTGCTCGCTTCTGCTCTTACGCTGAAACCCAGTGCAGCTTCGAACACGCGCCGAAGCATGCTGGGAATTTCGACGTAGCAAAGTATAGCTTGAAAACTCGTTGCGAACGCTTCTCCCTTGCATGTGTCTCAGCCGAAAGGCTATCACGTCAAAAAATGGGCAAGTAACGAGAGGACGGCTTGATATCCGTCTTTCGGCATTCCTCGCGGGGAGGCGAAATTGAGGAGCAATAGTCACTCCCGCCGGCGTAGGCCTGACTCGAGGGACGGTCGGCCGGTTTTCTCTGGTCGCAGATCTCGCATTTGGATTCTTGCGCTCACCCTTACAGTTTTGGCAATTGCCGCCTATAGCTATTTTGCGCTCGGGTACAGTCACAGCCAAACTGGCGAGTTCATAGCAAACTTGACCGCGACCAGGCCCGCGGCGATTAGCGGCGTGGCCTCGGTTTGTTGACGGAGACACAATTGAAATTCATGGTCAGCGCATACGGCTCAACGGCATCGATGCACCTGAAAGCCGCCAGCTCTGCAGGGATGCAAACGGCGTGGAGTATCCTTGTGGGCGCCGGTCCGCCGAAGCTTTAGACGGTTTCCTGTCTGCCTCTCGGTCTGTCCAGTGCACTTTCGTGATGTGGGATCGTTACCATCGCTTCGTTGGTGATTGTCGCCGGGCGGACGGGATGAGCGTCGCTTCCTGGATGGTGGAGCAGGGCCAGGCTCTCGACTGGCCTCGGTACAGCCACGGCGCGTACGCGAAACAACAGACCGCGGCCGAGACAGCTAAGGTTGGAGTCTGGATAGGCACTTTCGAAGCACCATGGGACTGGCGCACAGAGCATACCGACAATTCGCAGCCAACGGATCGCAAATTCAGATTGATCGACCAGGACCAAGTAGCACAGAGCTATTCATGCCAACCCCGACGGCATTGCTCCCAGATCTCCTCGTGTGAGGAAGCGCGCTGGTATCTCAACAATTGCTCTTGGGGTCCTAAGCTCGATCGCGATCGGGATGGAATCCCCTGTGAAGGCCTCTGCTGATTGTTCGTGCTCCGTCGTTTATCAAACCCTGTTCCTGCGCTGCCAAGGGCCTTTAAGTAAGGGGCCAGCCGCGTTCCGCCTAAAGGCTATGGATTTGGCTGCGCTTGTATCGTTATCGACCGGCTACCAGAGCTTCGGTGCAGCTGAGAGAGCGCAGAGAGCGCCTGACAAAACGGCAGGCTCACATTTGTTTTCGAGAATTCAACCAGTTCGTTCAACCCGGTCGAACTCGAAAGCCGCAAGGCTTCGTAGCGGCACACGGGGATCTGCCTGTTGTTTTTGAAGCGCCGGTCCGGTCCACCGCTTTTGTTCGGGTGAGCCCAGGTATGCCCAACAACCTCAGCGTCGGAAGGAACCTTGCCCGTTTCAATAAAATTGGTCGGAGCAAATTGCGTCTGAAGATCGCCGTATCCGACGGCGCCGTAGCGGTTTCCGTCTTTCACCAAGACGAGGTCCGGCATGAAATAGAGCACTTGGCGGCCAACGTGGATTGAAGGCGGGGTTACGTTACTACGAACAACTTTGGGCAACGTGCTTTCCAGCGTCGTGGACTTTTTGTCGACCAGCATGCTGGCCCCGGCATTGCGCTTCCAAGCTGTCAGATCCTGGATCGTGCCCCCGGCCGCCACATGCCATCTTCCGTCGCAACGAGTGAGCGTTTCAAACGCACTAACAAGGCGACCATAGGCGGCCTCGGCGTCTTGCTCGAGATCGTAATAGAGCACGCTTACCCGGCGATAGCTGTCAAACCATCTGCCGATCAGCATGCCCGGTAGAAATGCGGCGACGCCCACCAAAGGTGCAGCCCCTCCGAGCTTTGCCCCCACAAGAAAACCCCCAATTCCTGCCAGAACCGCGAGGGCCACAGAGAGCCGCGTCTCCGATTGCTTGGCATTGATCTCGTCAAGCACATTGGCAGACGTTTCATCTCGCATACCCATCACGTCGCCGGATTCGATCTCCCGCATCACGACGCCATCAGCGACGTATCCGGGCGCCGAAGGTTGGAGCTGTGCTTGGCGCATATCAGCTGGCTGCTGTCGGGCAATCTTTTTCGTCCCGGCTTTTCCGAGCGTGCCGCGATAGTAGAGGCCGCCCGCGCCCGCATGGATGTAGTGGCCTCGTGGACCTGTCCCGATCCGAAGGCCTTTTACACCAACGGAGACGCCAACGCCGCCCGATGAGAAGTTGAACCGGAACGGTCCGGCGCTAATCGATTTTCGAACGTAAAACCCCATACCCTGAGTCCCCCCAACTATACGCGGTGCGCCTAGCTCACCAGCGACCGCCACGACCTATGTCTTCGATCCCCCAGCCGGCGCAACGTCTGTTTCGCGCGACCGCTGCCTCACCCTGATTTCTATCCGTCGTCTTGCCTTCACGTCGCCGACCTGGGCGCCGTCGGTAAGGCGGTCGCCGGGCAGTATCAACTGACCGCCAGACATGGGTAGAATGGTGAAACCTTTGAGCTCAGGCATGTTCTGAAGTATGCTCGTCACCGAGATCGCTCGCGCCAATCCAAGACCTGCGTTGTCCGCAGGATGAAGCGTGCCGATCGCTACCTTACGGGCGAGAACCGGCTTTAGGGCCTTGTCCATATTCGATGATTCACCGGACATTGCCTGCTCATCCGTGTGGCCGATCACCTCGATCACATCAACGCCGTACGCCGTCGCAATGCCGGCGATCGTCTTTGACAGATCATGCAGCTTCATCTTGAAGCGATCGGAAAGCTCCGCGCTTCCGACATCGAAATTATAGCCGTCGAGCTCGCTGAGACTGATGATCGGTGGCCAATCGTGCGGCTTAGCTGCAACTACAGTTTCGCCCGCCTTCTTTAGCGCGTCTGAGAGTTCCTTCGAGGTCTTGGCCCCACCCACATAGCCGAACTCCTTCAGAACCCGCATCTCCTCGATCATCGCCTTGGCTTGATCGACGTCGACATTGTTCTCGGACAGAACCTTGGTCACCGGGGCCTTTTTCACCAGGTCTTCGACCGTAAGGCCTGCTTTTTTGATTGTTTCGGTAGCCTCTTTGGCCAGGACCAGTTCCCGCCATTGCTGGTCAGCCACATTACGGCCCGTCGCCGGATTTATCATTGCGTTCAGCTGAGTAAGGAGCCGGTTGTTTTCCTCGTCGAGCTGCCTGGCCTTCTCCGTAAGGGACTGGGCAATCTTCATTGCCGCTTCAGCCTCTTTTTGCTTCTTCGCGATGATCGCCCCGGCCGCGAGCAGAAGGCAGAACACCAACAGCAGCATCGTCTCGGCCATTGTCAGGCCAAGGATTAGCCCGCGGGCGTACCCTCTGCGCTCGAACGCGACTGCTGTTCCGCCGACCTCGCTCACCTGCCCCACCAGCTGGTTCGTCTCGGCGTTTCAGTCTTCTCTGCCTGCGGCGCTCCACTCAAGGTTTGGAAAGTATCGCCTTGTGCGCCATCTGGGATCTTGATTTCCGCGCCTTCAGGAGCACTGGCGGCTGGTGTCACTTCGCGCACTAAATCGCTTGCCATTGTGCCGTTGGCAGCATGATTCGTGCGAGCGACCTGAAGACTCCTTTCCGCAAGCGTTGCAACGAGTTGGCTCGTGTCCT
The DNA here is from genome assembly GCF_057784315.1 of Mesorhizobium sp. CNPSo 4684. Lineage (NCBI taxonomy): Bacteria > Pseudomonadati > Pseudomonadota > Alphaproteobacteria > Hyphomicrobiales > Phyllobacteriaceae > Mesorhizobium > Mesorhizobium sp. CNPSo 4684. The sequence continues at coordinate 60,764 of NZ_JBWLUX010000035.1, read as the reverse complement.
TACTTTGCTTTTGCACCACCGCTGCAAGCGCCTCGGTCAAACGCTGCTGCGCCTGAACAGTCTGTGCCGTTTTCTCCGCCGCGGCTGCCGCCCTTTCCACGCCACTCGCCACCTTCGCCACTGCATCGGCAAGACCGGTCATAAGCGCTTGCTGCTCCTGTGAGGCCGTCTCGGTCTTCACCGCATATTGCGCGACAGCGCTGCCGAGCAGCTTCACCATCGGCGCCAAATCGTTCTTCAGCACCTCGTCGGGAACGACAACCTTCTCTAGCTTCGTGGCTACGATATCCGCTTGTGCGCCAAGTTTATTCACCGACGAGGACATCGTGCCGTTGGCTTTGTCCAGCAAATCCGCGGCAACTTCGACACGCTGCGCAATCGACGAGAACTGACTTTCGACCTGCCCGAAATTGTCTTTAAGTGCGTCGCTCAGTTTGCTCGACGCCTCCTGGACCGGCTTGATCGATTCCATCGCGATCTTCTCCAGGGCGGATCTTATATGCTCTCCGTTCCGCTCCGCCTGGCCGGCGATTTCGGCAAAACCCTCCTCCAGCATTTGGTGGCTGACACGGCGAAAGTCGGCAAACTCTCTCGTCACGCCCTCCATCTCGGCCCTCACCCGCCGTGTCATATCCGCGAGTTCGTGCCTTGCCGTCCGCTCAATATCCGCAGGATCGCGGCGCATCTGATTGTAGAAAATTCGGAGCGCAATGCCGGTGATCGTCGACGTAATCGCGATACCGAAGTTCCTTACGATAATTTCAGTCGAGCCTTCCGACCCAAACTGAAACAACGAGACCCCAAGGCTCGTCAGGGTGAACAGGAAGCCCATGTAGTAGAGATTGTCGCCGGTCTGCTCATCGTGAAGCCGCAGCTTCCCGGTGAAGACCGATACACCGAGATAGAAGAACATCAGGCAGACAGGTATACCCGCCGCCACGACCGGGTTCACTCCCGACAACTTGGCGATAGCGATGAATATGCAGCCGCCGAGGGTAAGCGTCGCAAACACGACCAAAGGGAGGCCTGGGTGGCCCAGCAGGGAATTGTCGCGCTTCCTGGCCATCAGTTTAACCCCTCCAAACCAACCAGCTTTTCGAACTGGCCGTGATGGTTCTGGACCCATTGCGTCCAGAAATCGGCGTGATCGAGTGACTGAAATGGCTTCTTTGCCCGGTCGATATAGAGAATTGTAACGTTCACCCCATCGAGCGAGGTGCCGTAGGTCCTATCGGCCGCGCTGTTGAGATATTTCCGGTAATTGAGGCCAGAGCGATACTGGGAATAAAGGTCCGTATGCTCGATCATGTCCGACGCAACCACCAATCGCTTTGGGCTTCCCTGTTTGGCCAAGCTGCCGTCGAAGAGCGACAGTTTGATCTTCTGGATACCGGCAATGATCGGAGACTGGCTCGCGGACTCAGCATTTGGGATTTCGCCTGGGAGCTTGCCCAAGGGATCTCCGAAGGCGTTCTCCCACTTCTTTTGGCGCCGTGCCGGATTATTTGTCCAGCTGTCCACGGTTGAACCATCGCCCGGATTGCATCCATCGAACATCACCGTGAGGTCGCCGGGGAACGAGTTTAGGGTGTAGATCTTCACATACCCGCCTGGTTCGACACGTCCGATGGTCTTGCGGAATTCGTTCTTCAGGTCGGCCATCGTGGTTGCGGAAATCGGATCAGTGGCATCGATCAAAACAGCCGTTAGGCTAACGGGGCCCCCCAACGGGCAATTTGTGTTAGCGTCGATCTGACCCTTTCCAGATCTTGACCACATCCAGGCAAAGCCGCCCAGCATCGCTATTGACAGCACCCCGAGAGCAACAGCCGCGACGATCGGGCCGGCTTGGCCCTTCCTCTTCCTACGAGACCGCCTAGCCATTGCTCACACCGTCGGGATGGAGCTTGTCTAGATCCCGGTACTGCTCGATCCCTCGCTCGCATTCTTGGCCAATGAGGCGAACTTGAGCGTTGAGCTCCTCCTGCGCCTGGCGGATCGATGCACCGACGTCTCCTTCGCTCCACTCCCCCTCGCCCGAGACATGGGGTTTGATACGCTCCAGCTTGTAAGGCGCTGCGAAATGCTTGGGCGCGGGCTCCGTCCTGGCCTGGATGTTGGCTTCCCTGTACTTGGAGAGCAGCTGGTTACAGGCCCGCTCCAATTGATCCTGATGCTGCGCAAAGAGCGCCAGAAGCCTCGATCGATGCTCAACAATCGCGCGGTGCTCTCTGCGGCGACTGCCGAGCTCCTTGACGATCTCCTCGACCTTTTCGTTGTGGTCGTCGCGAACGTCCTGCAGTTCCTCGATCAACTCCTTCTTGCGATCGATGTAATCCTCTCGCCTGGCGACCAGTCGATTTTCAACGCCCGCGTAGCCGGGATAGGGATCGAGGACGAACCAGCCATCGATAAACGCGAAAATTGAGAACATCAGCCCGATCGCAAACAGCAACCACGACTTCACGTCGTCGAGGCCCGTTGGATTGGCGAGCATACTTCGGATGACCTCCGCACCGGCACCGTCTGCGAGCGAGCCGCTCACCTCGCGGTAGTGAGCCAGCGCAAGGTTTATGGTCACGGCCAGACCGACGTAGAGCAGGATTGAGAGAGTGCCGATTAGCTTCACGAAAAGCGACCGGTGCGTGACCAGGCGAGCGCAGAAAACCGCCAGAAGCAGAGCGGCGCCGATATTGATGAACGAGAATGCCGCGGCCTCCAGGATGCCCCCAAAAAAACCCTGCTCATTTCCCTTGGCAAGAAAGTTGCCGTTCATCGCTGTCTCGATCAGAAAAAGGAACACCAGTAACGACACGCGGAAAATGTGAGCTGCTCCGTGCTGCACCCGCGCCGCGCGAACCAGACCGTGCTTCTGCTTAAACCAGACGTTCTCCTTCTCGGCGTCGTTGAGAGCCCTCCTCAATCCGTGGAGTTCATCGAGGCCGATAGCGACCGAAGCCTTGAAGTCAGAGACACTGGCCGCATTTGCCTGACGGATCAGGCCGAACTGCTCTTCGAAATCGAGGCTCGCAAGGCGCCCGCTGAGGAGTTGGAGGTTGTCCTCGATAGTATGATGTGAGGACTTCTTCTCATCTTCGACTCGTTCGACGATGGCATGTTCGACATCGTCCAGCGTCTTAGCGGCCTTTGGGGGCTGATTCGCCTCGCCGCGCTGCTTTCCGCGGCCAGCAAGATCCATATCGCGATCGATCTTCGCGACGTCCAAACTGCTGAACAGCTGGGTGCTTGCTCGGAAATCATGGTTAGACTCGCGCAAAGATTCGCGCAGCCTGTTCAGCTTCTCGAATTTCGACCCCACGACCTGCCCCGCAACCCAACTATCGGCACCCAATCCCACCGCGTTCTATGCACAGCCGGAAGCAAAGGCAACTACAACAAATAGAATCCAATGGACGGCACACAGATGGAGTCTGCATTAGCAGTCGAGCGATATACGACAAATTGCCGACTGCGTCGGATCACAGTTGCCACCTCGATGCCGGATACAGGGCTCGCTCAAAAGTCGCTAGAAGCCGTACGCTGGACCTTACTGTGAGGTTGCTCGCTTCTATCCGGTTCTGGCGGTGCTCCTGTTGGACAGCGCGGCGAGCTCTCAAGCCCAAGCGCTGGAGCGCTTGGCAAAGTCGATCAATCCAAAAGTTGGCATCCGGCGTTCCGGCAAGTCTGCCACGGTCTGCGTAGTTGCAGGGGTGACGCACCCACCACTCCGGTGCCCGACCGTTTTCATGGGATCGGGCGGTTGGGCGGCAAAGCTGTCACGAACGGACCCGGTCGGCTCTGGCTCGAGTTTGCTGCCCTATGGAGCTGGCGCCGCAGGCTGCTTTGCTGCCGCCAACGTTTTTCGAACCATCTTCGCCGCCCAGTTGACCGGCGGAGAGTGGGCGAGGACATCGACCTCTCGTTGTATAGCTACAACAAAGCCGGCGATGCCGCCCTAATTGACTTCGCCGTCGATCTTTGCGAAGCGCACCTCGTTGGGCTGGGCGCGATAGGCCATGGCTCGCTTTGGGCCTTAGCGAGGCAATCCGGTCTCTTGGGTCGCTTGCATGTAATCGATCACGAACCGATCGAACTCTCAAACCTGAGCGCTATGTCTTGGCCGGTCAGGCCGAGGTCGGCACGTCCAAGGCGGCGCTCGCAACCACCGCACTCCGATCGACCGCTCTCGAGGTCGAGGCGCAGCAGATAAAGTGGGCAGAATATGTTGAGCGCCGGGGCAACTGGTTCTTCGACCGAGTGGGTGTGGCGCTTGACACCACCGCCGACCGACTCGCTGTCCAATTCGCTCTGCCCCGATGGATCGCGCATGGCTGGACGCAGTAGCACGACCTCGGCATCTCGCGGCACGGTTTCGACGACGACAATGCTGGGCGCTTCTATGACACGCTTGGTCCGCTCCTTTGCCGTCCGATCGTCCAGGAAACTCCCTCGCCGCGCACGACACCGGTGACGTCCTTGCCCATGTGCCGCTCAAGCACTGGTCGCCATGGCACCAGCGTGAATTCTCGCGACTTCTCGATGACAGCGTACTTGCCGCTGGCGAGCTCGACGGATCGGCGCAGCGTGCCTTGTATTCGATCTCCAGGCCGCGCTTCAGAATACGGGAGACCGAGCTGATCCGACAGCTGGCCGGCGACACGGTTCAGCTCGCGCTGGCGCAGGATCGAAATCATGTTGGCGCGATAGACGATCCGGTCCTGCTCTTCATGCGCAAGGCCTTGCGCGATCAGCCACTGCCGTCGGCGGGCTTGCGCCTCCCGCACCTCACGGCCGAAGCCGGAGTTGCGCAAAGCCTCGGGCTCCTCGGAGGCCAGCGCGCCGTCGATCCAGGTGGCGCCGTCAAAACCGACCTGTCGCTCCAGCTGCATTGACGAGAGCTTGTCGACGACGACAGGCTCGGCCCTCGCCCGCTGGCGCTCATACTCAGCGACACGGTTGAGGTGATCTGGCGCGATGAGCCATGTCCCGTTCGGCTCGCGCTCCACGCCGCCGGTCGCTCGGCGGATTGCCTCCAGCCGCCGCACATGGGTTTCGGCAAAGCGATCGGTGGCGGAGGGATCATGCTTGAGGTGAATGTCGATCGAGTAGCGACCACCATGGTCAGCGGCGATGTCGGCGATCGTGCGATCGACTTGCTTAGGCCCGGTGTTCCTCGACGTGACACGCACGATGCAGCCATGGGGCGTCGGCTCCGTCGCCCCTCCCTTGCCGATATCGACGTAATGGCTTTTCCCATCCACACCGTCGACGATGAGGTAGTGCCGATCGCTGATCTCGTCGGCCAGACCGCACGCGACCACGCGACCGACAATAGTTGCGATCGGCGTTTCGGGTCGACCATGGACGACGTAATCAGCAGGACTGCGGGCGAGACCCTTGCCGGTCAACTCGCGATGCATGGTCTTGATGATGTCGCCGCGCTCGCCGACCCCGCGCAGCATCACCTCAAGCTCGGCATCGAGGCGCCAGCAGCCCGAGCTCGCCTCCTTGGCCAAGCCCATCCGCTCAAGCTTGCGCAGACGTCCCTGATGAAGCGTCTGGCGAAAGGCGTCGCGGCCGGCCGGCGAAACATGTCCGTCCTCGTCGCGCATGCGCAGCAGCTGTCGGTCGATGCTGGTGAACCGCTCCTGCTCCATCTCCTGGCGCAGGCGCTCTTCAATCTCGCGGTCGGTGCGGGGACCAAGATCCAGGCTGACCAACTCGGCCGCGCGCTCGCGCAGGCCAGAAGAGATGTAGTCGCGCGTGATGACGAGATTGTCGCCGCGATCGTCCTTGCCACGGACGATGATATGCGTGTGCGGGTGGCCGGTGTTGAAATGGTCGACGGCAACCCAGTCGAGTTTCGTCCCGAGATCCCCTTCCATCTGGGCCATCAACCGCCGAGTCAGTGGCTTGAGGTCGTCATACTCGATCCCATCTTCCGGGGCGACGATGAAGCGGAACTGATGCCGGTCGCCAGCGGCACGATCGAGGAAGTCTTTGCCACTTACCCGGTCGCTGTCGGCGCCATAAAGCTCACCCGGCTCGCCCTCCCGCGTGACGCCGTCGCGCTGGAGATAGCGCAGATGCGCGCGCGCCCCGTCACCACCCTTGCCGGCCAGCTTCACGATCCGCGCCTTGACGACCACCCGCCGCTGGCGAAAGGCGGCATGGCGATCGCGCGATTTCAGCACCGCGGCAGCCGCCCCGCCGCGCCCTGTGCGACTGCCGGTGAAGCGGCGGCCACGGCCAGTCCTGCCGCCGGCGCGATTGATTGCGGCGCGGAGCTGGCCGACGAAGCGTTTGCCTGCCTTCGAGCCGCGCGAGCCGATCTTACCCAGACTCGGACGGAATTCATCATCTGGCATCATAGCCTCCGGTTAATCTTGAGCTGAATGAGTGAGTTGCGCCGATCAGCTCTCCTGACTCAGGAGACGGCCTCCGGGAAAAACGATGTGCAGACAAACACTTTGCCGCCTCGCGGAGGCGGTGTCTTTATCTTGCCTTCCGCGGCCCCCCCGCTAATTCGCCTCCCGGCCGCCCGCCCGACCGGGAAGCGCCCCCTGCCCTACTTGCTGCCCGGCCGCGCCGATCCAGCTCGCTGGGATCCCAGCGGCACCAGAATCCCGCCGCGCGAACCGCTCGCGGACACGCCGTCTTTCAGGAAAAACAACTCTTGCCCGGAGCGGATTCTCGGCACCTTTAGAGGACGAGGATGATGGCCCTTGAACACGTCCATGTCGGCCGCAGAAACCCCTGCGGCTTTTAGCTTTTGCAGGTACAAAACCGTCTCTTTCGGCAGCGGCCGTCCGCGCTGCACATGGGCCTCGTAACGCTCCGGTCCAGCATTGTAGGCGGCGAACAGGCCGGGGAAGCCGAAGCGGTCATACATGGCGCTGAGATAGGCGGTGCCGGCCAGAATATTGTCGCGCGGGTCGTGCGGATCAGCACCCAGGCCAAGCTCGCCGCGCAGCTCCGCATAGGTTTCTGGCATCACCTGCATCAGCCCGATGGCGCCCGCCCGCGAGGTGATTGGGTGCCCATGTAGCGTCGTCTGGCCACGACTTTCGGCGTCCATGACGGCATAAATCCAAGCCTGTGGAACGCCGAAGCGGCGGCTTGCTTCGACTACAAAGGGCCGCCATTTTGCAAGTTGCGGACCTTGGGAGAGAACGGCCGGCTGCGCGCCGGTCGCGGCGGAACAGGCGCATGGTGCGATCGACACCATGCCCAAGATCAGGAGGGTCACTCGGTCCATAGCGGCACGACCCTCCCGATTATTTTTGCTGCCGGCACCGGCCCGAAATAGCGGCTGTCGAAGGAGCCGGGAGCCTCGCCATTGATCAGGAAGATCTCGTCGGGCCCAAGCGCGCGGCATTCGTTCCACCACGGCAAGGTTCTGCCTTGCTCGTCGGTTGGAACGCGGCGGGCGACAATCTGGCCGCCGATGATGATGACGTCATTGAAGGCGCAGACATGCTCGCGCGGCAGGGCTGCGACGTGCTTCACCAGCGGCACGTTGCGAGGCAGATAACCGCGCTGGTCGGCAAGCGCGGCGACCATTTTCGGCAGGCGGACAAGCACGAAATCGCCCCTGCGCGGCGCGCCGAAGCCAAGCCCATAGAGCCCGACCGGCGCGCTGGCCGAGGCGTTCCACACCAGTAAAGGCGACGGGCTGGCGAATACGGTGAAGCCAATCAGGACAAGGGCGACGGCTGCGGTGGCAAGCGCCTTGCGGGCGCGAACGCGCCGCAAACGGCTGCCGATAAGAGTGACAGAAGGCCGCGCGATCATGAGCGGCCTCCGTCTTTTGTGTTGGCGGAACCGGCCCGGTCAGCGACGGAGTGCGCGGCATGCGGCTGGCCTTTCGACCAGGCGTCGAGCTCGTCGATGTGGTAGCGGACGAAGCGGCCGTGCTTTCTAAATTGCGGGCCGGCGCCGGTGAGCCGCATCTTTTCCAAGGTGCGCTGGGACAGCCCGACATAGAAGGCGGCCTGCGCGGTGTTGAGGAACGGGCTGCCCTTCTTGGCGCGGGCGGCGCGTTGGTTTTCGTCGTCCATAATGATCCTCGTTTCGTCGGCTTCAGACGGAGGCGTAGGATCGGCGAGCGGGAGCCCTCACGGGACGGGCGAAGAGTCGGGTGGGAGTTTTCGCCGCCCATAAGGCGGCTCGAGAGCGATTGAAGAAGCCCCGCTCCGGCCGCGGGGCGGGGCTTTCGCATCAGTCGGACGGTCGGACGGGTTCCAGATGATAACGTAGGTGTCGTCGTTATCCTGGCCGGCGGCGCGGTCGAGATTAGCGTAAAGCTTTCGCGGGCCGAACTCGGGCGCTGCGATCGACAGGCTCACATACTCCTTGCCGGAGCCTCGCGGTCCGGACCCAGCCGGCGCCAACCTCGACGCCTTGCGTCAGCACCCGGAAGTCGGGGTGGTTGTCTTTACCTGATTGGGCACGATGGCGATGTCGGCGCGGACGCTGAGCGTCTTGAGCGGGCCCTTATAGCCGCCGTTTTCCTGCTTCGTGACGTAATCGGTTCGGATCCGCCCAGAGGAGACTGGCCGCGCGATGGACCGGCACGACAGCCAAGCGGCGTGGCGGAATGTGGCGTTGCGGAGGTTCAGACACCGTCACCAGAGGCAGCCATGCCTATGCACATAGAGCGCCTCGGCAAGCGGGTCGGCGTGGTCCGGGGCTGTCGAAATAGCGCAGAATGGCGCCCGGATTCCGCGCGATTTGGACTGGACAGATGGTCGAATGGGAGCCGGTGGCCTGGAAAAATCGCCAAGCGGTGACACGCGAACGCACCGCCGCTTGGGCTTGTCGGTCCACGCAAGCAGTCTAGCTTAGCTCGCTATTGCCCGTACCGGCGCTCCAGGGCGTTGGCAATTCGCTCGCAAAGCAATTCTGACGTCACGGCTGTGAGGTGGAGACGAAGGCGAACGCCGCATGTATCAACCAGGGTAGTGACAATGCCGCGATCAGAGTACTCGGCGAGGTCGAGAACATCGTTGATGATGAAGTCAGATATTTCGCGCCCAGGGCGCTCATCCACCGGGTTCTCCTCCCAAATTGGTGGCTTTCCAGGCAGGCCGAGCCGAATTCGCTGGAATTCGGCGTAGCTCTCGGCAACGGCTTGAGCGTTGAATAAATGCCGAGTTACATTGCCATTTTCGACGACCTGAACCATCCATTGGCCGTCGACATTTTTCATTCGCACGTCATTCGGTTCTCCGGCAACAATGTCCATCATCCGCTTCAGCAATCAAAGAATGAGGAATGACTGTGGAAATCCCAAGCCACGGTATCGCTCTGCAGACAAACAATTTTCCCCTATGTGATATTCAAATCTCGCTTTCCGCGATCCCTTGAATTCAGTCAGAATGCTCGGCGCTCTAAGCAACCCATCGTCGTCTTCACAGAAGACGGCATCGACAAACTTTGGCATATCGTCGCTCGGAGCTACGCGCCGACGAAACCAACCGCAAAAACCCTCGCCCGAAATCAAGTCACTGCGGCCCCGGGCGAATGGTTACGGCCAAACCCCCGATCGATAAGTTTGAAAAGGGCGCCCGGGAACGGGGCGCCCTTCTCATCGACGAAATGCTTGGGTAGGAAGTCAAGCAATTCGCCCGACGACCCTTCAAGCCTCACCACCATGGTTGAGCGGCAAATTAGAGGCCGGCTCCCAGGTCCGCTTCGCACGCGGCAACGTGCTCTTCAATCCTCAGAACGAGCGCTGGAAGCGGAGCAGGCCGCCGATGCTGTTCTTCTTGTCGGCATTGGTCCAGTTAGAGAAGTCCACATCCCCGAACTTGCCAGCGTGGAGATAGTCGACTTCGGCCGTGATCGTCAGACCAGGAACGATATCGTAGGCGACATTGGCGGCAATGCCGAGGTTCTTCCACTCGTCATACGCTGCCTGAAGGTTGAAAGAGGTCTTCTCGTTGAACTTGTAGGTGCCGCCGCCCCAGACGGCCCAGTTGCCACCCCACTGCTTGTAAAAGCCGCGGCCGCCGGCAGGAATAGCGTAGGTCCCATCGGTTAGGTTGTCGTCGGTCCCATAGCCAGCCATAATGAACAGCGACAGTTCGTTGGTGGCGTTCACATCCAAGCGGACCTTGCCGGCTACCTCTTCGTAGTTGCTGTCGTAGGCCACGACGCCGCTGATGGCGCCCCAGCCCTGCGTGTACTTCACGCCGCCGACGACATGCGGAACGTAGCTGTCGATCGTGCCGACGACGCCAGAACCCTCTTCGAGCGACACCACGGCGGAGAAGCCATTGCCGGCGTCGAAGTAGTACTGGACGACGTTGGTGTCGAAATCGCCATAGGGAACGAGCGTATCGTTGATGACGTTGCCGGCATAGCCGATGAACGTATCGAAGGCCGATTCGTCCTTGCCGACGCGCAGGCCGCCAAGCTGGATCCAGGCGAAGTTCAGTGTGATGCCCTTGTTGAAGGCATAGTTTTGGGGACTGTCGGGACCCGAATAGGCGTTGCGGTTACCGAAATTGAATTTGGTCTCGGTGTATGTCTTCAAAGTACCGAGTTCGGTTTCCTGGCCGGTCCAAGTCCTTAGGTCAAAGCGAGCGTTCTTGCGCCAGGTGCCCTGGTCGCTGCCGTCTTGGACGTCGTGGGTCCGCGCCCCGTCGTAGGACCCAACGTCGCCGACGCCGATGTCGTAGCGGACATAGCCGCCGATGCGCAGGCAGGTCTCGGTGCCGGGGATGTAGAAGTACCCCGAGCCGTAGACGTCGCAGATCTTGACGTATTCAGCCGGTTCCGGCTCGGCGACGGTCACCGCGTCGGCGGCGCGGGCGCCGGAAACTGCGATCAGAGCCGCAGCTGAGCCGAGAAGAAGGCTCTTGATGTTCATGCTTGATCTCCATTTGATTTGAAAGGGGCGAGGACGTCGATGGACGAACCGCTCCCTGTCCCCACGATCGAAAAAGATGCGCATCGCGATGCATCCTTCCCGGATCGAACGCTATCCACCGAACGGATTAGTGCAAGTTAAAATCTGATTTGCCAACCACATATAGAAGTATCCGTTGCATTATTATCACTAAATACCCAATATTACTTGGACAAATTGGACAACTATACATTTGTACAAACCGCACAATTGGTACATCGGCTGTTTGGGCGCGTATGGAATGTGCGTAAACAGCCACCAACATCCCGGCCAATCGTCAGATAGATCCGATCAGAGAAACAGCCTGGGCGGCGGATGCGACCATTTCTGCGTTCATACCTTCTCTGAGCAATTCGATAGGAACGCGACCCTCGAGAAGAGGCGATGGGCTGATCAGCCACAGCCAAGCCAATCTGGGTTCGGAGATCGAGGAAAGGACCTGCCTGATTCCGGGCACAGGCCTGCCGTCGATGAACTGAGCCAGGGGAAATACATGCTTGCGGGAGCCTCGCCGAAACGCAACCACATCATTATGCCGCTGCCACCAATGCAGCGTCGACCGCGGTATTCCAAAACGTCTCTCGAGATGCGTCGAGCCCGCAACCGGACCGGCCCACTCCGCAACGCGGGCTCCTTCTCTCGGGCAATCTTTCTGAACCGGATGCGCGAGCGGATGATCGGCTGGCCGGGGTCGCGAAGCGATCTCACACGCCTGGGCATTTAGCCGTCGCGCGGCTTCCGCCTCGAGCCTACCAAGAAATTCGGCAGCCACCGCGGTCAAATCGCCGGAAGGAGAACCCGAAGGGGCAACAGCTGGCTTGTCGCCCTGCCTCGCCTCATCGCATTGGGCAAGAATGCGCTGCACTTCCCTCATGACAAAGCTTGAAAGCTCGGTGTGGCGCCTTTCATCCCCAAGATCACTCGACCCGGACATTGGCATTTCCCAGTAGAATTCCCTCAGCAAGCCGCCGAAAGAGCGTTGAAGACATGGAGTTTGAAGGACCGCGATGCGTCGCTTCCGGATGCCGCGATTATCGGCAATCTCGCGGTTCTAACTTATGGCTCTGAACAAGAAAGGGAGAACATGGATCACTGACAGCGCGCCTACGGGAACACCATCCGCCAGTTATGCTGCTCCCCCAAGGACCATCGGCTCCAATTCGGCTGTGACGTAGCTCGCGCGGTTGCGCGCACATATTTTTCAGTATTCTAGACCATCAATTGCAGCGATACATTGCGATTGCGCCGAAGTGCCCCTAACGAGACTTCATCGGCAACATTGCGATAAGAGACGATCTCATTTGCATGAAATGTCTGCAATCCAATTAGGAGCTGATCTTGTTCCCTTGTTTTTTTATCCGCTCAGAGCGGAGTGCGTTCAGCGACGAACCAGGATGTCACGTAGTGCGTTGTTTTTGGCGCTCCATAACAATCTGGTGTCACCTCCGCTTCTTTCATTCGAGCATCAGGCGCATCTGGTCTCTGAGTCAAATGCAGTGTTTATATCGTGGCCATCTGAGTTCGAGATGACCTGGTTCCCGCGCTCCTCATCGAGGTTGAGGAACGGCCTGCCCTTCTGGCGCGGGCTGCGCGTTCGTTTTCGTCGTCCGTGACCGTCCTCGCATCGGTTTCGGAAGGAAGGATGCGAGGATCGGCGAGCGGGAGCGCTCGCGGGATGGGCGAAGAATCGGGTCGTGAGTTTTCGCCGCCCCCTGAAGGCGGCCCCGCGCCGTTTCCGGCGCGAGGCTTTCGGAGCGGCCGGTCAGTCGGCCGGGTTCCAGATGATGGCGTAGGTGTCGTCATCATCCTGGCCGGCGGCCCGGCCGAGATTGGCGTAGAGTTTGCGCGGGCCGAACTCGGGGGCGGCGATCGACAGGCTTACATAGTCCTTGCCGGATGCTTCGCCGGTTTTGATCCAGCCGGCGCCGACCTCGACGCCTTGCGTCAGCACCCTAAAGTCGGGATGGGTGTCGGCGCTCTTTGACTGGTTGGGCACGATGGCGATGTCGGCGCGGACGCTGAGCGTCTTGAGCTGGCCCTTGTAACCGCCATTGTCCTGCTTGGTGACGTATCCGATCGCGGTCATGTTAGTCTCCTTTTTGCTTGTCGCCGGGGACCATTCCCCTGCGATGGCTGACCGTGATGGGCGCGTCCGGCCCGCCCGAACCCGTAAGGGCCGCAGCGGCAGCGGAGGACCCGAGCGGGCAGCTTTTTTGAAGCGTAAGCGGCGCGAGGAGCCGCCGCAGGCGGCGGGGAAAAAAGCTGACGGCCGAGGGTTTCGGGCGGGCCGGATCCGCCCATAGGTCATCAAGCCAGCGGCAGGGGAATGGTCCTGGCGAGAGCCGAAGAGACGGCCTCTAGACGCGGTCGCCGTAACAGGCAAAGGTCAAGGCGAGGACAGGACAGCAGACGCTCCGGTGCCGTGACAACGACAATCGTGCTCCGGCAGAAAGCGCCAAATTGCCAATCGGGCCGGGTGTTTGCGGAAGTTGGTCGGCCGGTGCGCGCGGCTGAAAAAACCGGGGCGGCGCGAAGGCTCTGGCACTGGACTCGAGACCCAATGTCGCCCCGGCAGGTGGACCAAGCGGCGGCGTTCAAGTCGCCGCCGCCCGAATTGGCCAGGATCATTGCGACACGAACAGCGGCTTAATCTTTGCCCACTGGTCGGCGGTGCGCAAACCGCTGCGATCCGTGTAGCAGGACACCGGGAAGGCCATCCAGCGCGGCAGCCAGCCGTCAACCTTCTGCCTCTCGTTCTCGCCTGACAGGAAGTCGCGAATGATCTTCTTTTGCGTCTTCACCTTCTCCGAAGAATTGCCTTCGGCGACGTGACTGCCGCCCACCTCGGCGAGCATTGCGTTGGCGACTTCCCGGTCGCGCAGCAGGTCGAAGAAGGCATCGTCCGGCTGCCAACAGGTGCGCAGGTCGAGGCCAAGGTGATTGCCGAGCGCCTCGATGATGGCGCTGCCATTGCCAAGCGTCTCTGCCATGACGAGGGCCAGAACGCGCGCGACATCGTCGTCGGACAGCGCCAGCAGCCGGGCGAAGACGCTGGCAAGTGCGAAATCATCACCGTGGCCGCCGGCGACCGTGCCGTCCTCGTCCACCGTGCCAAGCAATGCCAGTACCTCGCGACGTTTGGCGACGAAAGCGGCCTCGGCGCTGCATGCCGCAACGCTTTCGGCAATCGCCGCGTTGGCGGCGCGCTGTGGCTCGACGCGCACCGTCCACAGGCTCGACCCGGCAATGGCATGCGCCACCATCAGGCGCAGCGCGACGCCTGGATGGTCCAGCAAGGCGGCGCGCACGGCGGCATGGCGATGCAGATCGACATAGTTCTGCAGCGGGCCGGATAGCTCGGGTCGCGACGGCTTGGCCGGTGCCTCGGCTTCCTCCGTCGCCTCGCCACTCGCGCGGGCGTGGCGCGCTTCCTTGCGCGACAAATAGCCTTCGTGACACTCGACCTCGCCGCGTTGCGAGACGGTGATGAGGACCTTGCCGCCCTTCTTTTTCGGCGTTTTTTCGTAGTCCCACGAGTGGAAATACTGGCCGGGGTCGAGCAGCACCACTTCCGCCCAACCGGCCTCCAGATAGGCCTCGCGCCTGGCGCAAATCGCCTCGTTCTGCTTTTGCCAGAACAGGTCCGCATCGGCAAAAAAACTGTCCTCGCCGAACAGGTCCGACACGATGAGGCCGGGATAGTCCTCGGTTGGGAACAGCGCCACCTTGGTCGAGATCGACTGGCCGCCGAACAACCACTGCTTCAACTGCCATCCGCGCGGCGCGCGTTGCTCGGGATCGGCATAGAGCGACAGCCAATCCTTCTGCTGCGCTTTCGAGGCCATGGTGAGATGACGCACCGTCTCGGTGTCGATCTCCTCGCGGCGATAGGCTTCGCGGATTTTGGGCAACAGATCGCCAAGGGCCAGAATGCGCTTCACCTGAGGCTCGGTCAGCCCAAAGGTTGCGGCGATATCGGCAATGCCGCGCCCCTCCCTGATGAGACGGGTGAAGGTTTCCCATTGCGAGACTTCGTCGGGGTCGAGGCGGGCGATGTTTTCGATGAGCGAGGCCTCCAGCGCGTCGGCGTCATCGCCGTCTTCCATGATGGCGCATGGTAGCGGATCGGCCTCGCCGCGCTCGTCGGCGACCGTCTTGGCCGCGAAGAAGCGCCGCCGCCCGGCGACGATTTCGAAGGTGTCGGGCGTGCCGTTGGGCCGGACGAGCAGCGGCACCAGCACGCCGCGCGCGCGAACGGACGGCAGGATATCGGAAATGTCGGGCGCGCGTTTGGCATGGCGCATGTTGAGCGCCGACACACTCAACTGGTCGATGGAAACATGGGCAAGCTGCATGGCTAACTCTCCTTTTCTTTCGGGGGAAATAGCCCCCGCCGCGAGGCCGGAGGCCGAGCGGCACGGGCTGGTTTTGCGCCTCAGGGCGCGGTCATTCCGCCCGATCGGGCGGAAGCTCTGGAAGGGAAAGCGCGGCGGCGGCCTGCCGCAAAAGTTGCTCGGCCTCGGTGATGTGGCCGGCAATCCGCGCGGCCTCGGCAAAGACCGAGAGCGGAAATCGGGGCTTGAAGTAGAGGTCGCGCTCGATGCCGAGGCCGAGCGGGCCCTTGGTCGCTTGCAGTTCGGCAAGGCTGACGCTGCCAAGTTCGGGAAAGCCGAAGCCGAGATCGCAAAGGCCGAACAGCGTATCGCCGTCGGCGTCGAGTTCGGTCAGAAGCCAGGTCGCCGCGCCGACCGGATTGAACAACTTCACGACCGGGACATGGTCGGTTTCGACCTCGGCCGCGCCATTGGCGAGCAGGTGGGCGCGCAAATCGTGGGTGATCAGGATCATGGCAAAACTCCTTTTCAAAACAGGTCGGGCTGGTTGCGTCTGGCGTCATCGAAGAGGCCGATATCGAGCGGCTGCTGCCGGCGTCGGCTCGCTGTGCAGCGGAACGCGATCGCGGCCGCTCATGCAGCGATCCCTTCCAGCCGCTTGCTTTGCGCATCGGGCTGAAACGCCAGCAGGAAATCGGCGGCTTTCGAGGCAAGGCTGGCGGCGCGGAAAATGGCGCGGTTGTCCTCGCGCAGCACGGCAAGCCATGAGGCGATATAATCGGCATGGCGCACTGTCGGCTCGATGCCGAGGCTAGAGCAGGTGAAGGCGGCCGTGATCTCGGCGACCAATTCCTCGCGGGCGTAGGCCTTGGTGCCAAACGAGCCGGAGAAATCACGCGCAAGCCGCGTCGGGTGCCCGGTCCAGTGGCCCAGCTCATGCAGAGCGGTGCGGTAATAATTGACCTGTTCGAAGAATGCGGGCTGCGGCGGCAGCTGCACATAGTCGGCGGCGGGCATGTAGAATGCTCGGTCGCCGCCGATGCGGATATCGGCACCGCTGGCCCGAATGAGGGCCTCGGCCTGGGGGATGATCTGGCGCTCGGCCAGCGGCTCGGGCTGGCTGTAAAACTCTTCGGGCAGGCCCTCGCATTGCGCGACATTGAAGACGGTGAAGCGTTTGAGGAAGGGCACCGCCTGCGGTTCGGTGTCTTCTTCCCTCGCGCGCTCCTTCTCGGTCTTCGGGATGAAGCGATCGGCGTGAACGATGGTGGTGCCGTGTTCGCCCTTGCGAACATTGCCGCCAAGCGAAAGCGCCTGCCGGAAGGTGAGCCAGTTCTGGCCGGGATAGCCGCGCTCGATCACCGCGCCCCACAGGATCAGGATGTTGATGCCGGAATAGGTCCGCCCTGTGGCGGCATTCTTCGGCAGTCCAAGGAAGGCTTTCGCCTTGTCCCAAGGCTTCACCCAAGGCACCGAACCGCGCTCCAGATCGGCGATGATGCGGTCAGTGATTTCCGAGTAAAGGCTGGCCCTCGGGGCCTCGCCCTTCCTGGCCAGCACTTCTCCGCTAGCGCTGCGTTTGCCGTTTCTGCGCATGACTTTTCTCCGCTCGCCAATCTCGCTGCGCCCTTCCCCGGAAAGCGGGGTGGGCGGCGAAAAACGACCGGAAAGGCCCGCCGTCAGAGGCGGCCTGCATCCGCAGGACCGGAACGCCAGTGGAGGACCCGGAGCGCGAGCGGAAGGGTTGCGGGCCGCCGCGGCGGGCCTAGAAGGGAGAGCCGCCCACACCGCGCCGCCGGGAAGGCCAACCCAAAAGACAGCGCCGCCCAAAGGGCGGCGACCGTCACAGCCCGCAAGGGCTGTCCGCGCCAGGGGGCGAAGCCTTAATGGCCGAGACCGCAAAGCGGGCTCGGTTTACGAGCACCCGGTGCGCGCCTTCAGGCGCGCAGGCGCCCACCCGCCCGTCTCTTGCAAGCAATGCATGCCGAGCTTCATCAGCGGGAGGCCCGGCCCCCTTGCGGCAGTGATATCGTTGCCGACCCTGCGGGCGGCAAGTGCCCACCGTACAAACGTCATCAGCAATTCGGATTGCAAAATTTACGACACAGAGGAAATGCCGAACCTCAAATGCTTCGGCGACTTGTGCGGCTACGGGAGCCGCGCCATAGTGGGGCGTTAGACCCAGGGCGGGGATGGCGCCAGCCGAGCGTATCCACAAAATCTTCACGTCGTGCAGGTACGGCCCGGGAGCCTGTAAACATGCGGCAGGCAGGCTGGCATTACTGATGATTGATACGAGAGGAAGACACGTGCTGAGAATGACACGCGCCGAGCTTCATGAGCTGGTCTGGTCGAAGCCGATGACCGAGATCGCAAGGCTGTATGGCGTCAGGGACCAGCATGTAGCGCGGGCCTGCGATGCGTTTGAGATCGCCCGGCCGCGCGCCGGCCATTGGCAAAGGGTAGAGCACGGCAAGTCTGTGGAGACCGCCACGCTCGACAACGAGAACTATTCTCCAGAGGCGATCATCGTTATCGACCCGTCGGTCGGGAGGTCAGGCCGGCTTCTACAGGGTGACCACGATGACGCAGCTACGAGTTGTGCAGCATGATCCATTGAGGGATTGCCGCACCAAAATGGCGTCTTTTTAGAAGATCGGGTTAGAAGATCGGGTCTGCCGAGAGATGCGGCGCGGACGCTATCCGCCGCGGATTTCATCGGTGGCGCCCCAGGCTCGATCCGGTGAGTATGCTCGGCCAGGAATATCGCCAAGGGTAGTCGAACGCACTGAAGATTTAGGCCGTCGGCCGCACAAGGCGAACACGATCGCCGAGTTCACAGGGCTCGTTGATTTCGATACCAAGCACCGGCGAAACATCCTCGTAGACCGCGGCATTCCGCGCTACTTTGTCCATAAAAAGTGCGACGATATCTTCCGGTGCCATTTTTCGACGAGCCGGTCGATCGCCATTCATTGAAGCGGCCCCGGACCCCAGAGCCGCCGCCGTTTGAACACCCAACACGTCGCGAAATCGGAGAACGGCTCCGCGCCGCAGAGATAATGATCGACGCGGTGTTTCGCCTCGCCGCGCCAGAGTGAATAGTCGCTGCCTCGTGGATCTCAGCGAGTTCTCCGGCGATCCCGCGCAGGAAGGCTATCGCGTCGGGGGCAGTGTCCGCTCCGCTCATTCCTCGTCCCACCGGCCGAGGTTCACGTCGACGAAGCCGGCCGGGTAGCCCCGAGCCATGACGCCGAAATTGGGCTCGCCTTCGCTATGAACGGCGAGGACATGCTCAGGACCGAGCGGCTGATGAGTGTAGAGGTCGAACGCATGTTTGTCCGGCCGGCAGCCGAGCAATCGGCCATAAGTGGCAACGACGGCCTCAGCCGCCGAGTAACCATGGCGGGAATGGACGAGCGGCATGGCAATCTCCAGGACACGCGGCCGACCGATCTGCTTCAGCATGTCCTTAAGTGCCGCATCTCGCTGCCAGAAATAGGCTGACTCGCCGCCCCAGCTCTCGAGGAGCAATTCAACGCCGCCGTATTCGACGTCGACGGGATGCGAGATCATCCAGAACTTGTCGGAGCGGGAGTCGAGCTGATCGCTTTGGTACGGGCTGTCGGCGAACAAGCGATCTGCGACCTCTTGGCTGAATGCGCCAGCAGCGACTTGCGCCGCGAAGCGTGATCGGATGGTGTCGAGCCTAGATGGATAAATGCCGCCCTGTCCAAGAACGTCGACTTCCGCGTCGGTCAGGCGGGTATAGTGCCAAGCGCGGATCGTGCGGACTTCCATTAGCCGCATAATATGCTCCTTCACCCACATGAACTCGCCCGCGTAAGGATTCTCGGGATAGGGCATGATGCGATCGGAGGCTTCACGCTCCAGCCATTGGCGGCGCGACGCGAGCATGTAGTCGCGGATGACATCGGTGTGGGCGTCGAGGTCGCCGCGCAACTCGCTGTCGAAGGTTTCGACGTCCCAGACGTCAATGAT
Organism: Mesorhizobium sp. CNPSo 4684; assembly: GCF_057784315.1. Lineage (NCBI taxonomy): Bacteria > Pseudomonadati > Pseudomonadota > Alphaproteobacteria > Hyphomicrobiales > Phyllobacteriaceae > Mesorhizobium > Mesorhizobium sp. CNPSo 4684. The sequence goes on along the minus strand of NZ_JBWLUX010000035.1, from coordinate 41,513 downwards.
GACGACGCCCTCGGTCATGCCTCATTCTCATTTCTTGCTACGATCCGCGCGCATGACGGGCCGACCAACTCCCAAACCCCTTCGATGATCGATTCCAGCGAAACAGCGTCGAGTTCGAGCGATGCGGCGTAAGCGCGCCATTGCCGCTGCTTCCCTTCGTCGCCAAACATCTCGGCCGATAGGCCTGGTGGGCGTTCTTTCGGGATTGGCGTCCGCCGGCGCTCGAACGTCGCGCGGATAGCCACATCCAGGTTTTCAGCGGAAATGTCGATCGCGCGCGGGATCGCCCACAGGTCGTAATAATCCTTCATGCGTCCGTTGAGAACGCCAAGCGCCACCATCGCCTGGAATTTCTCGGCGATCACGGTGGCAGGCGGATAGGAACGAACCTGCGGAGTGGGAAAATCCAGCAAGGTCGGATAGTCGAGCCGCTGCGTCGCATCGGCCATAGCGTCTCCGAAACCGATGTCGATGGTGACGGGAATGCGCGTCCTTTCGAGATAGGCTGCGGTTTTGAGGCGAACGCCGCCATATTCCATCTCTTCTCGAATAACCGTCGCAGCGAGCGCGCCGATATCGAAGGCGAGGCCATCGTCACTCTCGATCGCCATGATCTCCCCGAAGTCGGCGATCAGGCGGTCAGGATCGGCGCGCCCATGTCCGAGAAAGTCCGCATCCCGCGTCACCCGATTGTCGTCGGCCACCCAGACCGTGACCAGCATGCCGCCTTTCAGGACGAAGCGGTCCCTATGCGCTGAGATCGACAGGCGATAGAGTAGCCGTTCGAGCGCGAACCGCACCAGCAGGACGTCGAATGCGCGACCTTCTTTGCGGGCCATACTGAGCAGCCGGTCCTTGACCGACTTCGCCATGTTAGTTGGTGCTTTAGCCATTGGAGGTGAGCGCCTCTAGATAGGGTTGCATCACCTTCCAGGCGCCGCCGGCCTTCGCGGCCTGGGCGATTGCGCTCGGAGTTGCCTTGCGTTGCTGGAGAGCAGCGCGCAAGCCTTCTACAGCGACTGATCGGTCGACCAGTTTGGGATTTCGGAACAGGTCGGCAAGGGTCTTCGGGATCGAATAGATCGGGACGTCAAGGCCGGCGATTGCATGATGTTCGATGCCCTGTCGCAGATATGGCTCCGTGAAGCGGACCATACGCAGCGGGGGATAGGACTGCACGGGTGCCCAATCGCTCGTCCCGATCGCCATCCAAACGCGCCGCGGCATCTGGTCGGTCAGTCCGTGGAAGGCGAGCGCCGACACCAGAGCGATCACGCCTTTGGGCGCGCGCATGATAGCTTCAGCAAGGATCTGGTTCTCTTCGACTTCCGCGTCAGGCTTCTGATAAACTCCGCGTGAGATTCGCTCGATTTCACCGCTCTCGACCGCGCGCGCGATCGTTTGCGCGCTGATGCCAGCCTCACGCAGTTCATGCGCATGCATCATGCTGCGCGCATTGAGCAGGCTTCTGAGCTTCGCCTTTTGCGGATGTTGCCCCGATGGCATGTGACAAATCCTCTAATTGATCGCGATATTATCAGAGGTTTTGTCACGCGTCATCCCTGCGGCACACACAGTCGTCGCATTAGTTCCAGGTTGAATTATGAAGCGTGCCCGGGCAGCCGGTTCGCGGCGGCGTCTACACACCCAACGACTTGCTTGACGTTGCGGCGCGCGCGACGGTCGACCAGGCCCGGTCCAGGCTGGTCAAGGCCGACAAGTTGCGTCGGCTCGCGCGAGGTCTCCACGATTTCCCGAAGGTTCACCCGCAGCTCGATCAACTCTCGCCGGCTCCCGACGACGTCACGCATGCTTTGGCGCGCGAGACCGGGTCGCAGGTTCAGATAGCGGGCACGCGCGCCGCAAACGCGCTCGGGCTTACGACGCAAGTGTCGGCGAAGAGCACCTATCTCACCGATGGTCCATCACGGCGTGTGGTCATCGGCAAATGCGTGGTCGATCTTGGCATGCGTCGCCAAAGCATCTGATGCTTCGGGCAGCCGGCCATTCCAAGTGTCTTTGATACCGTTTTGTATCAACCCTCACGGGTTATCGCCATATCTGACAGATAATGCGCCATAACCCGTCAGATATAATTACATTTCGATCAATGTCGCTATCTGGTCATTGACGAAGGCTGGCTCATAGTCGCGGGCCAGCGCGCCCGAGAGACCCACCTGGCGCAGAGCTTCTCGCCATCCATCCGAAATACGCTGCGCCATTGTCCGGATCGTCTCCCGTGCCTCGGCCTCAGGAATCTCGAAAAACTCGCAGGCTTCCAGCGCGTCTGGGAGACATTCTGTTGATCGAACAGGTGGATCGGCTCAGCAGGTTGAATAGCGCAGATTGGAACAAGCTAAAGGGCGTGATTAGAGATCGACGTATTAAGGTTGTCGCCCTGGACCTTCCGACACTTGGGGGGTGGCATCCGAGAATGCCGACGAGTTCACATCCCGTATGGCGGACGCAATCAACAACATGATGCTCGACATGATCGCAGCGATTGCACGGAAAGACTATGACGACAGACGGCGCAGACAGTTGCAGGGCATCGCAAAGGCTAGGGATGAAGGCAAATACCGGGGTCGCCCCGAGGCTCAAAGGCGGGCAAAGTTGGAACACCTCTGCCACAGGGTGTTCCCGTTCAACGCTGGCGAGGCTTGCCAAGCGAGCGACGGCATAGACGTCGAGAGGAGCCGCCTTGTTCGTCTTTTTTAAGTCATGGGTCGATTGACAAACTTGGCGGCGACGATATTGCTATGTTCGTGGGAGGGGGAAGTCATGTCACAATTGAATGCTCACGAAAAACGTCCATTGGTTACCTTTTTCTTGTCAGCGTACCCAGATAATCTCTATCCGGAAATGGACCTTCCACAATCGCAGAACGATGACGCAGAGTCCGATCCTCGCACGCTATTCGCGGCTCTGTCCAGAACTCCCCCGACTTCGACGATGACGCCAGGTAAAACGCGTCCGGGCGGGTACAACAGTAATGGCAAATATCTACCATCCAAGTACATCCCTGCTAAGATGGACAAGCGTGCTGGGAAGTGATCTAGATACGGTTCTCCTAATTGGTTTGACGGAAGATGCGCATGTCACAGCGGTGTGCACGAGGTTGGGCGAACTAGGTGTTCCGACCTTCTTCTTCGATCCAAGTGAAGACGATGGCGTGCCTACACTTAGGTGGCTAAGTCCGGAACGTGCTGTTTTGGAATGGCCCGATGGTCGGGTACTTTCCACACATCAGGTGCGATCAGTTTTTTGTCGCTATGCGTTGGACAGGCTGACTGTTAGTAGGGAACTACCGGACATTGAGCGATTTGCACTGACCGAACGTCTTCAAGCAGCACTTTCGGCCTTCCGATGTTTAGACAGTCGGATTTGGATAAACGATCCGTGGCATGAAGCCCGAGCCGATTGCAAGCTTTACCAAACGCACATTGCCGCACGGCTTGGATTGCAAACGCCGGAGCAGATAGTTTCGGGATCAGTGCAGGATATAATTGAGTTTTCTAAAGGCCATCCGTCATTGGTGATCAAGTCAATTTCGGATGCTAGTCTCGCGTTGATAGGGAATGAGTTTTACTTTGAACGTCCAATCCCCTCATCCAATTTTTTGGCACCATATACCCAAGAGCTACGACTCGAAACGTTGCCTACGCTCAAGATGGACGACACTCCGAGCCTTATTCAGGCCAAAGTGGAAAAGGTTTTCGATGTCCGTGCCATTGTTGTGGACACGAACGTTCTCGCCTACGCGCTTCTTCAAGGCGACGCTGTGAATGTCGACTTTCGGTTAAATGAGATTTCTCGGGTCCAGCCCATAGAGCTTCCGAACGATGTGACTCAAGGCTTGGTCAACCTCGTGTCGGCAATGCAGCTTCGCTTCGCCGCGTGCGACCTTATCCTCAGTGCCGATGGGGTCTTCACTTTTTTAGAGGCTAACGTCTCAGGGAATTGGTTATTCTGTGAACAAGATGGTGACCTCCGAACAACGAATACCATCGCAAAAGCGCTCCTGTCGGGTGCCTCTAACATTTAGGCGATGTAAATCCTTCCTACGGCTCGCGCTGAGCCCGTTCAAGGCCGCCCTTGAAACGGTGGCGAAGGTTCTGGCGGGAGACGCTATCTACGCGCCGATCTTCGCTACCCTAGAAGCCGAGATTGCGATGAAGAGGCGAGGCGGATCCATTGCTCACGCTCGCGCATCTGAGGCAGATAGTTGCTTAGAGGTGCAACACGTTGCAAAGATTGTTCCGACGGTTCCAACATCGGGTCCAACAATAGATTAAGGTGTTGATTTATTTAGAGTAATTTTGAGGAACAGGGTTCCAAAGGGGCCCACCAGACCCTCGAGACAGACTGCGGCCGCGTCGAGCTGCGCGCGCGATCGCGCCACGGGGCATGACGCAGACGTACATGCCATTCACGGTCAGCAACCTTGTAGATTTTTGCTTTAGGTTTCAGCCGCTCAAGGGCGGTGCAGATTGGCGTATTTTCGGCAGCGTTTGGAGAGGCCTTACCATTCCCACGCCTCTGTTTCACCGCCTCAGCATGGCCGAAATGCCGTGGCGCACAAAGGGAAAATACTGGGCAAGGCGAAGGCCGGCATGTCTTGCAAGCCGTGCTGCCGCGTGTTCGCCCGAGTAGAGTCCGACGAGAAGATTGGTAGCATGATAGAGCGGTGTAGCCGAGAGGCGTAGGCAGCTTTCATATCTGTGGAGCATGCCGGGATCGCCAATGTCACGTCGGTCGTGACGGGCTGCCAGGATTCTACGGGCGAGTTGCTTTTGGCCGCCGAGGCCAATGTTGAAGCCATGCGCAGTCACCGGGTGCATGCCAATGGCAGCGTCGCCGATGAGTGCAGCGCTGTGAGCCCAAAACCTGTGCGCCCACGTCGTGACCAGCGGATAGCAATGGCGTGTGCTGGCCAGGGTCATTTTTCCGAGGCGCCCTCGACAGCGGTCCGTCAATTCCGTCACGAACAGATCGTCGTCGAAAGCAACAAGTCTATCGGCCTCTTTTGAGGGCAATGTGAGAAGCAGCGAGGACAAGCCTTTCATCAGCGGCAACATCGCTATCGTCTGATGGTGATCGAACCATTCGATTGCGACCTGGTTATGAGCACGCTCGTGCCTCACCCGGCAAATCAGCATCGAGCTGCCTAGCCGATTGATGTCGGCGGCAATGCCGAGCAGGTCGCGCGTGCGCGACAGACGCGAATCCGCCGCAACCAGAAGCCGAGCCGTCAACCGCCTCCCGTCAGAAAGCTGTACGACCGCTCCTTTGTGGCTGTTTGTTACACCGACGACCGAGTGGCCGCATAGCAGCTGGGCATGATCGTGCAGGCGGATGATCTTGAACAGGGCATCGCGGATCCGACAATTCGGGACGAGAAATCCGAGTGGTTCTGCAGACCCTCTTGGAGGATCGAAACACAGAGCGAAAGGGCTCGATCCGTTGAGCACGCGGGCGCCTTGCACGGGGGATTTGTGCGAAGCGGAGATCGCATCCCAGGCGCCGAGCTCTTGAAGGATCCTGATCGAGGCGTAGGTCAGCGCGATCTCGCGACCATCGAAAGGCGGATTCGCCAGCCTTTCCAGGGCCTGCTGTTCGACCACTGCCACTTTGAGATCGCTCTTTGCCAACGATGCGGCGAAGGAAAGTCCGATCGGCCCGGCTCCGGCCACAATGATGTCGAAACTGTCGACGCAGCCGGCCATCAGCGCGCCGCCATCGCGTCAGCCATCTGCGTTGGATACTGGGGACCGATTACTCCGGGCAGCCGGGAACATGGCTGATAGAACCGGCCCTTGGATACGTCCAGCCAGGGAGATCGGCAGCCAACAAGTGACATTCGCAAGTCGACGGTTCGCTGATGCTGACGACCAAACTGTCTGTTAGACATGGCGTTCTCCCTTGAAAGGTCGGCGACCAAACCACGCCGATGAGAAGATAGCCTTGATCTGGATCAGCCAGACATGACAAAGCCGGCAACGGCGGGTTTACGGTCGGCTGGTCGCTCGCCAGAGATCTTGCGTCGGTCCGGTCAAGTTATTTTGAGGTAGCTCGTTACCTTTCGGTGCGGCCAGCCTCAGCAGGTTGTTCCACACCGCGCCGGCTCGGCTGATCACGGGCACAATCGTCGGCACAGTGATCTGGGTCAGGATTAGGGCTTGTCGTCCCGGTCGAGAAGGATGCGCACAGCGGCCCCCTGAAGATCCTCGTATTGACCACTCCTCCATGCCCATAGGAAGCCCGACAAACCGAGCGCCCCCAGGAACAGCGCTACCGGAATAAGATAGACGAGCGTGGTCATGGATGGGCCGCTTCGATGACGTCGGCGCGGCCCCTGGCAGGTCCCGTCGCAGGGACCGCCTTCGCAGTCGCCTGAAGCCGCAACGCATTTGCGATCACAATCAGCGAGGAAGCGCTCATTGCGATCGCCGCGATGAGCGGCGTCACAAGACCCAGGATGGCGATGGGAACGGCGAATGCGTTGTAGATGATCGCGATCGTGATGTTCTGGCGGATGAGCCGGCCGGCCTTGCGCGATACATCCAGGGCGAGCGGCACTGCCAGCAGGCTTTCGCGCAGGAAGACAAAATCCGCGGCCTGGCGGCCAATGTCGGCCGCGGTCGCCGGAGCCATCGAGACGTGCGCGGCGCCCAGCGCCGGCGTGTCGTTGAGGCCATCGCCCACCATCAGCACCTTGCGGCCGGCGCGGGCCAACGCCTCGATCCTCTCGACCTTTCCTGAGGGCAACAGGGCCGGCACAAAGCTCTCGATGCCGAGGATCCCCGCCGCCTCGGCGCAGGCCCTCGCAGTGTCGCCCGAGAGCATCTCCACCGGGATGCCGGCGCTCTTCAAGCTTTCCACCGCCGCCTTAGCATCGGCTCGAATGGCGTCCTCGAAGGCGAAGCAAGCGACGATCGTGCCATTCCTGGCAAGGACCGTGCCGCCAAGGCCGCCATATTTTCCTTCGCCGCCCGTACGGGCTTTCCAACCTGCCCAGCCGCGCCGGCCGAGGCGCCAGATGTCGCCGTCGGCGAACGCTTCGATGCCCAAGCCCGGCTCTTCCTGCACGCGGTCGAATCCGGCTCGGCTACGAGCACTTCCGTATGCCGCCAGCGCCTTTGAAAATGGGTGGCGGGAATGAGGAGCCATGTCGGCCGCGAACGCCAGCATAGCCGGATCGATGGATGCAGCGTTGACGAGTCTGGGCAGCCCCAGCGTCAGTGTCCCGGTCTTGTCGAACACAGCCGCGTCGAGCGCCGCCAGACGCTCCATGGCCGAACCGTCCTTGACCATGACGCCAGCGTCGAAAAGGCGCCGGGCTGCCACGACCTGGACGATCGGAACCGCGAGGCCGAGCGCGCAGGGGCAGGTGATGATGAGCACGGCGATGGCGATGGTGATGGCGCGGTGCCAATCGCCAGACGCAACCATCCAGCCGAGGAATGTGACAAAGGCCGCCAAATGGACCACGGGCGCGTAAAGTGCCGATACCCGGTCGGCAATGCGCCTGTAGCGCGAGCGGCCGCCCTCGGCGGCTTCCATAAGCCTTACCATTTCCGCCAGGAAGGAATCCTTCGCGGCGGCGGTTGCTTGAATCGTCAGCGGGCCCGTCAGGTTCAACGTGCCGGCCTGAACATGTGTGCCGGCACTCACGGTTTTGGGCGCGCTCTCGCCCGAGACGATCGAGCAATCCAGGTCGGAATTGCCGCTGATGATATCGCCGTCGACCGGTATCCGTTCGCCGGCCGCAATCAGAAGGCGCATTCCCGGCGCGAGCTCGGCGACGGGCACGTATTCCCGTGTTCCGTCGTCCCGCAGGATAATGGAACCACGCGCTGCAAGCCGCGACAGGCCATTGACCGCGGTTCGCGCCCGCTCACGCATGACGTGGTCCAGCGTTCGGCCGATCAACAGGAAGAAGAGCAGCGATACCGAAGCGTCGAAATAGGCGTGCTCTCCGTGGCTGATGGTCTCATAGAGGCTCATCGCGTAGGCGAGCGAAACGCCCACCGCGATCGGCACGTCCATGTTCATTCGGCCGTGGCGCAGCGCGTTCGCCGCGGAGCGAAAGTAAATACCGCCGGCAAAGGCGAGGGCCGGAATGGCGATTAGCGCGGAGAGCCAATGAAACAGATCGCGTGTTGGGCCCTCCGCACCGGACCACACCGACACCGACAGCAGCATGATGTTGCCGGCCGCGAAGCCTGCCACCGCGACGGCGCGGATCAACTCCGAAAGCGTTTTGTCCTTCTCGTGAATTTCCGGGTCGAATAGGTGCGCCTGATAGCCGAGCCGACCGAGCACGGCAAAGAATGGCGGGACGCTGTCTCCGTGCCAGCGAATCGACACGCGCTTCGTCGACAGGTTGACGCGAGCGGACTCAACGTTCTCGACCCTGCCGAGCGCAGCCTCGATCGCTTGGATGCAAGCGCCGCAATGGACCATCGGCACCGACAGGTCGGTCTGGTGAATGTCGCTGCCCAGGGAGCGGCTGGCCAGCTTGATCTCGTCGCTCGACGGCGATGAGGACGCCGGGGCGGCGACCTCCAACGCCATTTCGCCGCCCGGAGCGCAGCAGCTCATTGCAGGCCTCCTTTCGAAACCATGACGCGGCGAACGTCACGAAACGGCGACGTCAGTCCGGCGTCGGCATCGATCTCGAGGATCCAGACGCCATCCTTCGGCGTGTGCCGGGCGGCAAACTCCTGCGTGTTCCCAGGCGCACCGCCGGCCGATGCGACAAGTGTCACGGCTTCGTCCTCGGCTTCGTAAGCCGGGTGGCGGAACAGCATCCTGACGCCATGCAACGGCACCGGCTTACCCCGGCTGTCGACAAGCCGGTAGCGTACCACGCCCGAGGCGATGCTTAGCTTGCCTGTCCAGCCTAGTGCGGCTTGTGCCCTTCCCTTCCTCGCTTCCTCGTTGAAATGCTGGCTGGCGACATAGGTGTTCTCAACGACCAACCCGGTCCAACTCTTCCGGGCGAGCGTGGCCAACATAACGTTGACCCCGATCACGACGGTGAAGAAGACAAGAATGGAGATCAGCATATGCCGTCCCGTGAACTCGCGCGGCTTTCGCATTTCGGCGCTCATCTGCTGTTCTCCGGCGCGTTGAAACTGGCGGTGTATTCGGCGGATTCGGAACTCGCCTTGTCGACGATCCGAAATTGGAAACTCTGCACCGGCTCCTTGATGCGGTCCGCGGGTTGCCTGACGAAGATCTTGAGCATCTTCAGCCGGTCGGGTTCGACAGCGATCGAGAACGAGCGACTTGGGCGCTGGTCGAGGCCGACGATGCTCATCTCAGCGCCCTCGAGACCTTGTAGCGCGACCTCGATCGTTCTCGGCTGGGCTATCATGTTGAGCAGCTTGACCGTGTAGCCGTTGCGGATCGAGCCGTCGGAGAGTGTCACGAACTGCGGGTTGCGATCATGCAGCACATTCAGCTCAAGCCGCTCGCGCGTCAGCAACGAATGGGCGAGCACCAGGCCGATGGCCGACAATGCGCCGAGATAGACATAGGTGCGCAAGCGAAAGATCTTGCCCAGATGAAAATGCGCCAGGCCGTCGACGAAAGCGCCGCTCGTTGTTCTTATCAGCGATGGATTGACTGAACTTGTCCCACCCGCGGTCGCCACCGCCATGTTGGCGTTGTAGTCGGCCAGCGTTGCATAGGAGATCAGCCCGCGTTCCCGGCCGAGCTTGTCCATGACGCTGTCACAGGCGTCGATGCACAGCGCGCAGGTGATGCATTCCAGCTGTTGGCCGTCACGGATGTCGATGCCCATTGGGCAGACGGCGACGCAGGCATTGCAATCGACGCAGTCGCCGACCGATTGCCCGATGGTCGAGGCCTTTTTGGCATGTCTTGAACGCGGCTCGCCGCGCCAGTCATTATACGTCACCGTCAGCGAATTCTCATCGAGCATGGCGGCCTGGATGCGCGGCCACGGGCACATGTAGGTGCAGACCTGTTCCCGCATCAGCCCGCCGAACGTGTAGGTGGTCGCCGTCAGCACGGCGATGGTCACATAGGCGACCGGAGCGGCGCTGCCATCGAAGACGTTGCCGATCAGCGTCGGCGCATCGGCAAAATAAAAGATCCAGGCGCCGCCGGTGGCTGCCGCTATGACCAGCCAGATGGCATGTTTGGATACACGCAGCACCAGCTTGCGTGCCGTCCATGGCCCGGCGTCGAGCTTGATGCGGGCGTTGCGATCGCCTTCGATCGCCCGTTCCACCACAAGGAACAGGTCCACCCAGACGGTCTGCGGGCAGGTGTACCCGCACCAGGCTCGGCCGACCGTCGATGTGATCAGGAAAAGGCCGACGCCCGCCATCATCAGCAGGCCGGCGACGTAGTAGAACTCCTGCGGCCAGATCTCGATGAAAAAGAAGTAGAAACGGCTATTGGCCAGGTCAATGAGAACGGCCTGGGCGGGGGCGAAGTAGCCCCGGTCCCAGCGCAGCCAGGGGGTCAGGTAATAGATACCGAGCGTGATCGCCATCACCAGCCATTTGAACTGGCGGAAACGGCCAAAGGCGCGTTTCGGAAAGATCTTCTTGCGCGCGGCGTAAAGCGGCTGTCGTGTCTTTGCGGAATTGACCGCTTCGGCTTTCAGCCGTCCTATCTGCTTGTTGTCAAGCACGAAAAGCTCCAGTCACAAGCGACGATTTCGCAGCCGACGCCGACCATGGTTCTGGCTGGCGTGGGGGAAGGTTTGCCGCCATTGCACACAGCATCCCGCCGGTTATCGCAATGGTCGAGGCCCGGCTCACGCCGGGCCTCGTCGCTTGGCGCGGGGAGGGTCGAGAATAGGCCGCCGCCTATTCTCCGCCGCCAAGCGAATGGACATAGACAGCCAATTCCTTGACCTTGATCTCGCCGAGACGCTCGATCCAGGCCGGCATTACGCCTTGTTTCGGGGTGCGGACCTGGGCGGCGATGGCCGTCTCGCCCGGTCCGTAGAGCCAGATTGCATCGGTCAAATCGGGTGCGCCTAACTTCTTGTCACCCTTTGCATTCTCACCATGACAAGCGATGCAGTTGTCCGCGAAGACCTTGGCGCCGGGCTCGACCATGCTGGCGTCTTTGACCGGTCCCGACAAGCTCGCCACATAGGCGCTGACCTGAGTGATCTGCTCAGCCGTAATGATGTCGCTAAAAGCGGGCATTTCCGACACGCGCGTATCCGGGTCTGTCGTGAAGCGCACGCCGTGTGAAATCGTCTGCTGGATTTGCTCGACCTTGCCGCCCCACAGCCAATCGTCGTCATTGAGATTGGGAAAACCCTTGGACCCTTGCGCGCCGGAGCCGTGGCACTGCACGCAATTGACCCGGAACGCCGCAAAGCCGGCAGCAACGGCGAATTCGCGCAATGTGTCGTCGGCCGCAATTTCCGAAGCGGTTTTGGACTGTATCGCCGCGATATATTCAGCCTGGGCGGACTCTGCCGCCGCCAGCTCGTACTTGACCGCGTTGCGGCTGGAAAAGCCCAGGACGCCCTTGGTGGCGGAGCTTAGCATCGGCCAGGCGGGATACGCGATGGTGTAGCCGATCGCCCATGCGATGGTGACGTAGAAGGTGAACACCCACCAGCGCGGAAGGGGGTTGTTGAGCTCCCTGATGCCGTCCCATTCATGACCGGTGGTCGAGATGCCCGACATATCATCGATATACTGTGTGCTCATGATCAGTCGTCTTTGAAGGGGATGCGCGCGACTTCGTCAGCCTGGCTGAAACCACCCGGTCGGAGCGCGAAGGCGACGCATCCAGCAAAGAAGAGCACCATGGCGAGCAGGCCCCAGCTGTCGGCGAATTCGCGCGTCAAATTGTAATCCATCGGTTGTTTCTCCTCAGCGGTAGCCAGCGGCTTCGTCGTAGTTCTTGAAATCGACGAGCGTGCCGAGCATCTGCAGATAGGCGACGAGGGCGTCCATCTCGGTCACCTGCTGCGGATTGCCGTCGAAGTCGCCGATCCTGGCTTTCGGGTAGCGGGCCTCAAGGCCCGATGTGTCGGCATTGGGATCAGCCTGTGCCATCAGATCGGCGTTGGCGTGCGAGATCATGTCATCGGTGTATGGGACGCCAACGCGTTTGCTGGCGACGAGCTGCGTAGAAAAGTCCTTCACCTCGATCAGCGTGTCAGTCAGGAAGGCGTAGCGCGGCATGATCGATTCCGGCACGACGGAACGCGGGTCTGTAAGGTGCCGAACGTGCCACGCGTTGGAGTAGCGGTCGCCGACGCGCGCGAGATCCGGTCCGGTGCGTTTGGACCCCCACTGGAACGGGTGGTCGTACATCGACTCGGCCGCCAGGCTGTAGTGTCCATAGCGCTCGACCTCGTCTCGGAACGGCCTAATCATCTGGCTGTGGCAGAGGTAGCAGCCCTCGCGCACGTAGATGTTGCGCCCGGCAAGTTCGAGCGGCGAGTAAGGCCGCATGCCATCGACCTTCTCGATCGTGTTGTCGAGATAGAAGAGCGGCGCGATCTCGACGATGCCGCCGACGGTCACGACCAGCAGGGATCCGACAAGAAGCAGCGTGGCGTTCTTCTCAATGGTCGCGTGCCTGTCCATCAAGCCCATTTTCTGGCTCCTGATTGGGCAGGCTCGAGGGCGGGCGCGGAGCCCGGCATCGGATCCTCCTCGTGTTGGTAGCCGCGAATGGTCATGGTGACGTTCCACGCCATGATCAACGCACCACAGAGGTACATGGCCCCCCCGATGGCGCGCATGACATAATAGGGGTGCATCGCGGCGACGGTTTCAGCGAAGGAGTAGACCAGGAAGCCCTGCTCGTCGTACTCGCGCCACATCAGGCCCTGCATGATGCCGGACACCCACATGACAGCGGCGTAGACAACGATGCCAAGCGTCGCCAGCCAGAAGTGCCATGTGACAAGCCGCAGCGAATAGAGCCGCTCGCGGTTCCAGAGCTTGGGCACCATGTAGTAGATCGCGCCGAACGAGATCATGCCGACCCAGCCAAGCGCGCCGGAGTGTACGTGGCCGATGGTCCAGTCGGTGTAATGACTCAGCGAGTTGACCGTCTTGATCGACATGATCGGACCCTCGAAGGTCGACATGCCGTAGAAGGCGACTGCCGCAACCATCATGCGGATGATCGGATCGGTGCGGATCTTATCCCAGGCGCCCGACAGCGTCATCAGGCCGTTGATCATGCCGCCCCAGGAGGGCATCCACAGCATGATCGAGAACACCATCCCCAGCGTCTGCGCCCAATCGGGCAAGGCGGTGTAGTGTAGATGATGCGGGCCGGCCCAGATGTAGAGGAAGATAAGCGCCCAGAAGTGGATGATCGAAAGGCGGTAGGAATAGACCGGCCGGTTTGCCTGCTTGGGCACGAAGTAATACATCATGCCGAGGAAACCGGCGGTCAGGAAGAAGCCGACGGCGTTGTGGCCGTACCACCACTGGGTGAGCGCATCCTGAACGCCGGAAAAGGCCGAGTAGCTCTTCGATCCCAGGAATGACGCCGGTATCGACAGATTGTTGACGACATGCAGCATCGCGATGGTGACGATGAAGGAGAGATAGAACCAGTTGGCGACGTAGATGTGCGGTTCCTTGCGCTTCAAAATGGTGCCAAGGAACAGGATGAGATACGCGACCCAGACGATCGTCAGCCAAAGGTCGACATACCATTCCGGCTCGGCATACTCACGGCCTTCGGTGATGCCGAGCAGATAGCCGGTCGCGGCCATGACGATGAAGAGCTGATACCCCCAGAACACGAACCACGCGAGATTGCCGCCAAAGAGGCGCGCGCGCGAGGTGCGCTGGACCACGTACATGGACGTGCAGAGCAGCGCGTTGCCGCCGAAGGCGAAGATGACGCCGGATGTGTGCAGCGGACGCAAGCGCCCAAAATTGAACCAGGGCTGGATGTTGAGATCCGGGTAGGCAAGCTGCAGCGCGATGATCACGCCGACCAGCATGCCAACGACGCCCCAGAATACCGTCGCGATGGCGCCATAGCGGATCGGACCATCCATATAGGCGGAAGGATCGACCGGAACGGCCGGCTTGAAATCCGTGTTGCGTAGCAGGATTGCGGTGAAGCCCGTAGCGGCGAAGAACAAAACCCACATGTGCTGGCGAAAAGGTCCGTCCACGCCAAAGCCGGCGGCCACAAGGGCACAAAAGGCAAACAGGCTTAGAAGGACGATCTCTGTGCCGAATTTCATCGCAAGTCCCGATCTGAAAATTTCGGCGGACGCCAAATCCGCAACGCATTGATTGCGCAGTCCCGGCCTGTTTGCCCTGATCCAGATCAGAGCCTCAGGATTTTTGCCTGCAGCTGGCGCTACACTCAAAGTTGGGTATCCGGCTCGGGCAACTCTCTGGCTGCCCTTCCCGGACAATGCGAGTCGAGCCGCCCCTGCAGCGGAAGGGCTCGTCCGCGCCGAGCAAGTCGGCCGACGCGTGATGCTAACTCCCGACCGCCCAGTATGCCGCCGACCGGCCTGCTGTCCCGCTCACCGACGCCGCAAGTCTCGAAGTATGGCTTGATGCCCTTCACGCAGGGCTCGAGCCTAACGGAGTCCAACTACTTCTGCCTTCGCCGATGATCAGGTCCTTGTCACTTGGAGCGGCGATTGCGGGCGATGGTTATCTGTGACCCCGGAGCTCGGCGAGCTGGTCTGGTCCAACTCTTGCGAGGGTCCGGGGGCCTTTCGAACCTTCCATTTTATAACCTCCTCAACGGTGTTATCTAAACAACGGTCGATCCGACCAGAGCTATCATCAGAGTTCGCCCCGCCGGCTGCGATGCTCCGACGCGTCCGCCTTGCCCGTCGGCCGATCTCGCGGGATTGGAAGGTCGGGAAGATTGGCTGGTCGGATGTTGACCAAGGCGTCATTCATCCCTGGCCCGGGAAAGACAATTCTTGCGCCGGACATACGTCTGTGGTGGGTGGCTCCTCCCGATGACGAAGCGCGACAATGACCCAGGCTCGTGGCCTTCGATCCTATTTTGCTGAAGACTGCCAGGCCAAAACGCTGCACAGGCATCCGTGGCCACCTACATCGGGATGTCAAAATTCTCCAAGCCGTCACCCGACAACTTTTTTTAATGACAACCCCTTTCGGCGGGCTCATTTTCGCGTGTCGGCGGGTTTCCTCGTCTCCGCCCTCTGTTTCGTTCAGTATCGCAGCCCCAGGAAGGCCCAGATGATCGATCGTTTCAACCTTAACCCAGCCCTCTATCCTAGTGATTTGGAAAGCCTCAAGTCGGTTTTCGACCAGGTTTGCCAGGAGTGCCAGATCCAGCCAGGGTCACCAGAAGCCGAGAACCTTGCCTCTGATCTCGTTCGACTTTTCCAAGACGGAGTTAGCGACGAGACCTGCCTGCTCAGCGTAGCTCGGATGCGGCATCAGAATTTGCGGCGGGCAGGCTGAGCTACCCCAGGTATCGCGCTCGATGAAAGGTCCAAAACGGCTCGTCGCGCGACGGCATACGGTAATCTCCGCGACCTCAGGCGCCGGGAAGAGCGCGACAATCCACCCCGCCTACGATGTGGACGCGCGGCGACGAGTTAGCCGAGAGTCGACATCTGTTCGCCGCCGGCCAGCCGACTCCGCGCTACAGGGATTGAAAGCGGCGACGCTACCGTTAGCGCCTACATTTTTCGGGAATTTCGGCGATGCATTCCTCGAGACGCTCCAGGGGCCTTCGCATTGCGAAGTTCATGTCCGGCTTCGAAACGTCGATGGCGTCCCATAGGTGTGGTCACCATGAGGTCGAGCTCCAGTTCGGCGGTGCACGCAGCGCCGTCAAGCGCCCGGCAGCGAACCCTTCGCCGACATTTCGAAAACATCTATCAGGATCGCCAGCCCCACGCCGCATGCGGTCAGGATGAGGCCCGCCATAAAGATGCGGTTAGCGCGCTCGTAAATGGGTCGGCGCAGCGAACTCATGTCGAGCAGCATGGACAGCGCCCGCATCTGCAACGCGATGCCGGACAGGATCGGCACAACGGCAATCAGGTCGTAAAGTCCCCACGGCATGGGATTGGCAGCCCAATGCGTGACGAAGCCGAGCGAAAAGGCAAGCAAGATTCCCACGACGGTGATGGTACCGTTGCGGAAAATCGTCTCGATCTGCTCTTTCTCCGGATCGTCCAAGGGCCCTCCCTTCCATCAGGCGCAGCAGGTGTATGCGCGGTTATGATTCAGCTCTCGCGAGTCCCTGTACATCGCCGCCGATTAAGTCAAGACCGAGGAGAGCGCCAGCGTCGCTGCCGTCGCTCTCCTCGCCGGCTTCGTCACCCTCTTCGTCCACACCCCTAGCTCGTAGCGCAGTCGGTTCTTGATCGAGAAGCGTTCTTTACGTCTCAGACGAGCGCATTTTTATGAACAGACTTTATGTCGGGCGGGCTCGCAAGTCTGCGCCGCCGCCACGATCTGGAGGTCCACGCTTCTCGGGTGGATGTCGCGGGCGGATCTGCAGATTACCCTTCGGCGCGCGGCCCTGATGCTCCGGAACTTCACCGGCGTGCCTCTTGAGCCTGCGACAGAAGACGCGTTGGACTCGATCGCCGCCGAAATGAAAGTTACCCGCTCGGATCTCATCGGCAACATCGTTCGCGAATGGCTGGAAACGAACGTATATCTGCCCGTTCGGATGGGCGAAGAGGACAACGAAACGGACGGCAGCGCCTAGCCTGTAAATCCCTCTTGCCGGCGTGATCTTGGCTCCCCAATGGGCCTCGGCCGTCGCCCGCCGCAGCGCTGTTCCAGGCGGCTAACGCTGTCTACGGTGACACGTCGGTTGTTCTCGATCCGGATCACGCCGTCCATTCTCAGTCTGGTCAGCTGACGGCTCACCGTCTCGTTTGTAATTCCAAGGAAATCAGAGATCTCGGCACGCGTCAGCGGCAGATCGAAGCACGCCGACTCGGCCCGGCCACCACGGGAATCGATATTGCGGGCGATCAAGAGAAGAAAGCTCGCCACCTTCTCCGGTGCGGTCTTGCATCCCAGGGTCACCATCCATTCGCGAGCCTCGTCGAGCTCGTTTAGCGTCTGCTTGAACAGGCGGTGCTGGAGCTCGGGTGATTGCTTCATCATTTGTTCGACGGCCGCCCGCGGAAACGAGCACAGAGAGACAGCTGTTGCCGCTTCCGCGTTGATCGCACTTTTCAGCTTGAACGGCTGTCCCAGAAAATCCGGCGCGAACTGGAGACCGACTATCTGCTGGCGGCCATCTGAAAGGCTCTTCGTCAGCTTCACAACGCCCGAAAGCAGGTTTGAATAGCTGTCGACGGCCTCGGCGTCACCCATCAGCTCGACCCCAGCTTCGATCCTGTGCCGCGACGACGTCTTGGCGAGCCGAGCCAAGTGATCTGGATGCAGCGCGCCGCAGACGCCGCGGTGCCGTGCCTGGCAAGACAGGCAATAAAAGGGAATGTCGGAACTGCGGATGTCTTGCTGTCCTGTCATTTGATCGCTCTCCCGATCTGATCGCCCTCCCGGTCCCAAGCGCCGGCAAGATAACAATCCACGGTAGAAAAATCGTTGCGGCAGTTTGTCGTTCCGCAGCCTGATCGAAATCAGGGCTTTGGCTCATATTAGCGTCCAGAGTCCCGGCGACGCAAAAAAATGGACCACGATATGCGCCCCGAGCTAGCTCACAAACTTGGCGAGAACGTCCCGCGCTATACCAGTTACCCGAGCGCGCCGCATTTCCATCCGGGCATCGATGCGGTCGTTTACCGCGGCTGGCTGGAGGCGCTCGAAGGCGGTGGCGAGATATCGCTTTACCTGCATATCCCTTATTGCGACAGGCTCTGCTGGTTCTGCGCGTGCCATACCAAACAGACGCGCAACTACGAGCCGGTGGCCGCTTATCTGCGCTCGCTGCATGCGGAGATCGCGACGGTTGGCGGCCTTGTCAGCGGCAAGGGTTGTCGAGTTCGCGCGGTTCATCTGGGCGGCGGTTCGCCGACGATGCTGAAGCCGCAGGATATGGTGACCTTGGGAGCGGTGCTGCGGGACAATTTCGACTTTTTCAACGATGTAAAGATCAGCGTTGAGATCGATCCGAACGATATGGACGAAGGCCGCCTCGACGCGCTTGCCAAAATAGGCATGACGCGGGCGAGCCTCGGCGTGCAGGATTTCGATCCGAAAGTGCAAAAGGCGATCAACCGTGAGCAGAGCTTTTTGCAGACCAAGGCAGTTGTCGATGGCATTCGCTCCCGCGGAGTGGATTCCGTGAACCTTGACCTGCTCTATGGCCTGCCGCATCAAACCAGGCAGAGCCTGTGTTCCACCCTGGCGCGGGCGCTCACGCTGGAACCGGACAGGATGGCGCTGTTCGGCTACGCTCACGTGCCTTGGTTTAAGAAACATCAGACGATGATCGACGAGGCATGGCTTCCCGAACCGATGGAGCGACTCGCTCAATCGCAACTAGCTGCGCGAGCGATTGTGGACAAGGGGTACGAATCAATTGGACTCGACCATTTCGCGAAGCCCGGCGATTCGCTGGCTGTAGCGGCACGCGCGGGGGCTTTGCATCGCAATTTTCAGGGCTATACGGAGGATCGTTGCGAGATCTTAATCGGACTTGGCCCTTCGTCGATCAGCCGGTTTCGCCAAGGCTACGTGCAGAACACGACTTCGACCGGCGAGTACGGCCGCATGATTGGAGACGGCGGGTTGACGGCTGTGCGCGGCATCGTGCTCTCGGACGACGATAGAGTCCGGGGCTGGATAATCGAGCGGCTGATGTGCGATTTCGCCTTTTCAGCGATCGACCTGGTGGAGAGCTTCGGGGAAGCCGGCCAAAAGCTCCTTCTTCAGTCAAGCTCCATTGCCCTTAACGATCCTGCTGGACTGCTTGAACTGCGAGGCGACAAGTTCGTCGTGCCGGCGGAAAGTCGTCCCTTCGTGAGGAGCATTGCGGTGAAGTTTGACAAATATTTCGAAGGCAAAGCCGCCAGGCACTCAGCGGCGGTCTGATTGTTTCGGCATAAGACTGGGCCATTGCGTGTGATGGATTGCCAAGCCGTTCCCGCAGTACAGGATGCGCGGTGGCTCATGGTTATGATACCCAGCTGACGGTTCCTCTGTGACGGCTTGGCGCCCTGCCCGAACGGCGTCACGCGAGCTCCGCGAAGGCCGGGATGATGTTCATCAGGAAGCCTGTCCCGGACTGCTCGTGGGGTTTTTGCGGCATGGGTATCCACGGCCTCGACGTCGAGCGAGGAGGATTGAGGCTGAGGCCGGCACCGGATTGAACGACATTGAGACGACGAGGCCGACCATAAGAGTGAGCGTCCGGTAGGCGAGGAAATAGACCTCCCTTCTGGAGCTCGTTCATACCGCGATCCCCGTCGCAACGGTTGGATCGAGGTGGTTCCGACCTTCGCGGGCTTCCATCGCGGCGCTTCGAGTGTCGCTCGAAGGCGGTCGACGCAAGTTCTTTGCGAGGCTGCAATCAGGACGCCTTGATGGTCGAAATCTTGCTATGGCTATGCCCGAGGTTGTGCGCTGGCTAGACGCCTCTCTTATTACCCCAGAGCATGACGTGCAGCTGCGGCAACACGCGGGCTTCGAACCATCTGTCGCGGGTCACGCGATCAACCAGCCACTCCATGCGTTTCATTATTCCGTCAAGGTCGACAGGTGCGTCTTCATTTCCGGGGCGTGGTGGTGTGTGGTTGCCGGGTTGCAAGTAGATTGGAAGCCGCGGAAATCTAGCGGCGACCTCTTTCGCGTAGGCATAGTCACGTTCGTGGAAAATGACGAGCTTGAACACGACCTGCGGCTTGTCCTGAGCCGCCTGGAGGCAGGCCTCGATAGCAGCCCAATCGGTCGTCATTTCGCTTGAAGGCGGCTTCGGGCTGAGGACCAGCACGTCAAGATCGGCAAACCATTCCCTGACCACGGAACCTTGCGTTTCCAACGCAAAACGGTAGCCCTCGTCATGGCCTCGGTTGATAAGCGCACCGAAAGGCTGGATCGCAGGATTGCCGCCTGACAGCGATACCATCAACGGATGGCCACCGGAAAGCGCGACCACGTTTTGCCACACCGCGCCAGTGGACATCATTTCCCATTCATGGCGGAATTGATTGTCCACCGCATGCAGGCTGTCGCACCAGGAACAGCGATAATCACACCCGCCGGTTCTGACGAAGACCGTCGGCAGGCCGATCAGCACGCCCTCGCCCTGGATTGTCGGCCCGAAAATCTCACTCACGCGGATTGCGGGATGGGCATCGGTCATGGCCGGAACTCCGCCCATGTTTTCGGCGTTTCGCTCACCCGCACCGCCGAGGTTTCGGGTAGGCGTGCCTTGCACCATTCGTAAAAATGTCGGGCTAGATATTCGGCCGTGACTTGCTCATGCCCCAGCACGTCATTGAGATGTCGGTGGTCCAAGCTCTCGTCGATATAGCGTTTGAAAGGCGCCAAGTCGTGATAGTCGCGCACGAAGCCGTTCTCGTTCAATTCTTTCGCCGAAAGCTCCACTTCGACGATGTAGTTATGCCCGTGCAGGCGCGCGCATTGGTGGTCAGGCGGCAAGGACGTGAGCTGATGCGAGGCCGAGAAGTGGAATTCCTTGGTGATGCGGAACATTACACGCTGCTCCTCCGCAGCGCGTCGAGCCAGAAGTCGGCGTCCTCATAGTCGGTGGGATCCGGGTGCCTGGAGAGATGAAACGCCTCGCGCCGCTCGACGCAGGTTCCGCACCGTCCACAGTGACGCTTGCCGCCCTTGTAGCAGGACCAGGTCTGAGCAAATGGCGTGCCGTGTCGTGCTCCATCCTCAACGATGTCCGCCTTAGAGAGATTCACATAAGGCGTATAGAGGCGAATGTTTGCGTAGCCGTCGAGCGCGTGGTCTTCCATGATCTGGAAAGTCTCGATGAACGCCGGACGGCAGTCCGGATAGATGAAATGATCCCCCCCATGCACGGCCGTCGCCACCGCGTCAGCGTGGCGCGCGGCGGCGAAGCCGAAGGCGATGGCCAACATGATGGCGTTCCGATTCGGTACCACTGTAACCTTCATCGTATCTTCGGCGTAATGCCCGTCGGGCACGTCGACTTTATCGGTCAGCGCGGAGCCGGAAAGGCCGCGGCCGATGTCGCGGATGTCGATGATGCGGTGCGGGACGTTGAGACGCTCCGCGCAAAGACCGGCGAAGCCCAATTCCTTGCTGTGCCGTTGGCCGTAATCGAAAGATAGCAGGCCGGCGAGTTCTTGCTCCGCCGACACTTTGTGAGCAAGGGAAACGGAGTCCAGTCCGCCGGAGCAGACGACGAGAGTCTTCATTGTTAGGGGATCCTGTTTTGACCGGGTAGGCTGCGACCGGAGATTTCTCTGCACTCCCATTACTCGGGAGAGTCTCGTTTGTGAACGAGGCCGAGTCTGATGCGCTGATGTGCCGCTGCAAATAAATCGCTCTCAGGCGGACCCTGCAACGAAGCCGAACGTCGTTAACAGACGGCGCGTTTCGCTTTTACCGCGCAAAGAACGTGATAACGCCCCCGACGCGTCAGATGGGCCATCTGCTTAGCCTCAGCCACATCAACTTCAACACTTCTTCGCGTTGTCTTCCTCAAGCGCCTTCGGTCGTTTGGCTTCCGACATCTCGATGCCCTGCGCCACGTATGAACGTCGCACCGATATGCCATACTTGCGGCGTGGCGATTATATATTTGACAACCCCGGCTTCCATTAGATGTCTCCCGATGCTAGCACTCCGCGAGTGGAAACAGGGGGTACCAAATGCCATATCGCTACATACCTATTGTACGAACTAAAGCCGGAGAAGCCGACGCACTTGGGAACTTGGACGCCGTAACAAGGGCACGCGTCTTTCCTTTGGTGAGACTTGCCGGGACGATTCCCGCGACGTTCCTGCCAAAGATGATTGCCAGTGCGGCGGGTTTTCCTATCGCGCTCGATGGTATCTACAACTTCGAGGTCACCGGTAGAACCGTAGCTTACACAGCTCTTTTCAATGGACTTGGCCAAGGCGGCGTCCCGGTTATTCCGACCTTGTCGATTAGGGCTCAGCCGGCCTACAACAACGCCGCCGCTGCACTGATAGGCACATTCGGCGCTGGTTTTGTATTGCACGTTCCGTTAGCCGATTTGCCCCACTTTGCGCCATGGGTGGCCGGCGTTGCGGCATGGGATCCCAGTCAGATCGATGTCTTGATAGACGTCGGGGGTGTGGCAGAGCACGCCCCTGCTCCCTATGCCAACTATGTCGCGCACACGATCAATGCTTCGCTAGCGGCAAATCATCCTTGGAGGTCGGTAACCCTCCACGGCTGGAGTGCTCCAAAGGATTACGGGCCTTTGAACCCCGGTCGCAATGATATAGCCCGCCGCGACTGGCAGATTTGGCAATTGGTCAGGGGTTCGGTTCCCTTCCAACTTGACTATTCTGATTCAGGCCACGTGCATCCGTCGCTTGATGAAGTGCCGGGATATGCGATGGCGAACGCGACGGTAAGTGTCCGATACGCGATCGATGATCAATGGATCATTCATAAAGGCGTCAAGACAAGTGGCGCAAACGGCATCGCGATGGGGACACAATACAGAGGCCATGCGCAGACCTTGCTGGTTGACCCCGATTTTGCAGGCCTAGCGATACCAAGTTGGGGCGACGGGCGCATCCAGCATTACGCTACCACCCACGGCGGCGCTGGGGGGCGGGGGCAATGGGCCGCTGTGCTGCTTAACCGACATGTCGCGCATGTCGCGGACAGGTTGCCTTAGCCGCGCTATCCTCGATTTGAGGGCTCGCCGCACCTCATCGCTCAAATCTGAAAATGATAACTCGGAAGCTAGCCGTTGGTGGACCATCTTGGCTGGCTTCCCTCGCCAACCTTGGGCGAGCCCGCGCGCGTCAAGGATGGCGAGCGCTTCGTCCTTCCATAGAAGATCGGCAATCAGATATGGGTCCGGGTTAGGATTGCGCGTGCCGCATTTGACATTGGTAAGGGCAATGCCTTCCAGTGTTTCCCGCGCCGACATGATGCCCCACCAGTTGGGGATTAGGTCGATCGCCTTGTCGGCGTGACGCTCGCCAACGACCAACGTGACATGATCGAAAACGCGGCTGTAAACTTCGGCCTGCGCAGGTAGACGTTGAAGTGTGTCGCGGTCAGACTTCAATTCGAAGCCAGTCAGTTCGCCGTTTATAACAGCGATGTCGATTCTGACAGACCCCGACCAAACGCCCATCTCTTCAACGATGCGAGTGTCCGTATCGCCATTATGGAGTTTGTTAAGGTGAGCCTTTACGGCGGCCCGGACGTCGCTGTCACGCATTCCCTATCCAACCGCTGCTTCGTTTCGGAAGCGTAATGGCGAAGACGTTAACGAATTTTTACCATGCGGTCAAGAATCGCTATGCTTGTGCGCCTCTTGGCTCAGGTTTGGCTTTCGCGATCTTTTTGACTATTCGGTCAAAATTTTCTTCTGACTCGTCAGCCTCTAGTCCACGGGCTGCATCTTTAAATTTCTGATTTTTTTGTTTTTCGAATCAGGCATTTCTGAGTTCTTGCGCTGCATAACGAGTCCTTTGAGGGCCGGCGCTGAATGAATATTCAAGCTTCCCCGACGAAAGCGACATCACCGCACGGTACATGATTATTTGCGGCATTACATGCAGGACGGCGTTCGTTCCCGAACTATTTTCGATTCTCACGCGATACCAGGAACGCATGCCGTACCTTGGGCGACTTCAGTGGAAGAACATCACGCAGCATAACGTCTCGATCTTCCGAGATCTGATTGACGAGTTCTTTTAGATAAATGGTGAGCAGCTTGTCGATTTCCACGCGCATGTGGTCGACATGTGGAACTTGGACCACATGACCAACGACAGCGACAAGTCGCATGGCTTCGCGGATGAGATGGCACAGGAACCACGCGACCTTGTAAGTGCGCTCCAGAATGCGGTGCATCCGGTGGGCTAGTACTCTTCTTTGACGAGCACAATGAGGCGGATAGCCTGCAACCAATTTGCCTACGGGGCACTGGTTTCGGCCTGGGAAAAGCTGTTCCGGGACTCCTTCGAAATCAGCGAATAACCGGCTCGCCGTGGAAGCGTCGGCGCGAGGGCGGTGAAACGCCGAAACCGACTTCCATCATCAGCCGCGGCGTATGTGTCGGCACCGTGCCCATGTGGAAGCCGAACGGATCCTCGACGAAGCCAAGCCCCGCCTCTCCAGTAAGCATCACGGGGCTTTGCTCGCCATAGACGTCCAAAATCTCTTTCGCGGGGTGGCCGACGAGAAGCGTCAGCTGGTGCTTGAGCGCGCGCCGCCTATGGCTGCCGCGGACATAGACATGCGGACCGGTACCCTCGTCGACCGGCAGTAGATAGAAGAAGAACTTTAACATCCGCCAGTCATCGAGGTCGAAGTGGTATTTGTTGAGCGATGCCAGGTTTTTGTCGGCGTCGGATGCCTGGCCGGTGGGGAAGCTCCACCAGACGCGCGTGGTAATCAGTTTTGCCTGGCCGCCGAGATAGTGCGCAGCGATATCCATGAGCAGCGGATCGTTTTGGACGGCGAGTGCCGCCTTGCAGTCGAGGATGCGCTCGAAATAATGGCCGCTCAGCAAGGGACGACCGAACCGTGCTTCAGCCTCCGCATGCTCCGTCGGCAAGAATTCGAGATGGCGATCGAAATTGCCAAAGCAAGGTGTGCACCGCACGAAAGCTGCGATCGACTCATGGATAGATTTCGGCAAAACGAGGCCGGGAAAAAACCCATCGCACTGCAGCGCATCGACAACCTCCTGGCGATCGACGTGGATGAACATCGTATCCTGTGCTTTCTGCGACGCTCGAACAGGCTTTGCACCACGCCAGTGCATTCTCCGTGCCGGCATGGTGCGGGCGAGCACGAACATGGGCAGCCACGCTGGATTTTCGCGAAGATCCGACAGGTAGGTCGGAATGCGTACGGCTATTCGGCGTAGCACGCTGCCGTTTCGCGCGATCGATTCGAGGCTTGCAGCGCCGGCTTTGTCGGTACTCGTAACGGTCATCAGGATCCTCAGGTATGAATGCACTATCAACGAAGCATTGGTCTCGTTGCTTCGTTCCGTATTACCCAAACCCGATTCCCGCAGCGGAAGAACTAACCGCGCTTCAAAGTTTGTGCAACGCACAATTACCTCGCCGGCAAATGCGGCCGGGTCCCTGCGCGTGTCGAAATAAGTTTTCGAAGCTGTCATCATAATTAAATTAGGAACTGCTTAATAACTACATCAGGAACTGCTTATAGCCGCCGCCCATCAGGTGGCGGCCACGTTGGATGGCACGACGAACCCGGTCGCGAAGATGACCGCCCGGATGAGCCCAATCTTGTTCGACACGCGCTGACCCGAACAGGGCAATTGCGATCTCCTGATGGGAGGCTCCCGCGAGCGAGCCATCTAATGCCTGCAGCACGACACTCAAACGCTTTCCGCGGGGTTCCGGCGGAAAGCAAGCGGCTGCCAGGCGGCCGCTTGCATCGATATCATTCAGGAACTGAAGGGCGGCGACATGGAACTTCAAGTGCCGCGGCGGCACGATTGCATCCACAAATAGCCGCAACGGGTGCAGAACCGAGGCGCCGGAAACCGCGATCTGCAGAGCCCGGCAGTCCTGCCTCAGCAATACGTGCTGCACACCGGATGGGGTCAGCAAGATGTCCTTGCGGCATGACAGCGAAGCAAGATCAAGCAATTGAAAATCGTGGTTGAGCCCAACCGTCTCCGCCCTGGCTCGCAGGACGCGGGCGCAGTCGCGCGGATCCCAAAAGACCCTTGCCGACCCGGCGTCCAATTGTGGATCGTCCGCGAAAAAGGAGGCTCCAATGGCTGAGGAAAGATGATCCACTCGTCAACTCGACTATATTGGTATCGGTGCGGGTTCCCGCAGCGGAGCCCGGCGTTGCGATTTTGGCGTGCTCGCGCTGGAATAGCGGATTACGCCGAAGAAATTCCCAGGCCCAGGCAGTACGGGGCAGTCGACTGGCATAGTGGTAAGTTGCGTGAAGACGCCAGTCCGGCCAGCACGGGCGGCCAACCGTTGCTTCCCTGAGCAGACGAGCATTCTTCACGGGTCGGGATCCGCAGCGGGCGCTATGCCGACTGGCCTAAGACCGGCTGCCAAAGGACCGGCCCACCCAGACGTCCCCTGTGGCGGATGCGCAGAAGGTTCGCGTGGGAAATCTCGAGAAATCCGGCCACCGCCTGCGTTTTGCCGACGGGCTTGGGTTGTGCGATGCGCGACAATGGCCACGTCGCGCGGCGCAGGATCCGTTCCATGCGCGTATCGGTCACCGTTACTATCTGGGTGAGATGCTTGGCCAAGCCGAACTCGAGCATGCCGGCGAAGAGCTCGTAGGTTGCTTGGGCTACTCCGCCAGCTGAGTTGGGCGCTGACGCGGGAAGATCGAGCGCAAAACGGCTGCTTTCCCATATCTCGGGGGTCGAGGGCACGGCATCGGCGCCCAGCAGCGCTGGGAACGTATCGCGCAACATTGTGGGTCCTGTGCTGGGCAAAAGACGCACGCAACCGCGAATTCGCCAATCGGATCCCTTGAGAAGCAGATAGACAGGCATCTGGCCATCAAACGCGTCGATTTCCATTTGGTCGTTGGTCTCAACGTCCCAGTCGAGCCTTTCCTTGAACACTCGGTACCTGAGTCCGTGCATCTCTTTGAGCTCGCTTGCGAACTCGCAGTAAAGTTCTGGCGTTATCAGCTGCATCATGGTCGCCTCCTGCGGAATGTACTCCGTCATCGAAGGGCAAAGCTGACCGCGACGCATCCTGTAGACGTTTACAGGTATCGTGGCCGAAGATTAGACTAGGGTCACGCCCGGCCGGAGGCGGCCAGCCGTGCAACGGCCTGGTTGGTCGTTCGAACGCCAAGCTTTGCTTTGGCGTTTTCGAGATGGAAAGTCGCGGTGCGCTTTGAAACGCCGAGTAGCTGGCTGATATCCCAAGCCGACTTGCCGCGCGCCGCCCATTTCAAGCACTCAAACTCCCGTGGGGTGAGCGTCACACCGTCCACCACGTGATCGTCGGCGAGCCTGCGCCGGGCATGGATGTGAAAGTTGATGGCAATCAGTTGCAATGCTTTTTCGTAGCGTGCCAGTGACCGCAAAAGTGGCGGACAGGACTCGTCCGAAGCAAAAGTCAGGGCAGCAAACCGGCCGCGATGATCATGCATGGATATCGTCAGCCCGCCGCGGATGCCAATCTCAGCCGCCCTTTCCAGAATTTGTTGCTGCGAGATCGGCAAACGCTGCCGACCCCGCTCGAGCCCCCAATGAAAGGTATCCCAGCCCTGCAGCCCACGCAGGATGACCGGATCAACGCGGTCATATCGCTGTTGCAGATAATGTGATGTCCAGGAGGACGGATAATTCGAGATCAGTCGAGGGGCGCCCCCGGACATCGTCGGGTAACTGAAGTAGGCGAAGAGCGGAAAATCGAAGCCCGCAGCAGCGGCCACCATCGCCTCACGGAGATCGACAGCATCAACACTTGCTGACAGTTGCTCGACAAAGTTTTCGAACAGGCGATGCATTGCGCTTTGCATGACCTCCGTATGAATGGTGCCTAATGCCGGACAGAGGCTTGAACTACTCGATCCCGAACCGATGCAGCGCGCCCGATCTTTTCACCATCATCACCGTGATCACGTCTTGCTTCTGAGCGAAGAAATGGCTTGGAGACGCGACAGCGCTCGGCTGGCGAGAGCAGGACATTGCGCGATGACAATGCAAGACTATCGGTTTCGCGGACTGTCGGACAGGCAACGATGGTGATTGGAATATTGGAATCCGGGGCGATACCAGCGCCCGTCTGCAGGAAGAGCTTGGCGACAACTGTCGCCAAGCCATCAAGGCGCCGCATAGGCCTCGCAGACGCAGGCCCCCTAAACAGTCGTTGCGAGGGCTGCCGGAGATATGTTTTGCATGCGGGACATAGAGCAGATGCTCTCCCAGGGCACGAGCTTTGCGGCATTGTCGTTTTCCGTGCAGCGACAGGCGGCAAGGTCGGCGGCACTGTTGAATTACTTCCGACTGACGAACAGCGTCGCGGTCACACGATCTGCGGTCTGGAGGCCGGAACGCACGACGCCCAAATGCCTGCGCCCACGCTCGGGCATTGCGGCGATGTTCGCAGCCGTCATGGCGCCATGCCGCGACTATCTGCGAAGCCTGGCTGGGTCCTGACAATCGGCAGGCTCATGGCGCTTCTCCGCTTCTTGTGACGCGGGCTTCGGCGCCGGTGGGTGCATCGATAAAGACGTGCTCGGCAGCGGGGAAGCGCCGCTTGCGCACCTCGTCCGCGTAGGCCGCGATCGCGGCGCCGGCTTGATCGCCGATTTCGGCGTAGCGCTTGACGAATTTCGGCCTGAACGAGGAGAACAGGCCGAGCATGTCGTCACTGACCAGGATCTGGCCGTCGCAGGCCGGTGAGGCTCCGATGCCGATAGCGGGGATTTCAATCTCGCCGGTAATCAGCCGCGCGAGTTGCTCTGGTATCTTTTCAAGCACGACGCAGAAGGCGCCCGCTTGCGCGACCGATATCGCGTCGCGCCTGATCCGCTCGGCGTCCTCTCCCCTGCCCTGCACGCGGTAGCCGCCGATAGCGTTGACTGCCTGCGGCGTCAGGCCGATATGGGCCATGACAGGAATGCCACGAGCTGTGAGGAAACGGATAGTAGCAGCCATCGCCTCGCCCCCCTCCAGCTTGATAGCCGCGCAAGCGGTCTCAGCCATCAAGCGAGCCGCGTTGCGGAACGCCTGCTCGGGACTCTCCTCGTAGGAACCGAACGGCAGATCAACGACCATCAGGGCCTGCTCCAGGCCACGGCGCACTGCCTTGGCGTGCATGATCATCATGTCGAGCGTGACGCCAACCGTGGAAGGCAGGCCGTGCAGCACCATGCCGACGCTGTCGCCGACAAGAACGATGTCGCAATGTCGATCGACCAGCTTTGCAATCGGCGTCGTATAGGCCGTGAGGCAGACGAGCGGGAGACCACCCTTACGCGCCCGAATATCGGGCGGTGTAATCCCATTTGAAAAAACAGCTGTGCTCAACGCATGCCTCCTTCCCTAGCGTGACCCACCGCAGGTGTCGCGTTTGGAGCGTTTTTGTGCAAGCGCTGTGTTGACGTGCAGTGAGGCGCGCTTAAATTAAATCGATTCAGGCCCTCCGAGCCTGGCCAACCACCTTCGCGGACATGGACAATCAGGCAAAAGGAATCAGGAAAGATCGAAGCGCCGTCGAGGCCGACGAAGTCAAAGTGGATCTGATCGCCTTTGTCGTCGCCGTAAACGACAATGAACCCTGTGTCCTCACCATCGGGCAGGCGGACACACTGCCTTCTGGGCCATTTGCGCTTGAGCACCGATCGCTGCAAGCGGGTTTGAGGGGCTGGGTCGAGCAGCAGACTGGCCATCCGCTGGGCTACATTGAGCAGCTCTACACCTTCGCCGATCGGGACCGCGCCGGCGCCGAGCGCCGGCAGCGCGCAATCTCCATCAGCTATCTCGCACTGACCCGCAAGGAACAGGCAGCGGGTTCGGCCAAGTGCGGATGGCGAAGCTGGTATGAATATTTTCCATGGGAAGACCACCGCTCCGGCACTCCGCCTGTGGTGCTGGACGTGCTGAGACCGCGCCTGATTGAATGGGCAGACAGCATCAGCGACGCAGCCGTGAGACGTGAACGACGGCGGCGGGTAGCGATAGCCTTCGGGTTAGACGGGCGGCATTGGAACGAGGAACTCACGCTTCAACGCTATGAGTTGGTTTACGAAGCAGGCCTGGTCCAAGAGGCTGAAGGCGGACCCGACTGGGCGCTGCCTTCGCTTGTGCCCAGCAAGTCCATGGTGGCCGATCATCGCCGCATCGTGGCGACGGGTATTGCGCGACTGCGCTCCAAGATCAAATACCGGCCGGTCGTCTTTGAGCTGATGCCGCAGTATTTCACTTTGCTGCAGCTGCAACGAACCGTCGAAGCGCTTGTCGGCAGGCTGATCAACAAGCCGAACTTTCGTCGCCTGATAGAGCAGCAGGAGCTGGTCGAGGAGACTGGCGAGACTTCGGTCGACACGGGCGGGCGCCCGGCAAGACTCTATCGCTTCCGCCACGCGGTCCTCGACGAAACGGCGATAGTCGGCACAAAATTGCCGGTCGCCAAGGGTTGACACGCTTATAGTCAACGTGGATATATACCCCTTATAGTCAAATGGATTATAATTGGGGGCGCCGATCATGAACGGGGCGTTATCTTCGGCGGCGTCTCTGTATCGGCGCGTCTGGCGTGTCATTCCGCCCGGGGAATGGGCGGTTTTCAGCCCGGACATCGAGGCCATTCTCGCACTGAAGCGCGAGCGCAACGCGATCATCCTGGCGCACAATTATCAGACGCCTGAGATCTTCCATTGCGTGGCCGATATCGTCGGCGACAGCTTGACGCTGGCCCGCAAGGCTGCGACGGTCGAGGCGCAAGTCATCGTGCTGGCTGGCGTGCATTTCATGGCCGAAACGGCCAAGCTGCTTAATCCGGACAAGACGGTGCTCATTCCAGATCTGCGCGCAGGCTGCTCGCTGGCTGATTCGATCACGGCACAAGACGTACGCTTGATGCGCCACCGCTATCCCGGCGTGCCGATCGTCACCTATGTCAACACGTCGGCTGAAGTGAAAGCCGAGTCGGATATCTGCTGCACCTCGGGCAACGCCAAGGCGGTCGTCGAATCCCTTGGCGTTGACCGGGTGATCATGTTGCCAGACGAATATCTGGCCCACAATATCGCCGCCCAAACCGACGTTGAGATCATCGCCTGGAAAGGCCATTGCGAAGTGCATGAGCGCTTCACACCGGCCGATATCCGCGAGTTGCGCGAAAACCATCCCGGCGTGACGGTGCTAGCCCATCCTGAATGTCCGCCCGACGTTGTGGCTGAAGCCGATTTTTCGGGCTCGACCGCAGCCATGTCCGACTATGTCGAACGGCAAAAGCCGTCGCGCGTCGTGCTGATGACGGAGTGCTCAATGAGCGACAACGTCGCGGTAGCGCATCCAGAAGTCGACTTCATCCGGCCCTGCAATTTGTGCCCGCACATGAAGCGGATCACGCTCGCCAACATCCGCATGGCGCTTGAGCAGAACCGCCATGTCGTCACGATCGAGCCCAGCATCGCTGGGCGCGCGCGGCTCGCGGTCGAACGGATGCTGGCAATTTGAGCGCCTGTGTCCGCAGCTTCTTTGGGCGACCCATCATCATCGGCGGCGGCATCGCCGGACTGATGACCGCGCTTCAACTAGCGCCGGAGCCGGTGCTTCTTCTGTCCAGGACGCTACTGGGAGCTGACTCGTCGAGCACCTCGGCTCAGGGGGGACTGGCTGCAAGTTTGGGCCAAGACGACGATCCGGATCTGCACTTGGCCGATACGCTTGCCGCCGGGGGTGGTCTGTGCGCCCCAGATATGGCGAGCCGCATCCTCCAAGCCGCGCCCAGCGCAATCGAGGGGCTTGCGGGCTTGGGGGTTCCGTTCGACCGTACGCCAGAGGGATCATTGTGTCTCGGCCTGGAGGCCGCGCACAGCCGGCGTCGCATCGTTCATGCGCATGGCGACGGCAGCGGGCGTGAGATCATGCGTGCGCTGATCGCGGCCGTGCGCTCAACTGCCTCGATTGTCGTCGTTGAGGGCGTGGAAGCGCGTCGTCTGGCTGTCAGGGACAATGCGATCCAAGGCGTCTGGGCGAGCTGTTCGTTAGGACCTGTCTTCTTCGGCTCACGCCGGGTCGTCGTTGCCACCGGTGGGATCGGCGGGCTGTTTTTCGATACCACCAATCCTTCGGGCAGTTGCGGACAGGGCTTGGCGCTTGCGGCCCGCGCGGGAGCTGTCCTTGCCGACCTCGAGTTCATCCAGTTCCACCCGACCGCGCTTGATGGCCCCGAACGCCCTATGGCGCTGGTCAGCGAGGCCGTCCGCGGCGAAGGTGCTACCCTGATCGATGAGACAGGTCGACGCTTCCTCGATGGCGTGCCGGGCGCCGAACTCGCGCCACGGGATATCGTTGCACGCGCGGTCTGGAGTCATTTGGCAGATGGTCATCAGGTCTTCCTCGACGCGCGGCAACGGCCTGGGGCGGAATTTGTCCGACACTTCCCCACAATCGCATCTGCCTGTCGTGGATACGGCATCAATCCCGTGCGCGAGCTCATTCCTATTCGTCCTGCCCAGCACTATCACATGGGTGGCATCGCCGTGGACGGCTCGGGTAAGACGTCGGTCAAGGGGTTGTGGGCCTGTGGCGAAGCCGCCTCGACCGGACTGCATGGCGCCAACAGGCTCGCCAGCAATTCCTTGACGGAGGCCGTTGTGTGTGCGCGCTGGGTCGCTGAAAGCGTGGCCGGAACGCCTGCTCGCAGAACAAGGCCACCGTTTGCGGACAGTTACCCGTCACCCGATCCGGCACCCGCGCGTCCTTTCGTGTCGCGCGCACTCGGCATCGTGCGCAACGGCGAAGCCTTGGAAGCGGCCGCACGGGCGCTGTTGCCGCTCGCCGAAAACCAGGACGCGGGATCGGATGCGGCTGCTGTGGGTCTGATGATTGCTATTTCCGCCTTGCGGCGCCGAGAGAGCCGCGGCGCTCATTACCGCGAGGATTTTCCCCATCCTGCGGCTGTTGCACGACGCTCCGAGATCACCCTCGAGGCCGCCTTGGCCGCAGCGCGGGAACTTACACCCTCGCCAACGCTGGAAAGTGCCACCTGATGAGCCTGTCACCACTTCCCGCGATGATGCTCGAGCCGCTGGTACGCTCAGCCCTCCTCGAAGACCTTGGCAGAGGCGGTGACGTGACGACAGACGCGACCGTAGCGAAATATCACCACGCCACAACCGTGCTGGCGGCACGCGAGCACGGTGTTGTCGCCGGGCTCGATCTGGTGAGCCTCGCCTTCAAGTTGATCGACCAAAATATCAAGCTAGATGTGAACCGAGCCGACGGCAGCAGAGTTGCTCAAGGGGAGATAATTGCATCGGTGAGTGGTCCGACCCGGGCCATTCTTACCGCTGAACGCACGGCGCTGAATTTCTTGTGCCATTTGAGCGGCATTGCCACGGCAACCGCTTCGATTGTCGGAGCGGTTGGCGAGCACCGCGCCAAGATCACCTGCACCCGCAAGACGACGCCCGGGTTGCGGGTGGTCGAAAAATACGCCGTGCGTGCTGGCGGCGGCGCCAATCACCGCTTCGGCCTCGACGACGCCGTCCTGATCAAGGACAACCACATCGCGGTTGCCGGCGGCATCCGCCCCGCCATCAAGTGCGCGAGAGAGAGCATAGGCCATCTCGTCAAGATCGAAGTCGAGGTCGACACGCTGGCCCAGTTGGAAGAAGCCCTCTCGCTCGCCCCAGACGCCGTCCTGCTCGACAACATGCCGATCGATGAGCTTCGCCAGGCTGTGACCATGGTTGCCGGCCGGGCGATCACGGAGGCGTCGGGCCGGATCACCGCTTCAACCGCGCCCGTCATCGCGGCCACTGGCGTCGACCTGATGTCCATCGGGTGGCTGACCCATAGCGCGCCGATTCTCGACATCGGACTGGACTATTACTCGCCGTGATCGCCACCAACCGGTCGGGGATCGACTGTAAATCGAAGCGGTATCAATCGGACGAAGAAGCTTGGGCAAGTGAAGAGCCAGGAAAAAAGGACGGATATGCACGACACTAATCCGACTTACACGACGCCGCGGACACAATGCGCTGATGGCGGGATGTGGACCCTGGAGAAGGCTCGGGGACTTCACGACGCACCTTTCAACAATCTGCTCTTCCTCGCGCAGACCGTTCACCGCCAGAATTTCGATCCGAACAAAGTTCAGCTCAGCCGACTGCTCAGCATCAAGACAGGTGGCTGCCCGGAAGATTGCGGCTATTGCAGCCAGTCGGCGCATCACGAAACCGGCCTCAAAGCCTCGAAGCTGATGGAAGTGGAGCGCGTCATCGCAGAGGCGACCAAGGCGCGTGACGCCGGCGCCACCCGCTACTGCATGGGTGCGGCCTGGCGCAATCCCAAGACGCGCGACATGGATGCGGTAGTGGCCATGGTCGAAGGCGTCAAGGCGCTCGGCATGGAAACGTGCATGACGCTGGGCATGCTTGATCGTGAGCAGGCCATTAGACTGAAGCAGGCGGGGCTGGACTACTACAACCACAACATTGATACCTCGGAACGCTACTATAGCGAGGTGATCAGCACACGCAGCTTTGCCGATCGGCTTGAGACACTTGAGAACGTGCGCCAATCCGGCATCAAGGTCTGCTGTGGCGGCATCGTCGGCATGGGTGAGGAGCCGATGGATCGCATCGATATGCTCGTCACTCTTGCCAACTTGCCTGAACATCCCGAGAGCGTTCCAATCAACATGCTTATCCCGATCGCGGGTACCCCGCTTGCCCACGCCGGGCAGATCGATCCGATCGAGTTTGTGCGCGTGATCGCGCTGGCGCGCATCATGATGCCTAAATCGCATGTCCGCCTTTCCGCCGGCCGCACCGGCATGACCGACGAGATGCAGGCGCTGTGCTTCTTTGCGGGCGCCAATTCGATCTTCGTCGGCGACACGCTGCTCACCGCCGACAATCCAGGCGAGGACAAGGACACGCTGCTGTTCCGGCGTCTCGGCATCGAGCCGATGGAACTTGAGGCGCAATGAACGGGGCACCGCTGGCCCGCTACGAGGCAACCCTGCAGGGGCTGGCGCGCAGGGACCGGCTGCGGCAGCTTGCGCCGCGCGCCGGTCTCGACTTCTCGTCGAACGACTATCTGGGGCATGCGGGCAGCAAAAGGCTCGGCGACGCGGTCGCGGCCGCCATTGCCCGCGGTACGCCGGTCGGCGCCACAGGATCTCGGCTGCTGCGCGGCAACGCGCCCGAGCATGAGGAACTAGAGGCAGAGGCGGCAACGTTCTTCGGGGCCGAACGCGCGCTATTCTTCGGCGGCGGCTACATCGCCAACTTTGCCCTGCTGACAGCCCTGCCGCAGAAGGGCGACCTTTTGGTCCTCGATGAGCTTGCCCATGCCAGCATGCATGAGGGGGCGCAGGCCGGACGCGCCGAGTTCAAGCTGGCAGCGCATAACGATGTCGATGCCTTCGATGCTGCGATCACCCGCTGGCGCGCAGACGGCGGCGTCGGGCGCGCCTGGATCGCGGTCGAGAGCCTCTACAGCATGGATGGCGATTATGCGCCGCTAGAAAGTCTGGTCGCGCTGGCCAATCGGCGCGAGGCTTTCATCCTCGTCGACGAAGCCCATGCCACCGGCGTCTGGGGACCGGACGGTCGGGGGCTGGCCGCGGCATTCGAGGGCCGTGACAACATCGTCGCGCTCCACACATGCGGCAAGGCCCTCGGCGCGTCCGGTGCGCTGGTCACAGCGCCGCGAACGCTGTGCGACTACATCATCAATCGGTGCCGGCCATTCATCTACGCCACCGCGCCATCGCCGCTGATGGCAGTCGCGGTCCGCGAAGCGCTCGCCATGCTGTCGGACGAGCCTATGCGCCGTATTCAGTTGCAGGAACGCGTTGCCTTCGCGGGCCGCCAACTGGCCGACCGCTGCGGCGTGAAGCCCAGCGGGTCGCAGATCCAGCCCTTTGTCATCGGGGATAACAGGCGCACCATGGCGGTGGCAGCAGAACTGCAGGCGCGCGGCTTCGACATACGCGGCATTCGTCCGCCGACTGTGGCAGAGGGCACATCGCGGCTGCGCATTTCGCTGACGCTCAACGTCGATATGCCGGACATTTGCGCCATGGTCGAGACGCTCGTCGAGGCGTTGGCGCAAACACGGCCGGGGGCGATATGACCCAACGCATCGTCATCGCCGGAACGGACACCGGAATTGGCAAGACCGTGTTTGCGGCCGGGCTCGCCGGCCAGCTCGACGGATTCTATTGGAAACCGGTGCAATCGGGCCTCGACGACGAGACTGACAGTGAGGTCGTTGTACGGCTTGCCGGCCTGCCGTCGGAGCGCGTGCTGCCGGAAGCCTACAGGTTACGAAGCCCGCTGTCGCCGCATCGTTCGGCCGAGATCGACGGTGTCGCGATCAAGGCTGCCGATCTTACCTTTCCGGTCCTGCCGACGCCGCTGGTTATCGAGGGCGCGGGTGGGCTTATGGTGCCACTCAACCGGCGCACAAGCTTCATTGACATCTTCGCTGAGTGGAAGCTGCCGGTCATTTTGTGTGCCCGCACCACACTCGGCACGATCAACCACACCCTGCTGTCGATCGAGGCGCTGCGGGTCCGCTCAATCCCGCTCCTTGGCGTCGCCTTCATCGGCGATGAAATGGCCGATACGCAAAGGACAATCGTGGAATTCGGCGGCGTGCGGCAGCTTGGCAGGCTGCCACACGTTGACCCCCTGACGAGTGAGACGCTGAGGGATGCGATGGTTGCCGGCTTCGACCTCACAGCGATCGCAGGAGGCGAATAATGTCGCAGTCCAGTGTCTGGCACCCCTTCACACAGCACGCGCTCGAGAAGGCGATCCCTGAAATCGTCCGGACGGAAGGCGCCTACCTCCACAAGGCCGACGGCACGCGCATCCTGGATGCCATTTCCTCCTGGTGGGTCGTCACCCACGGCCACCGCCATCCCCGCATCATCAAGGCCATCGAGACGACCGCGGCGAGCCTAGACCAGATCATCTTTGCCGGCTTCACCCACGAGCCGGCCGAGCGCCTGGCGAGCGCACTTGTCGGCCTCGCACCACCTGGACTCGACTGGGTGTTCTATTCCGACAGCGGCTCGACCTCCGTCGAGGTCGCGCTGAAGATGGCGCTCGGCTATTTCCGCAACATTGGCGCGCCGCGTTCGAGCATTGTCGTCATGGAGCACAGCTATCACGGCGACACGATCGGCACGATGAGCGTCGGTGCCCGCGGCGTGTTCAACGCCGCCTACGAGCCCTTGCTGTTCGAGGTCGACACCATCCCCTTCCCGGCCGCCGGGCGAGAGCAGGAGACGCTGGATCGGTTCGAGGCAGTCTCCCGTGACCGGCACGCGGCCGCGCTGATTGTCGAGCCGCTGGTGCTCGGCGCCGGTGGCATGCTGATGTATCCGGCCTGGGTTCTCACCGAATTGAAGAAGATCGCCGAAGCCTCCGGTACGCTCTTGATCGCCGACGAGGTGATGACCGGCTGGGGGCGCACCGGCAGCATGTTCGCCTGCGAGCAGGCGTCCATCTCTCCGGACATCCTTTGCACCTCGAAAGGGCTGACGGGCGGCGTGATCCCGCTGGCCGCCACGCTTGCCACCGATGCCATCTTCCACGCCCACTATTCGACGGACCGCAAAAGGACGTTTTTCCACTCGAGCTCCTACACGGCCAATCCGATAGCCTGCGCGGCCGCACTCGCCAATGTCGAGATCTGGCATGACGAACCGGTGGCCGAGCGTATCGCGGCCCTGAGCGCGCGACAGGCCGCCGGGCTTCAACGCTTTCGGGACAACCCTCGCTTCACCGACAGCCGGGCGACGGGCACGATCGCAGCACTCGATTTGCGCGCCGGCTCAGCCGGCTACCTCGCCGAGATCGGTCCGAAGCTGCGCGCATTCTTCCTCGAGCGAGGCCTGCTCGTGCGCCCGCTCGGCAATGTCCTCTATCTTCTGCCGCCCTATTGCATCACCGGCGATGAGCTCGACGGACTCTATGACGCCATCGAGGAGGCCGGCGAACGCTTTGGCTCGAGGCCGTGAACCGATCGTCGCGCATTTTCGGGTTTGGCCATCATGCGCCTGGGCGCAAAGTGGCGAATGCCGAGATCGAGAACAATCTCGGGCTCGAACCTGGTTGGATCGAGCGGCGCACCGGAATTCGTTCGCGCTTCTGGGCGACAGATGAAGACACGCTGTCGGGCCTTGCCACGCAGGCGGGCGAGATGGCGCTGGCGAACGCCGCTATTGACCGAAGCGACATCGGCCTGCTGTTGCTCGCCACTTCGACACCCGATCATCTCCTGCCGCCCAGTGCGCCGCTGGTCGCGCATCGGCTTGGGCTGGGGCGTGCGGGCGCGATCGACCTGACCGGCGCTTGCGCCGGCTTCATCTATGCGCTGATGTTCGCGGACGGCTTCACCCGCCTACACGGCAAGGCGAGCCTTGTCATTGCCGCCAACATCCTCAGCCGCCGCATCAATCCGGCCGAGCGCGCAAGCTCGGTTCTTTTCGCCGATGCCGCCGGCGCCGTGGTGATTGGTCCGTGCGAGGATGCCGATCGGGGGATTCTCGGCGCTTCCGTGGATTCGGATGGCTCGCGCTACGGGCTGATCCAGATCCCGGCGGGTGGAAGCAACATCCCGTTCCGTGGCGGCCTGGATCTCGGGCAAACCCTCATGACGATGACCGACGGCCGCGAAGTGTTCGCTAAGGCGGTCGAGATGATGACTGATTGCTCGATAAGCGCGCTTGCCGCTGCCGGAGTCCAACCACAAGATGTCGGCAGGTTCGTGCCACATCAGGCCAATGCTCGGATTTTCGATGCGGTCGGGCGAAACCTGGGCATTGCCGATCATGCGATCGTCAAGACGATCGCCGAGTACGGCAACTCTTCCGCCGCGACGATTCCACTTTCTCTGTCGCTCGCCCATCAAACGGAGCCGTTTCGGCCGGGCGAGAAAATCCTGCTGGCGGCAGCGGGTGCGGGTCTCAGCGGCGGTGCACTCATCGTTGGAATTTAGCCAGGCATGGGTTGCATAAGGACGGGTCATTCACGATGGATAGGACAACGGATCAATGCGAAAACTAGTCGCCGGCAAGCTACACGGCATCCACGTCACCGAAGCAAACCTCAACTACCACGGTTCGATAACGCTCGACCCTGACCACTGCGAAGAAGCCGGGATCCTGCCCATGGAATTCGTGGAGATATGGAACAAGAACTCCGGCGCGCGGATCTCGACCTATGTCATTCTGGGCGAGCGCGGCTCACGATGCTGTATCCTCAACGGTGCGGCCGCCCGTACCTGCCAGCCGGACGACCAGATCATTGTCTGCAACTCCATCTACCTGGACGAAGCGCACATTACGTCGCTGAAGCCGCGGATCGTTACGTTCGACCAGGACAACAACATACTCGACCGCCTGAGCTACTCCGTCGATCTCGACGCCGATGGCCGTTACAGTTTCTCGATCCTTGACGAAGCGGGTGAGGCTTTGGCCATTCCTGCCCTGGTCTCCGGAGCGTGACTTGGCCTCCACATATGTGCAGGCCTCTCCCCCGTTGCAACTTACTCGGCGCTAAGAGAGTATCTAAACCTGCCCGAGCCGCTGACCCTCCGGTTTCGAAAGGACGAGTCCCGTGGCCTTTCGATACGGCGGGCTTTCGCGAGATCGCAAATATGGGCAGCCGAACGGCCGCAAGCAGCATTGAAAAGACCCTTCGCGCCGGGCCAGCGATTCACCAGCTATCCGACGTCTCCCCAATTCGGTAAAGATATCAGATTTCGTCAATCGGTGGCTTGCTAGGAAGGCCGAGCCTGGCTCGTTGGCCATCGGCGAAATTCTCAGCGGGACACTGTGTGCTGAACCGATGAACCGTCAGTTTGCCGTCCTCAACAATATGAACGGCCCATCCCCCACCGCGACGTTTGACGCGCACGTCGTTAGGTTCGCCAGCCACCATCGCTGCCTCATTTTCGTCGCCTGGACTAGGACTGGAAGTCGTCCCCAGTACCTCGAAAAACATGGGACCTTACGTAACGTCAAGCGCGGATTTTCTGACAGCTCGCGCGCTATGGATTCGTCGTCGACAGCAGCTCAGGGCCGGACCCTCCGCGCCCGCCGCATCTTGCATTCGGATCGATTTAGATGGCCCGATTTTGCGCGTTAATGCTGCCTTAATTATCCACAGCTAATGTCAGTGGGAACGCGTATTCAGTTCGAGTACCACTGCAAAAAGCCCGCCACTCTCCCGTCTAGAGTGGCGGGCTTTTTCCGCTGAGAGACGCTGGCGCTGTCGGTGCGGATGCTGCCCCAGCACGATCGCGGTTTACAGGATCCATAAGTCGTCAAGCCGCGCGGCCCGTCACGACAGCCCTTTCCTATGCTGCCGCGGATCAGCCTGTTCAGGGGCGACGCGCAGAGGACGCCAAAACAGCGGTGTCGCACGCCCTTCGAGAGAGCCCTTTTGCGAACAGTTACCGCATGACAACCTGATCCGGGAAGACGGCGCGACGCTCTGATGGTGGAAATTCTGGCGAAGCCCAAGGTCCTATTTGCAAAGCACACGGTGTTGCTTGCCGGGCTGGCTGACGTTCTTGCAGACCAGCGGCTTATGCGGCTCGGAAGAAGAGAGCGTAACACTGGCGACCGTGATGCGCGCCTGTTTGATGTCTTGTGACCTGCCGCACGGCGCAGTTCGAGCCTTTCTGGCTCCTATGGCGCAACCGGAAACACGCTGGTTTCGATCGGTTGCTGCTGCAGACGTGGGGGTTCTTTGTCAAAGAGTAGTTGGAATCAAGTGGTCTCGGAATAATACCGTACCGTCATCGCTGCGCGCGCAGCCACTGCCCAACGGCAAAGCCAGCCCAGCAAAAAAGAGCACAACCCTTGGCGGGCATACCCCGGCTTGAAAGCCGCCGAAACCGGCGCAATGGGCGCGAAGGGCGGCATTGCTTGCCGCCCCTCAGTGATCGTCGAGTTGCGTGGACCTTAGAAGTCCATGCCGCCCATGCCGCCCATGCCACCGCCGCCCATGCCACCGCCGCCCATGCCGCCAGGCATGCCGCCGCCAGCCGACTCCTTCTTCGGAGCCTCCGCGATCATGGCTTCGGTGGTGACGAGCAGGCCGGCGACCGAAGCCGCGTCCTGGAGTGCTGTGCGCACGACCTTCATCGGGTCGAGGATGCCCATGGCGATCATGTCGCCATATTCGCCGGTCTGGGCGTTGTAGCCGAAGGTCGCGCCCTTGTTGTCGAGGATCTTGCCAGCAACGATCGAAGCTTCCGCACCGGCGTTCGAGGCGATCTGGCGGGCCGGAGCCTGCAGAGCACGTCGCACAATGGCGATGCCCGCGGTCTGGTCGGAATTGACGCCGGTAACGGTGATGGCCAGCGAAGCGCGCAGCAGGGCCACGCCACCGCCGGCAACGATGCCTTCTTCCACGGCCGCGCGGGTCGCGTTGAGGGCGTCATCGACGCGGTCCTTCTTTTCCTTGACTTCGACTTCCGTCGCGCCGCCGACGCGGATCACCGCAACGCCGCCCGCGAGCTTCGCGAGACGTTCCTGCAGCTTCTCCTTGTCGTAGTCCGACGTGGTCTCTTCGATCTGCTGCTTGATCTGGGCAACGCGGCCCTGGATCTCGGCCTTCTTGCCGGCGCCGTCGACGATGGTGGTGTTCTCCTTGGAGATCGACACCTTCTTGGCGCGGCCGAGCATGTTGAG
>NZ_JBWLUX010000034.1:0-74932 GCF_057784315.1 Mesorhizobium sp. CNPSo 4684 | reverse complement strand
CTCAAAGGTTGCAACTGGCGGGAAAGCCCAAAATGCTCATCCGCATCGCGCTTGCCAGAAAACTTCTCGTCATCCTCAATGCAAAAGCACGCGGCGCGAGAAGTGAGTTCGCAAATGCAACTTGACCCCCCAGATAGTCGCTCTCCCCCACTCCGTGGGGGGCGAGGAACCCGAGAGCAATGAGGTGGGGCAGCGCGGGGCTTGTTAATTGCATGAGCACCGGAAACATGCAGACATGGCGCCCGATACGGGCGGAGCAGGGACCTTCAGCATGGCGGCGGTAGAAACAGTGCAGCGGGCATCGGGACGCGGCATCTGGGGATGGATGCTGTTCGACTGGGCGGCGCAGCCTTTCTTCACCGTCGTCACCACCTTTATCTTCGGCCCTTACTTCGTCTCGCGCATGGCCAGCGATCCCGAAAGCGGACAGGCCGCCTGGGGTTATGGCATCGCCGCCGCGGGCCTGGTCATCGCCGTCTTGTCGCCGATCCTCGGTTCGATTGCCGACCAGACCGGCCCTCGCAAGCCATGGATCGCCTTCTTCGCCTCGATCAAGATCATCAGCCTTTGCCTGCTGTGGTTCGCCGCTCCCGGTTCGAACCTTTTCCTGGTGGTGCTGTTCTTCTCACTGGCTTCAGTGGCGGCGGAATTCTCGACCGTGTTCAACGATTCGATGATGCCGCGCCTGGTGCCGAAGAGCGAGATCGGCCACATCTCGAATATGGCCTGGGGCCTCGGCTATCTCGGCGGCATGATCGCGCTGATCTTTGTCGTCACCTGCCTGGCGGGTTCGGCGGAGACCGGCAAGACGATCATCGGCATCGACCCGCTGTTCGGGCTCGACCCGAAACTCGGCGAGGACGCACGCGCCACCGGGCCGCTGTCGGCCGGCTGGTATTTCCTATTCATCCTGCCGATGTTCTTGTGCACGCCGGACGCCATCAAAGGCATTCCGATCGTGCCGGCGGTCCGCGAAGGCCTGTCGGAGCTGAAGTCGACACTGACCGAAGTGCGCCAGCGCAGTGGCATCCTTCGCTTCCTTGTCGCTCGCATGATCTATCAGGACGGCGTCAACGCGCTGCTCGCCCTGGGCGGCACATTTGCGGCGGCGATGTTCCACTGGTCGATCACCGAGATCGGCATGTTCGGCATCATCCTCAATGTCGTCGCTATCGTCGGTTGCCTGGTTGCCGCGCGTCTCGACACCGCGCTCGGCTCCAAGACCATCGTGATGATTTCGCTCGTCATGCTCAGCCTCGCCACCATCGGCATCGTTTCGACCGGACCGGGCTACACGCTGTTCGGCGCCTGGATGATGCCGGGAGCCGATAGCGGCGGCCTGTTCGGCACGGCGGCGGAAAAGGCCTACATATTCTACGGCTTGTTGATCGGGCTGGCCTTCGGGCCGGTGCAGGCATCGTCGCGCTCCTATATGGCGCGCAGCGTGACCGCTGCCGAGTCCGGCCGCTATTTCGGCATCTATGCGCTCGCCGGAAGGGCGACCAGTTTCCTGGCGCCGTTCATGGTGGCGTCGATCACGCTCGCCAGCGGCTCGGCGCGGCTCGGTATGGCGGCGATCGTGCTGTTTTTGGGCGTCGGCATCGCGATATTGATCTGGACGCCGTATCCGGCTGATCAGCCAGTGGGGTGACTGCGTTCTTCCTTCCCCCCTTGTGGGGGAAGGTGGCCTCGCGAAGCGAGGTCGGATGAAGGGTGTTCCAGCTTGGCGACAAGTTCGAAATCACCACCGTCCCGTTCCGTCGCGCACCCCTCATCCGTCTCGGCGCTGCGCGCCGATCCACCTTCTCCCACAAGGGGAGAAGGGGAAGAGGCGGCTAATGCCTGAAGTGCCTGACCCCGGTAAACACCATCGCGATGCCATGCTCATCGGCGGCGGCGATGACGTCTTCGTCGCGCATCGAGCCGCCGGGCTGG
Source organism: Mesorhizobium sp. CNPSo 4684 (assembly GCF_057784315.1). Lineage (NCBI taxonomy): Bacteria > Pseudomonadati > Pseudomonadota > Alphaproteobacteria > Hyphomicrobiales > Phyllobacteriaceae > Mesorhizobium > Mesorhizobium sp. CNPSo 4684. Next base: position 72,997 of record NZ_JBWLUX010000034.1, on the reverse strand, counting down.
ATGACGGCGGTGGCTCCGGCTTCGATGGCTGAGATCAGCCCATCGGCGAAGGGGAAGAAGGCATCGGAGGCAACCACCGAGCCTTTGGTCAGCGGCTCCGCCAGGCCAGCCGCTTCCGCCGCGTCGAGCGCCTTGCGGGCGGCGATGCGCGAGGAATCGACGCGGCTCATCTGGCCGGCGCCGATGCCGACGGTGGCGCCGTCCTTGGCGTAGACAATTGCGTTCGACTTGACGTGCTTGGCGATGCGGAAGGCGAATTTGAGATCGGCCATCTCAGCCGCTGTCGGCGCGCGCCTGGTCACCACCTTGAGTTCGAGATCGTCGACCACCGCATTGTCGCGGCTCTGGACGAGCATACCGCCGGCGACGGACTTCACCGTGGTGCCGGCAGCGCGCGGATCGGGCAGGCCGCCAGTGACCAGCAGGCGCAAATTCTTCTTGGCGGCAACGATACGGATGGCGTCTTCCGAAGCGTTCGGCGCAATGATCACTTCTGTGAAGGTTTTGACGATCTCCTCCGCCGCCTCGGCATCGAGGATGCGGTTCATGGCGACGATGCCGCCAAAGGCCGAGACCGGATCGCAAGCCAGCGCCCTTGCATAGGCCGCCGTCAGCGAAGCGCCTTCGGCGACGCCGCACGGGTTGGCGTGCTTGATGATCGCAACCGCGGCGCAGCGGTTGGGATCGAACTCGCCGACCAGTTCGAAGGCGGCGTCGGTGTCGTTGATGTTGTTGTAGGACAGCTGCTTGCCCTGCAACTGGCGGGCCGTGGCGACGCCCGGCCGCTTGTCGCCATTGACGTAGAAGCCGGCGCCCTGATGCGGGTTCTCGCCATAGCGCATGACGCTCTCCAGCCGGCCGCCGAAAGCGCGCCAGGTCGGGTGCTCGATCTCCAGCGTCTCGGCGAACCAGCCGGAGATCGCTGCGTCGTAGCTAGCAGTGCGGGCAAAGGCCTTGGCTGCCAGCTTCTTGCGGAAATCCAGCGACAGCGAGCCGATGTTCATTTCCAGCGCATTCAACACCGAGGCGTAGTCGCCGGGATCGGTGACGATGGCGACATAGGCGTGGTTCTTGGCCGAGGCGCGGATCATCGCCGGACCGCCAATGTCGATGTTCTCGACGATCGCGGCATAGTCGGCGCCGGAGCGGCGGACCTCCTCGAACGGGTAGAGATTGGACACGAGGAGATCGATTGGCTCGATGCCGTGATCGTGCATGGCCTTTGCATGTTCGGGATCGTCGCGCACGCCGAGCAGCGCGCCATGCACCGACGGATGCAGCGTCTTGACGCGGCCGTCCATGATCTCGGGAAAGCCGGTCAGCTCGGAAACGTCGCGCACGGCCAGCCCCGCTTCGGCGATCGCTTTTGCCGTGCCGCCGGTCGACACCAGCTCGATGCCGGCCGCAGCCAGGCCTTTGGCGAAGTCGATCAGGCCGGTCTTGTCGAAAACGGAAAGCAGGGCGCGGCGGACCGGAACGAGGTCAGGTGCCGGAATGTTCTTGGCGGCGACGGCCATGGGCTGGCGGCCTTTCAGGGCTGATTGGAGAGCGTTGCCGGGCCGTAGCACATAAGGTCAGGAAATCAAGCCGGAAGCTCTATCAAGCCGGTGCCGGCGACGACGCTCAGTTGTTCTCGGGGTAGCCTGCGATGCCGGTGCGCGTCAGCTGCCAATGCACCTCGGCAATCTCCGAGGCCTTGAAGGCAAGCACGATCTGGCGGCTGCGGCGCGGACCGCCGAGGCCGGCGAAATAGATCGATTCCTCCACCTCCGGCGCCACCTCGGTGCAGGTGAACACCCAGGTGTCGGCCTCGTCGGCGGTCAGCACCAGGCGGTCATGCTCGTCTTGCAGCAGGTTGATGTCGGGATGAATGTGGAAGCGCACCACGACGAAGTCGCGGCCATTGTTGCGGATCGCCGCACCGCCGGGGCGCAGGAAGCGGTCCCGTCCGGCAAGCACATTGCCCTCGCTCGACAGTTTCAGCTCACGCTCATGCTGGAAGCCGAAGCGCTGGACGTAGCCGTCATGGCGGGCGATGAAGCCTTGCGCGCCTTTCTGGTCGATGCGCTTGCACGGCACATGCTGCGGGCCACCGAGCAATGGGGTGCCGAGCAAGTCGTTGACGCGCAGCGAATGGGAAAAGCGCGCCGACGAGGTGTCGTTGATGGTGGCGGTCGAATGCGCCGCGGTGGCGCGGGCCAGAGGCCGGAATTCGGCGGCGCCATAGGTGTCGATACCGGCATTGACGACATAGTGCTGGCGGCCCGAGGACAGTTCGAAGGCCAGGCAACCGGCATGCGCAGCGTTGGAGACGTCGATGGGTGGCGACGCGCCGGTATCGGCAATGACAGTCACGCCGCCCATAGACAGCCGCTCATAGCCGGAATGCGGTGCATGCAGCAGCGGTGCGCCGGCGGTGTCGTCGTGGCGCAATATGGTGGCGATGCGGTCGTGGATGGTTGCGCCCATGCCGTTGAAGCGGGCGAGGCTGCCGTCCTGGTGACGGAAGAAGCGTAGCGCCGGCAGCATGCGGTCGATGGCACCCATAAGGGCTGCCGGTGGCGTTTCGGCCTGGTTGGCATAGGTCTGGCGCAGCGGCAGAAGGTCGGCAAGCAGTTCCAGCACCGCCATCGGGTTGCGCGAAATATGGCCGCCGTCGGGAAGGATCTGGCGGTCGAGTTCTTCCGCCAGATTGCGGGTGGCGCCGCGCAATGCCGAGGCCGGCGCCGGCAGCGACAGCGCGGCGAAGGCAAGCGCGATGCGGGCGCGCAGCCTGTCCTTGCCATCCGGCATTTCGCGCGCCATCGAGCGCAGATAGCGGATCTGCACGGCGAGCGATTTCAGAAAGGCGCGATAGAACGGAAATTCGGCGCCTTGTAGGACAACCGAGGAATGTTGCAGCCAGGCGATGACGCGCTTGGCGGTGGTGCCGGGCTCCCAGGCGATGCCGGATATCTGGTTGCCGTGCATGGCGATCCAGTCGGAAACCAGCGCGCGGGCGTTGGCTGCGGCCAGCTCGGTGCCGGCGGCGCGCATGTGGCGCAGCCAGCGGAAACCGTGCAGCGTTTTCACCCAGCCACGATTGGCAACGTCGATCTGGAACGGCGATTTGCCGCCGGTCTCGACCAGATGGCCCGACAGCGGATAGCGGCCGTAATAGATTTCGAGCGCGATCTGCGGGTCGGCGAGCCTGAGATCCGGCGGCGCAATCAGGACGCGCTCCGGCGTGCGTCCGGAATAGCGCCAGCGATAGACTGGCCCTGCCCGCAGGCGCCGGCGCGTCTTGCGCCAAAACTCCTTAGCGACAAGCGTCCACAGACGTGTCGTACTGCCGGCAGCCAGTGCCAAAACCCCTCCTCGTCGTCCACTTCCCAAGCACAAGCTTATATGATTCAAGAACTTATGCGAAGTCGAATTCGGCCGACGTGAAGGGCTTCACGCTGCCGGCGGCCGGTCAACCCCGAAAAAAGTCGTGCGATTTCCGGGGGTAAAGGCTGCAATCCGGTGTTGTCTTGCAGTTGTAGAGAGAACGAAACTCGCCCAGCAAAAGTTTTGCGGTCGGCCGAACAGCGCAATCGAACATAGGCCACGGCATAGATTCCGGAGTTTGCAGTTCACAACCTGAGCCGACGACCCTAGGCCGCGCGCCGCATGCGGGCGGCGAAGAAGCCGTCCAGGCCGGAAATGCCGGGCGCGCCGAGATCGAGATCGGCCGGTGTGGTGCGCAGCGTGCCCTGGCTGGTCAGGAAAGCATCGATGCCGTCGATCTCGCCCGGCTGCAATGGATCGTCGGCGATGGTTTTGTTTCCGGCCAGAAAGACGCGATAAAGATCTTCGCCTTCGATCGGGTCGAGCGAGCAGTTGGAAAAAACAATCCGACCGCCCGGTTTGACCAAGGTGACGGCGCGGGCGAGCAGCCTTGCCTGCAGGTCGGCAAGCTTTTCGACGTCGGCCATGGTCTTCGTCCACGGCACGTCGGGATGCCGCCGCACCGTGCCGGTGGAAGAGCAGGGCGCGTCGAGCAGCACGGCGTCGAACAGCTCCGCCGGCTGGTATTTCAGCAAATCGGCCTGGACGATTTCCGCCGACAGGCCGAGCCGTTCGAGGTTCTGCGTGAGCCGCGCCAGCCGGTTCTTCGAGGTGTCGACAGCGGTGACCTTTGCGCCGGCAAGGATCAGCTGGGCGGTCTTGCCGCCCGGGGCGGCGCAGAGGTCGGCGACGCGCAGTCCTTTGACATCGCCGAACAGCCGCGCCGGAAAACTGGCGGCGGCGTCCTGAACCCACCAGGCGCCTTCGCCGAAGCCGGGCAGTTCGGTGACGGAGGCGCTGAGCTTTTCCACCCGGATCGTGCCGGTCGGCAGCACCATGCCGCCGAGCTTTTCAGCCCAGAGTTCGGGATCGGCCTTGACGGTGAAGTCGACCGGCGCCTCGACCCGGTGAGCAGCGAGAATCTGCTTCGTCTTGTCGGCGCCATAGGTGGCCTTCAGCCTATCCGAGAACCACTTTGGCGCTTCGTCGGTGGCGGCGAGGGCTGCCGGCAGTTCGGTTTCCTTGGCGCGTGCCAACGTGCGCAGCACGCCGTTGACGAGGCCGGAAAAGCGCTGCGTGCGGGGATCTGACTTGGCGTGTGTCACGGCAAGATCGACGGCGGCGCTGTCGGGAATGTCGAGGAACAGGATCTGCGCCGCTGCGACATGGAGGATGTGCGACAGAGCCGTGGCGTTGGGTGGCAGCGGCTTTTCGAGGCGCTTGGCCAGAAGCCCGGCAATCGTCATGCGGTAGCGCAGCGCGGTGACCAGTATGGCGCGCACCAGGCCACGGTCGCGCAGGTCGAGCGCCTTGTATTGCGGATGGCCGTTCTCGTGGTCGGTCAGCCCGTCGAGCGGCGTGCGCGCATTGATGACAGCGGCAAGCAGCCGCGCCGCCGCCTTGCGCGCGGCAAGACCGGCGACGGGCTCGCCTGCATTGTCTTCACGATTGCCTGAATGTGCGGGCCGGCCTCTGGCTTCGCTCACGACCACGGACCTTTGGGTCCGGTCGGGTTGCGGCCCCACGGGTTGGGCTTTGGCTGTGCCGGTTCGGCCGGCGGCTCAGGCCGCGCCGGCCTGCCCCATGGGCCTTGCTGGCCATCGGAATGCAGATCTTCGGTGGGCTCGGGCGTCGGCATCTGGCGGGGCGCCGGCTGGCTGCCGGCCATGTCGCGCGCCATCGCCTGCAGCGCGGCGATGCGGTTGTCGGTGTTCGGGTGGGTCGAAAACAGGCTGTCCATGCGCTCGCCGTGCAGGGGATTGATGATGAAGAGATGCGCGGTCGCGGGGTTGCGTTCGGCATCCGGGTTGCGGATGCGTTCTGCGCCGCGAGCGATCTTGTCAAGCGCTGATGCCAGCCAAAGCGGATTTCCGACGATTTCGGCGCCGCGTCGGTCGGCCTCGTACTCGCGCGTGCGGCTGACCGCCATCTGCACGATCATGGCGGCGAAGGGCGCGACCAGCATCGCCACCAGCACGCCGACGAAGCCGAACGGATTGTTGTTGTCGCGGCTGCCGCCGAAGAAGAAGGCGAAATTGCCGAGCATCGAGATGGCGCCGGCGAGCGTGGCGACGATGGTCATGGTCAGCGTATCGCGGTGCTGGATGTGGGCGAGCTCATGCGCCATGACCGCCGCCACTTCCTCATGCGAAAGGCGCTCCAGCAGGCCGGTCGAGGCCGCGACGGCGGCGTTCTCGGGATTGCGGCCAGTGGCGAAGGCGTTGGGCTGCGGGTTGTCGATCAGATAGGTCTTCGGCATCGGCAGGCCGGCCTGCTTGGCCAGCGCCTCGACGATGGCGTAAAATTCGGGCGCATTCCTGGCGTCGACCTCGACGGCGTGGTTCATCGACAGCACCATCTTGTCGGCGTTCCAGTAGCTGAACAGGTTGGTGCCGGCGGCGACCAGGAAGGCGATCATCATGCCGCCGGTGCCGCCGATCAGAAAGCCGACGCCCATGAACAGCGCCGTCATCGCGGCAAGTAGCATGGCGGTGCGTAGCGTGCTCATCGTCTGCTCCGTTTGCGGCCGTGGCAAAAAGGGGTCGATCCGGGTGTCATCATCGCTATATGATGGGAAACGCCGCCTCTCGTTTCAATCCGCCGGAACTATCGCATGACCGACGAAACCAGCAAAGCCGACGCCGATCCGGATGGCGCGGCGCCTCCGAAGGACCTGACACCCGCCGCCCGCCGCGCGCTGGCCGAGGCCAAGGCGCGCCGTGACGAGTATCGCCAGAAGGAAGCTGCGCTGCCCAAGGAAATCGGCGGCCGCGGCGGCAAGGAACCCGGCCGCTACGGCGACTGGGAGGTCAAAGGTCTGACCAGCGATTTCTAGGAGTTCGGGAACAGAAGAACTGGGGAACCGGGGAACTGAAGAGTTGAAGAAAAGGCTCGCAGCGCCCGATGTTCCTCAATTCCTCAATTCCTCAATTCCTCAGGCCGCGCTGCGCTGCGGCTCCAAGGTCATCCAGCCCCTGTCATCGACGGCGATGCCTACAGCGTCGTAGCCGGCAATCGCGCTATGCGGCGTCGCCATTGGGTGCTGGTGGGTGGCGCTGATCACCATCACCGACGCTCCTGCCGCCTCGGCCGCCGCGATGCCGGCCGGCGCGTCCTCGAAGACCAGGCAGTCGCCGATATCGACGCCGAGGCGTTTTGCCGCCAGCAGGAAACAGTCGGGCGCCGGCTTGCCGTGCGAAACATCCTCGCCCGCGACCATCAGCGCCGGAACCGGGATGCCAGCCGCCTGCATGCGCAGCAGCGCCAGCGGGCGCGGCGCCGAGGTGACGATCGCCCAGCGCTCGGGCGGCAGCGCGTTGAGGAACGGCACGGCGCCGGCGATCGGCAGCACGCCTTCGACATCGTCCGATTCGGCCTGCAACAGCACATGCGCCTCGTGGACCGGGTCGACACCGGGAAGCGCCAGCCTGGTGATGGTCTCGACCGCGCGCACGCCGTGGATCGTCGGCAGGAAGGCTTCGACGTCGAGACCGTGCCTAAGCGCCCACGCTGCCCAGACCCGCTCGGCCGAAGCAATCGAATTGAGCACCGTGCCATCCATATCGAAGAGGAAGGCGGCGAATTTTCTGCCTGCAAACATAAAGATTTTCCAATAGGGTCAGGGAGCGTTTCAGGAGGGTCAAAACATGTCGCTCGACCGTAACGTCGCCACGCCCGCCTGGGAAGGCGGGGGCGGTCCTTTTCGATAGTTCCAGGGAACCATGGTCCCGCTTCTGGCGTTGAGCAAAACTGTTTTCCACGAGATCGAGGGGGAATTGCGATGCTGATCCGGCTTGGCTACGAAATCGCCATTGACTGTGTGGATGCTACGCCGGTCATCTCCCTTCTCGAGATCCATGCGGACCGGCAAGCCGACATCAAGCGGCAGACGCGCGTGCTGACCTCGCCTTCAGTGCCGAGCAAGGTCTATCACGACCTGTTCGGCAATGCCTGCCGCCGCTTTGTCGCGCCCGCCGGCAATTTCCGTATCCTCTACGACGCTGCCGTCGAGGACAGCGGCGAGCCCGATGCGGTCAACACGCTGGCTAGGGAAGTGCCTGTGGCCGAACTGCCGGACGATGTGCTCGGCTATCTCCTCGGCAGCCGCTATTGCGAGACCGACCATCTGAGCGGGCTGGCCTGGCAGCTTTTCGGCCATCTGCCGTCCGGCTGGGCGCGGGTGCAGGCGATCGTCGACTATGTTCATAACCGGCTGTCCTTTGGCTATGGCTATGCCCGTCCGACGCGCACGGCCGCACAGGCGAATGAGGAGCGGGTCGGTGTCTGCCGCGACTTCGCCCATCTGGCGATCACGCTCTGCCGTTGCATGAATATCCCGGCCCGCTATGTGAACGGCTATCTCGGCGACATTGGCGTGCCGGTCGATCCGGCGCCGATGGATTTCTCGGCCTGGATGGAAGTCTACCTCGACGGCAAGTGGTACACGTTCGACCCCCGCCACAACACGCCCAGGATCGGCCGCGTCGTCATCGCGCGCGGCCGCGACGCCACGGATGTGCCGCTGCTGCACAGTTTCGGCCCGCATCGGCTCAGCCTGTTCAAGGTCTGGACCTATGAGCAGGAAGGCAAGCTGTTCAATCCGCCCCATCACGGCGTCGACAAGACCGTCAGCGCGCACATGCTCGCATAGAGCGGTTCCTGGCCCGGATTCTGATCCGCTTCGACACACTGCATCCTCCGGACATCTGTGCCGGATCGGGACCGGCATTCGGCACGCAGTGGATCATGGTAAGCACCTCGTAAACGAAGTCGCTTGCGTGAATTTCCGTTTACCGCCCGTTCACTTTACTGCGATGCAGAACCCAGCAAAAACAATGGCTTGAATGATAGTTGGCTGCTTTCGCGGAGGCAACACGCGATCCGGCCGAAATCCTGCATTGGCCTTCCCGCGGCGACTGGGCCGAGGCGAACGGAGGCGGAAGGATGCGGAATTACGGGGGTCTTATTCAGGCGGCAGGTGTTTTCACCAGGGATCGCAGTGGAAGTTTCGCGGTGCTGTTCGGCCTTGCCGCTTCGGTCCTGGCGCTCAGCGTCGGCTTTGCCGTCAACATCTCCCAGATTTACAACGCCAAATCGAGCCTGCAGGGCGCGGTCGATGCCGCCGTTACCTCCACGGCGCGCGACCTGACCACCGGGGTGATCAGGGAAGCCGATGCCAACAAGTCGGTGCAGGCCTTTCTCGACGGCAACAGCATGGCCGGCATACTGCAAGCCAACCAGATCGTTCTCGACAAGCTCACCGTCGACAGGGCCGCCAACACGGTCACGGCCGACGCCCACGTCGATGTCGGGCTCTACTTTCCGCTGTTCAGCGTCGGCGACATGCAGCGCGTCGGTGCTTCCACCTCCGCGCTCTATTCGGACAAGCAGGTCGAGATCGCCATGATGCTCGACATAACGGGATCGATGGCGAAGCGGGGCAGTGTCGACAAGATCGGCGATCTGAAGGCCGCAGCGAAAAACGCCGTCCAGACGATGCTGCGGAACCAGGATCCGAAGAACCCCCGCATCCGCGTCGCGATCGTGCCTTACGCATCTGGCGTGAACGCCGGCAAGCTGGCGGAAAACGTCTATGCCGAGAAGGCAGGCAGTTCTGAACTGCCGCCTGTCGCCGGCAGTTCGCTTCTCGTCGCCGAGACGGGCAAGAACCTGCTGCCGTCCTTCAGCGACTATATCTCCATTGTTGGCGCGGCGGTGCCAAACCCCGATAATTGCGCCACGGAGCGCAAGGACAAAAACGGCAATGCCGATTTGAGCGCCGATGGCCCGGATACGATTCGCACGGACAAGAGCGGCAAGAAATATTATGCCCTGGTCAACCGGGATGATCATCTCGGTGGCGGAGGCATGAACAGGTGCCCCGATGCGGAAGTGATCCCGCTGACTGCCGATTCCGGGGTATTGCTCGATGCGATCGACGACTTCCGGGCCGATGGTTATACGGCCGGCGCGATCGCCATTCAGTGGACCTATTATATGCTGTCGCCGCAATGGCGTACCGCGATCAAGAATGCGGGTCTCGGCAAGGGTGCGGCGGATGCCAATGCCAAGAAGATTGCCAAGGTCGCGATCCTGATGACCGATGGCCAGTTCAACACCGCCTTCGCCGGCGCCGCCGGCAACTACAACAGCCAAGGCAACCTTACGCGCAGCAACGCCCAATCACTGTGCGGCAATATGAAAAATGACGGCATCGAGATTTTCACCATCGGCTTTGATCTAAACGACAAGGCCATGTCGGCAACCGAGCGAGACCAGGCAAAGGCGGTGCTGAAGGACTGTTCGTCGAAAGACACTTCCGCCGCCAATCATTATTTCGAGGCGTCCACCGGAGCAGAATTGGACGCCGCCTTTCAGGAAATCATCAGCAGCACCGAAAAGGTCGCACTGACCCAGTAACGCTCCAAAGGAAAAGGCCGCCGCTTCTTGACGAAGCCGGCGGCCTTCCGTGTTTCCGTCCATGGCGCGGCCGATGGCGGCGACCGAAGTCACCCACCGCGCTTCTCGCGCCTTAACGGGAAGACTGCTTCCCGAAAGTGCAATCCGCTGAGGCCACGTTCTGGAAAACGAAATCACTCGACATCGGATCACCTCCTTTCGATTTGTTGAACACGCCATCATGATGGGGTGCGTTGCAGCAAAAGACAAGATGCCGGTTTGAAATAGCCGGCGGGCTGGCTTTTCCGGGCCGGGTTGCGATCGGCCGTCCAGCCGGGCAAACTCCCGCTGGGAGACCAGCATTGGGAGGAATGGCATGGAGGCAGCCGAAAAGGCCGCGCGCATCGTCCGAACGGTGATCGAGACGCTGAAGCCGGGTTTTGCCGTCAGGCTGTGGACCGGCGAGCGGATCGGCCCTGCCACCGGTCCGGTGCTGACCATCAACGACCAGGACATCGTCTGGCAGGTGGTGAAGCGTCCATCGTTGTCGACACTGATCGAGATGTGGATTTCCAAGACGATAGACATCGAAGACGGGACGATTTTCGATTTCTACGCCCTGCCGTCGCAAGGCAAGCTCAGAACCAAGATCAAGTCGCTGCCGAAGCTGGCGATCCTGCGCGACCTGCCGGCGGTGCTCTTGTCACGCAAACAGATGAGTGCGCGGACCGATCTGTCGGGGCGCAATCCCTATGTCAGCGGCTCGAGCCAGGAGGCGATCCAGCATCACTACGATATCTCGAATGCCTTCTACCGGCTCTTCCTCGACGAGCGCATGGTCTACAGCTGCGGCTACTTCACGGATTTCGCCAACGGCATCGATCAGGCGCAGGCCGACAAGCTCGACCATATCTGCCGCAAGCTCCGGCTGAAGCCGGGCGAAAAGCTGCTCGACATTGGCTGCGGCTGGGGCGCCATGCTGATTCATGCGGCAAAGCATTACGGCGTCGTCGGCCACGGCGTGTCGCTGTCGCAGGCGCAGACCGATCTTGCCCGCGAGCGCATCCGCGCCGAGGGGCTGGAAGACCGCATCACCATCGAGATCAAATCCTATGCGGAGCTCGAAGGCAGCTTCGACAAGATATCCTCGATCGGCATGTTCGAGCATCTCGGGCTCGCCAACCACGCCACCTATTTCAAGACCATCCATCGCCTGCTCAAGCCGGGCGGCATCTATCTGCACCACGCCATCACAAGGCGCAGCAAGGGGGATTTGAAGAAGACCTTGCGCAAGGGGCCGGAGTTCAAGGCGCTGCTCAAATACATTTTCCCCGGCGGCGAACTCGACACGATCGGCATGACGCTGGGCAATTTCGAGGCGCATGGCTTCCTGGTCTATGACGTCGAGAATTTGCGCGAACACTATGCGCGCACCTGCCGGCTGTGGGCCGAACGGCTGCAGGCCCGTTTCGACGAGGCGGTCGCCGAAGTCGGAGAGGCCAAGGCGCGGCTGTGGCTGCTCTATCTCACCGGCTGTTCGATCACCTTCGAGCGCGCCTCGGCACAGATTTTCCAGACCGTCGTCACCAAACGCGCGCGCGGTCCGAGCGGCCTGCCGCCGACACGGGCGGATTTGTATCGTTAGTGATCTGTCTGATCCGGGACTGGCCCGGCGCTAATCCCGAACGAACCGCATCGGCGCGCCGATCTCGACGCTGGCTGGCCTGTCTACCGTGCAATAGACGCCGAGATTATGGGCGTTGTGGCGGACCAGATTGCGCAGGATGCCAGGGTCGTGGTCGAAGCCTTCCTGGGAGATGATGGTGAAGCCGCAGCGGCGGCATGGTGCCGAGATGGTCACCAGCAGGTCGCCGATGGCGAGCTTGCGGCCGATCCATTCGGTCTCGGGAAACGAACCTTCAACCGCCGCCATGTCGACGACGATGTTGGGGCGGAAGCGGCGCGTGTCGGGGGAGCCTTCCGGATGCAGCGCCTTCAGCCGCGCCAGCGATGCGGTGGTCAAGAGATGGATCGGCGCCTTGCGGTAGCGCTCGGCGGTCAGCGGGCCGGTGTAGCCGGCCGCGTTATCCTGGCTGAACGGCCGGATCGAGGCAGCGAAGCCGAGATAGGCCGAGATGGCGCGGTCGCATTCAGCACCTGGTGCTGCCAGCCAGTCGCCGTCGGGAACGGCGATCTCAAGCTTCCGGTCGTTGGTGAGCCTGGTGCGGATGCGCGGCACCTTGTGCCATTTCGCGTCGCGATCGGGCCGCGCGATCTCGTTGTCCGAGACATCGACGAGGCCGAACAGCCGGTCACCGCCGATGGTCTCAAGGCCGACCGAAATGGCGTCCCGGCGCTCGCCGGCAAGCGAGCTTGCCGGGTAACGCCAGAGCTCCGTAACCGCCCCCAGTGCAGTCATCAAACGCGTCAGCTCTTCTTGTTCTGGCGGTTGGCGATCAGGTCGTCGACCACGGCCGGGTCAGCCAGTGTCGAGGTGTCGCCAAGTGCGGAAAAATCGTCCTCGGCGATCTTGCGCAGGATGCGGCGCATGATCTTGCCGGAGCGGGTTTTCGGCAGGCCGGGAGCGAACTGGAGCTTGTCGGGCGACGCGATGGCGCCGATCTCCTTGCGGACATGGGCGACGAGCTCCTTGCGCAGCTCCTCGGTCGGTTCCACGCCTTTCATCAAGGTGACGTAGCTGTAGATTCCCTGGCCCTTGATGTCGTGGGGATAGCCGACGACGGCGGCCTCCGAAACCTTGTCATGGCTGACCAGTGCCGATTCGACTTCCGCCGTGCCCATGCGGTGGCCGGAGACGTTGATGACGTCGTCGACGCGGCCGGTGATCCAGTAATAGCCATCGGCGTCGCGCCGGCAGCCGTCGCCGGTAAAGTATTTGCCCTTGTAGGTGGAGAAATAGGTCTGCACGAAGCGGTCGTGGTCGCCATAGACGGTGCGCATCATGCCCGGCCAGGAATCGGTGATGCAGAGATTGCCGTCGGCGGCACCCTCCAGCACCTTGCCCTCGCCGTCGACCAGCTGCGGCTTGACGCCGAAGAAGGGCCGCGTCGCCGAGCCGGCCTTGAGGTCGGTGGCGCCGGGCAACGGTGTGATCAGAATGCCGCCGGTTTCGGTCTGCCACCAGGTGTCGACGATCGGCACCTTGCCGTTGCCGACGACGTTGAAATACCACTGCCAGGCTTCCGGGTTGATCGGCTCGCCGACCGAGCCCAGCACGCGCAGCGATTTGCGCGATGTCTTCTTCACCGGTTCGTCGCCGGCGCCCATCAGCGCACGCAGCGCCGTCGGCGCGGTGTAGAAGATGTTGACCTTGTGCTTGTCGATGACTTCCCAGAAGCGCGACTGCGAGGGGTAGTTCGGCACACCCTCGAACATCAGCGTGGTGGCGCCGTTGGCGAGCGGGCCATAGACGATGTAGCTGTGGCCAGTGACCCAGCCGACATCGGCGGTGCACCAGTAGATGTCGCCGTCATGGTAGTCGAAGACATATTGGTGCGTCATCGAGGCATAGACGAGATAGCCGGCGGTGGTGTGCAGCACGCCCTTCGGCTTGCCGGTCGAGCCCGATGTGTAGAGGATGAACAGCGGATCCTCGGCTTTCATCTTCTCCGGCTTGCAGTCCGCCTTCACGGTGGCGATCTCGTCATGGTACCAGACGTCGCGGCCCTGGACCCAGCCGGTCTTGCCGCCGGTGCGGCGCACGACCACCACCTTTTCGACCTTGGTGCCGGCCTTGGCCGCGATCTCGATCGCCTTGTCGGTGTTGTCCTTCAGCGGAATCGGTTTGCCGCCGCGCAGCCCTTCATCGGCGGTGATGACGAAGGTCGACTTGCAGTCGTCGATGCGGCCGGCCAGCGCGTCCGGCGAGAAGCCGCCGAAGACGATCGAATGGATGGCGCCAATCCGCGTACAGGCCAGCATCGCATAAGCGGCCTCCGGGATCATCGGCATGTAGATGGTGACGCGGTCGCCCTTCTTGACGCCGTGCTTCTTCATCACATTGGCCAGCCGGCAGACGTGCTCGCAAAGCTCGTTATAGGTGATTTTCTTGTCGTCGTAGGGGTTATCGCCTTCCCAGATGATGGCGGTCTGGTTGCCGCGCTTCTTCAGATGGCGATCGATGCAGTTGTAGGAGACGTTGGTCTCGCCGTCCTCGAACCATTTGATCGAGACCTTGCCGTCGAAGGAGGTGTTCTTGACCTTGCTGAACGGCTTGAACCAGTCGATGCGCTTGCCGTGCTTGCCCCAGAACTTGTCCGGATTTTTCACGCTGTCGGCATACCATTTCAGGTAGGTGTCGTTGTCGATCAGCGCGTTCTTCTTCCACGCCGGCTGGACGCGGTGGACATGAACCTCGGACATTTCTTCACTTCCTCCCCAAACTATCCGCCGATTTGATGATTGGCGGGATCGCGGCGATGCGGCCGCGAATTCGCGCGCATTATTAACAGTTCCGGCATGACGGCAACATTAGACGTTGGATTCGCGCGGCGGGATGCCGCAGCCGTGGATTCAGCGGCTGTCAGCACTCTGCCAAGGTCGCTGCTAACTGCATGTTTTAGCGTAGAAAATGCCCGCGACGATCAAAAAAAATCAATAGACAGTTAAGCAAGTGAGCGCAGAATCCAACATTGGGAGGAAAGGAGATCGACGCAGGGGGCTGCAATGCGTGACCATGCCGAAATGGACTTGATGCTCAAAGGCTATGGGCTGACCACGGCCAAGATTCTCTATCACTTCCCCGACCACCCGCACCTGCTGCAGAGCTTCATCTGGCAGGATTACGATCTGGCACCGAAATTCCCGGTGCTGGTCCGCTTCATCGAATTCTGGCAGGCCAAGCTCGACGGCCCGCTGCATTCGGTGACCTACACGCACCAGAAGCTGATCGCACCGAATGAGTGGCGGAAGGTCGATGGGGAGTTCGTGCTGCATTAGGGCGGCGCGCTTGATCTCCCCCCTTGAGGGGGAGATGGCCGCAAAGCGGCCAGAGGGGTCGTCTCGCATAGGGCGCCGACGCCTTAGAATACAAAGATGAAGTCGGCACTCCACGCGCGGCGACCCCCTCTGTCGCCTTCGGCGACATCTCCCCCTCGAGGGGGGAGATTGGGCAGTGTCAGCAATCACACCACCGGCGGATTGAGCCGGGCGAACCCTTCCTGGCGGCGATACGGGAAGTACGGGTAGGGCGCGGTAACCTCGCTTGCCGCGTCGAGCTTCCCGATCTGCTCCGGCGTCAGCGACCAGCCGACGGCGCCGAGGTTCTGGCGCAGCTGTTCCTCGTTGCGGGCGCCGATGATGACGGAAGACACGGTCGGGCGCCGCAACAGCCAGTTGATGGCGATCTGCGGGACGGTCTTGCCGGTTTCTTCGGCCACCGCGTCGAGCGCATCCATGACCCGATAGAGATGCTCGTTGGCGACCGGCGGGCCGAAATCGGCGGTATCGTGCAGCCGGCTCTTTTCCGGCAGGGGCTGGCCACGGCGGATCTTGCCGGTCAGCCGGCCCCAGCCGAGCGGGCTCCAGACCAACGCGCCGACACCCTGGTCGAGGCCGAGCGGCATCAGCTCCCACTCATAGTCGCGGCCGACCAGCGAGTAGTAAACCTGATGCGCGGCGTAGCGGGGATAACCGTGCTTGTCGGCTTCCGCCAGCGACTTCATCACTTGCCAGCCGGAGAAGTTGGAGACGCCGACATAGCGCAGCTTGCCGGCGCGTACGAGATCGTCCAGCGTCGACAGCACTTCCTCGATTGGTGTGCCGGCGTCGAAGGCGTGCAGCTGCAAAAGGTCGATGTAATCGGTGCCGAGGCGCTTCAGTGCCGCGTCGACGGATTTGATCAGGCGCGAGCGCGACGAGCCGTAATCGGCTGGCCCATCGCCCATCGGCAGCGAGGTCTTGGTAGAGATCAACACGGCGTCGCGGCGGCCCTTGATGGCTTCGCCCAGCACCTCTTCGGAAGCGCCATTCGAATAGACATCGGCCGTGTCGAACAGATTGACGCCGGCCTCGAGACAGATGTCGATCAGCCGACGCGCCTCCTTGGCGTCGCTGTTGCCCCAGGCGCCGAACAGCGGGCCGGAGCCACCGAAAGTGCCGGCGCCGAAGGAGAGTGCGGGCACTTTCAGGCCCGATGCGCCGAGACGTCGATAATCCATTTTATGTCCTTTCAAAGTGTGAACCGAAGCAGCGATGCGTCGCTCAGTTTTTGACCAGTGTGGCGAGGTCGATGGCGTCGGCCATGGCCTGGTTTCCCTCGTCACCCGGATGCAGATGGTCGCCGGAATCGAATTTGGGCAGCAGACGTGTTGGATGCGCCGGATCGCGCAGGAGGAGATCGAAATCGACCACGGCATCGAAGGCGCCGCTGGTGCGGATCCAGTTGTTGACCTTTTGGCGCAGCGCATCCTTTTCCGCCGTATAGTAGGCATCGAGCGGCGTCCCGCTCAATGCGCCTTCGAAGGGCGTCAGCGTGGCGCCGACAATGCTGAGATTGTGGGCGTGGGCCTGGGCGGCGAGCTGCAGGTATGCGCTCGTCAAGGTTTCGAAAGCGGGCAGGGATTTTTCGCGCACGAAGGGCGTGCCTGGCCAGCTGATGTCGTTGATGCCGATGAGCAGGATCACCGCCTTGACGCCGGGCTGGGCCAGGACATCGCGGTCGAAGCGGGCGGATGCCTTCACGCCCATGGCGTCGTCCAGCAGCCTGGCGCCGGATATGCCGGCGTTGAGCACCGCAACCTGTTTCGGGACGAGGCGAGCGGCCAGGAAATCGGGCCAGCGGTTGTCGGCATCCAGAGTGGCGCCGGCGCCGTCGGTGATCGAATCGCCGATAGCGACGACAGCGCCGTCGTTTGCGGGTGCGTCGACCAGGATTTCGCTGAGCAGGATGCGTGCGTCGGTGGTCTGCGTGGCCGCGAACGCGTCCGAAGCCGTCTGGTTGCCGTTGCCGATATAGGCGGTCTGCTTGCCATCCCAATGGAAGGTGGCGAGCGGCGTTTCCTGCGGCAGATAGACCGAGACCGAAAGCCGGCTCAAGGCATCGAGCGGCAGGTCCACCGGGTCGCTGATCAGAGACGTGCCCGGCGCGATTGCGGCCTTGGCCTGTCCGCCAAAGGTCAGCACGCGATCAGTGCCGGCGACGATTTTCGATCCCTCACCGGCGACTGCCACATGGGCCCCGCCGATCTGGACCGGCGTGGCGGCATACTCGTTCGACAGGACGACGCGGAATTTCTCGCCACCGAGGCTGATCCGGACCGCCTGGCGAATGGTCTGGTTCTCAAGTTGCGGCGGTATCTTCACCGGCAAGGCAAAATCGGCGCCCCACGTCGATTGCGGACTGGCCAGCCAGGTGCCGACCCACCCTTGCCTTTCGCCGGCTATCGCCGGATCGAACATCAACGACGCCGCCAGGGCGATAGGAACGAGCCTCAAATGCCTGACCGCATTGGCAAGGATGGCGTAGCGAACCGGATCTCTGCTGTTGGTCACAACGGTTTCTCCTGTTGGGTGCGTGTCTTGGCTTCTGTCGGGTCGAGATGTTTCGGAGCCGCGGTCACTCCGCGGCGCTTGGGCAGACGGCGGCCGGCACCAATCGCTCGCCGTTTCTGTCGAGGCGCAGCGCCAGGGCGGCGACGCCGAGTGCCGCGACCGGCAGCAAGGCGGCGACCCAGGTCAGCGCGCCGAGGCCGAGGCCATGGGCAATCACCGCGCCGCCGAGCCAGGCGCCGGCGGCATTGCCGAGATTAAAGGCGGCGATGTTGAAGGACGAGGCGAGGCTCTGGCCGGCACCTTGCGCCTTTTCCAGCACCCACATCTGCAGCGGCGCTACGGTGGCGAAGGCTGCGGCACCCAGCAGGCCGACATAGATCACGGCCAGGACCTGGCTGTGGGCGGCAAAGGTCATGGTTGCCAGCACCAGCGCCAGCACCACGAGGCTGCCGAGCACCGCCGGTACCAGCCAGCGGTCGGCGACCTTGCCGCCAAGCAGATTGCCGGCGATGAGACCGCCGCCGAAGACGAGCAGGATCGGCGACACGGCCGCTTCCTTGAAGCCGCTGATCTCGGTGAGCAATGGGGCGATGTAGGTGAAGACGGCGAAGACGCCGGCATAGCCGAGCACGGTGGTGGCAAGGCCAAGCAGCACCGGCGTGCGGCGCAGCACGGCGAGGTCGGCGCGCAAATTGGTCTTCTCGGGCGCCGTCTGGCTGCGCGGCACCAGAAGGAGGATGACGGCGAAGGCTGCCAGACCGACCAGGGTTACTGCCCAGAAGGTGGCGCGCCAGCCGAAGGCCTGGCCGAGCCATGTGCCGAAGGGGACGCCGAGAATGTTGGCGATGGTCAGGCCGGTGAACATCAGCGCGATCGCCGAGGCCTTCTTGTTGGGGGCGACCAGGCCGGTGGCGACCACCGAGCCGACGCCGAAGAAGGTGCCATGGGCAAAGGCGGTGATGATGCGGGCGCCCATCAGCGTCCAGTAGTCTGGCGCCAGCGCACAGGCGAGGTTGCCAATCGTGAAGACGGCCATCAGGGCCAAGAGCACGGTCTTGCGCGGCCAGTTGCCGGTGGCGATGGTCAACAGCGGTGCGCCGATGACGACGCCAAGTGCATAGCCTGAAATCAGCTGGCCGGCGGCCGAGATCGAGACGCCGAGATCTTTGCTGACATCGATCAGCAGGCCCATGATGACGAATTCGGTGACACCGATGCCGAAGGCGCCGGCGGCGAGGGCATAGAGAGCAAGAGGCATGGCGGTTTCCACTTCCAAGACGATGAGCGCCTTGTCCAATCCGCGCCCCGACCCAAGAGATCGTGCACCCACGCCTTGTGAACCAGACTTGCCTTAGGCATATTTCCTGTGAAATAGATTCACAGATGGCCAGGCCCGACATCAACCGCTCCGGCGAGATCGAAGTGTTCGTGCGCGTTGTCGAGGCGGGCAGCTTTTCGGCTGCCGCTCGCGCGCTGCGCATGACGCCGTCGGCGGTCAGCAAACTGATCGCGCGGCTGGAGGCAAGGCTCGGGGCGCGGCTGGTCAGCCGCTCGACGCGCAAGCTGCAGCTGACGCCGGAAGGGACGGCCTTCTACGACAGCGGGCTGCGCATCCTGGCCGACATGGCGGCGGCCGAGCGCGAGGCCGCCGTGGGTGCGGCACCGCGCGGACGGCTGCGCGTCAACAGCTATGTGCCCTTCGGGGTGCACCGGCTGATTCCGCTGCTGCCGCGCTTCCTCGAACGCTACCCCGAGATCTCGGTCGATTTGGTGCTGACCGACAGCGTCATCGACCTGATGCAGGAGCGCGCCGACGTCGCCATCCGCGCCGGTCCGCTCGGCGAATCGCGGCTGGTGGCGCGCAAGCTCGGGCAATGCCGGATGGTGGTCGTTGCAGCACCGTCCTACCTCGTCACACATGGCACGCCACTGACACCTGCCGATCTCGACCGGCACAATCGCATGGCTTTCGGCTTTGTCCGGCATGTCGATGGCTGGCAGTTTGTCGACGCAGCCGGCAACGCCGTCACGGTGCCGATAATGGGAAACACGGTGGTCAGCGATGGTGAGTCGATGCGGCTGATGGCGGTTGCCGGCGCCGGCATCGCCCGGCTGGCACATTGGCATGTGGCTGATGACATTGCGGCGGGCCGGCTGACGGCGCTGCTGGAGGATTTCAATCCGGGCGACGAGGAGCCTAGCCACGCCGTCTATGTCGGCCAGGGCCGGCATTTGCCGGCACGGGTGCGGGCCTTTCTCGACTTTCTGGTTGAGAGCGTGCGGATGGCCTGACAGACGTTCGGGAGCCAAATGGCTCCCGAAGCATCAGGCCGGGATGCGCCTACATCTTCGGCACGAAAGGCGCCGGGCGGCGGCCGGCGCCCTGACGCTCCAGCATCCAGCCGGGATATTCGGCCGGCAGCGAGCTCACCTCATCGAGCTTGGCAAGATCGTCGGCATCGAGCTTCAGCTCGGTGGCAGCAAGGTTCTGTTCGAGCTGCTCCATGCGGCTGGCGCCGATGATGACGCTCATGACGAAGGGTTTGGCCAAGACATAGCCGAGCGCCACCGTGGCGACGCTGACGTCGTGCTTCTTGGCGATGTCGCGCATGACGGCGACAGCTGCCCAAGCGCGATCCTCATTGACCGGCGGGAAGTTGAAGGCGACGCGGCGGCCTTCGCCATTGCCGGGCGCACCGGGGCCGTATTTGCCCGACAGCAGGCCACCGGCCATCGGCGACCACACCATCAGCCCGAGCTTTTCCTCGTTGATGAGCGGCACGATCTCGCGCTCGAGGTCGCGGCCGGCGATCGAATAATAGGACTGAATGGTCTCGAAGCGGGAAAAGCCCTTGCGCTCGGCAATGCCCAGCGCTTTGGCGATGCGCCAGGCCTGCCAGTTGGAGACGCCGACATAGCGGACCTTGCCACTGGCGACGAGATCGTCGAGCGCCCGCAGCGTCTCGTGGATCGGCGTCACCGCGTCGGTGCCGTGCAACTGGTAGAGATCGATATGGCCGAGCTGCAGCCGCTCCAGGCTGCCCTCGACCGAGTCCATGATGTGGCCGCGCGACGAGCCGCGCTCGTTCGGGCCCTGGCCCATGGCGCCGTGGACTTTGGTGGCGATGATGACGTCGGAGCGCTTGACACCGAGATCCCTCAGCGACTGGCCGAGCAGACGCTCGGACTGGCCGACGGAATAGACGTCGGCGGTGTCGAAGAAATTGACGCCGGCGGCGATGGAGCGGGCAACGATGTCGTTGACGCCCCTCTGGTCGAGGCTGGCGATCAGGCCCCATTGGGCATTCTCGCCGGCGGCGCCGAAAGTCATGGTGCCGAGGCAAAGTTCGGAGACGAACATCCCCGTATTACCGAGTTGGTTGTAGCGCATGGTGGCGGCTCCCGCAGAATTATGATGACGCCAAGCAAATAGGAACGGTACGTTTCGTTTCTAGTCGTGGCCCAATGATGGACCCTCGATTGGTCCAACCATGCCGGCTCGCGTACGTCAGGTAGCGGAGGCGGTCAGTCGTCCCAAGGGTTGAGCACCGTCACGCCTGTATCATCGAAGTCAGTGACGTTGCGCGTCACAAGAATGAGATCATGGACGAGCGCGGTTGCTGCAATGAGCGTGTCCGCGCTGCCTCGCGTGCGACCGGCGGTGATGCGGCCCCAAGCCAACGCGACATCTTCCGTGACAGCAAGAATACGGTCGGCATTGTCGCGCCGAAGCTCGCGTAGCCATAGATCGAAGCGTGTTGCCTTTTCGGAATCGACCTTGCGCAACTTGATGATCCCACGCTCGATCTCTCCAAGCGTTATGACGCTGAGACTCACCGATGTGGGATCCACCGAAGCCAGCCATTCGGTGGGCTTGGGTAGTCGCCTCTGCACATCCGAAACGATGTTCGTATCGAGCAGATACATCAGAGGTCGACATCTCTGATCATCGTATCCGGGCGGCGGTTGACCTCCTCGGCGAAATCATCATCCCAAACCGGGCCGGTCAAAAGATACTCGGCCAACGACTTCTTCTTTCCGGCCAGACGGTCATAATCTTCGGCGGAAAGCACCACTGCGGCACGCTCGCCGCGCAACGTCACCGTCTGTGGTCCCTCGCTGCGCGCGCGTTGAACCACCTTGGAGAAATTATTCTTTGCGTCCTGAAGGTGCCAGTTCACAGATGCTTCCTAGCTAGCTTGGCTAGATATAGCATTCGGCCGACGACGCGGCAAGGAGCGCTGGGAGAAACTAGCGGCTGCCGAAGATCGCCGAGCCGACGCGGACGCTGGTGGCGCCGAAGGCGATGGCCATTTCGTAGTCGCCGGACATGCCCATCGACAGTTTGGCGACGCCGGCCTTGCGCGCCAGCTTTTCCAGCAGGGCGAAATGCGGGCCGGGGTTTTCGTCTGCCGGCGGGATGCACATCAGGCCTTCGATGGCCAGCCCGTGAATGTCGCGGCAATGAGCAACAAAGGCGACGGCGTCACGCGGCTCGATGCCGGCCTTTTGCGGCTCCGAACCGGTGTTGACCTGGACATAGAGTTTTGGCGTCCGGCCTTGCCTGGTGATCTCTTTGGCAAGTTCGGCGGCGATCTTCTCGCGGTCGACGGTCTCGATGACGTCGGCCAAAGCGACCGCTTCCTTCGCCTTGTTCGACTGCAGCGGGCCGATGAGGTGCAGCTCGATGTCGGGGAATTCCTGTTTCAGTGCCGGCCATTTGGCCTGCGCCTCCTGGACGCGGTTTTCGCCGAAGACGCGCTGGCCGGCTTCGATGACGGGGCGGATGGCGTCGGCCTCAAAAGTCTTCGACACTGCAACCAGCGTCACGGAACCGGCGTCGCGGCCGGCTTCGCGCTCTGCAGTGGCGATCCTTGTCTTGACGGCGAAAAACTGTTCGACGGCGCTGGCCATGCCTATATCCTGCCTGTCTTTCTAGCCCTCGCCGGCTCGCCGCAGTTGACGGGTCCGGCAATCCATGGTGAACACCGCGACGACATTTACCTCGGCCACCGGGCCTTGTCCGGCGGCTTGCGCCTGCTTTTAAGTGAAAATCATCCGATGGCAACCGAACGATACAATCCGCGCGCGTCAGAGCCCAAATGGCAGAAAGCCTGGGCCGAAAAGAAGCTGTTCGAAGCGCACAATGACGACCCGAAGCCGAAATACTATGTGCTGGAGATGTTCCCCTATCCGTCGGGGAAGATCCATATCGGCCATACCCGCAACTACACGATGGGCGACGTGGTGGCGCGCTACAAGCGGGCCAAGGGTTTCAACGTGCTGCACCCGATGGGCTGGGATGCCTTCGGCATGCCCGCCGAAAATGCGGCGATGCAGAACAAGGTCCATCCCAAGGAATGGACCTACGCCAACATCGCCGCCATGCGCGAACAGCTCAAGATGATGGGCTTGTCGCTGGACTGGGCGCGCGAATTCGCCACCTGCGACGTCGACTATTACCACCGCCAGCAGATGCTGTTCCTCGATTTCGTCGAGAAGGGGCTGGTGACGCGCAAATCCTCCAAGGTCAACTGGGACCCGGAGGACATGACGGTGCTCGCCAACGAGCAGGTCATCGACGGGCGCGGCTGGCGCTCCGGCGCGCTGGTCGAACAGCGTGAGCTGACGCAGTGGTTCTTCAAGATCACCGATTATGCGCAGGATCTGCTGGATTCGCTGAACGGTCTCGGCGAGTGGCCGGAAAAGGTCAAGCTGATGCAGCAGAACTGGATCGGCCGCTCCGAAGGGCTGCTGATCCGCTGGCCGCTGGCAGCACCAAGTTCCAGCAAGATTGGTGGCGACACGCACGAGCTGGAAGTTTACACGACCAGGCCCGACACCATCTTCGGCGCTTCCTTCATGGCAGTTGCCGCCGATCATCCGCTGGCCAAAAAGGCGGCGGAGACCAATGTAGAGCTGGCCAAGTTCATCGACGAAGTGCGCCATATGGGCACGTCGGGGGCCGCACTGGAGACGGCCGAGAAGAAGGGCTTCGACACCGGCATCCGCGTCGTCCATCCGTTCGACGACTCATGGACGCTGCCGGTCTATGTCGCCAATTTCGTGCTGATGGAATACGGCACCGGCGCCATTTTCGGCTGCCCGTCGGGCGACCAGCGCGACCTCGACTTCGCCAACAAATACGGCCTGCCGGTCATCCCGGTGGTGATGCCGGAAGATGCCGACGCAAAGAGCTTCCAGATCACGGAAGAGGCCTATGTCGATGACGGCGTGATGATCAATTCGCGCTTCCTCGACGGCATGAAGCCGGAGCAGGCGTTCGACGAAGTGGCGAAGCTGCTGGAGCAGAGAAGCATCGGTGGCCGGCCGATGGCCGAGCGCAAGGTGAACTTCCGCCTGCGCGACTGGGGCATTTCACGCCAGCGCTATTGGGGCTGCCCGATCCCGATGATCCATTGCGAGGATTGCGGCGTGGTGCCGGTGCCGAAGGCCGACCTGCCGGTCAAGCTGCCCGACGACATCGAGTTCGACCGTCCCGGCAATCCGCTCGACCGTCACCCGACCTGGCGGCATGTGAAGTGCCCGCAATGCGGCAGGGATGCGCGGCGCGAGACCGACACGATGGACACGTTCGTCGATTCGTCCTGGTATTTCGCCCGCTTCACCGCGCCCTGGGCCAACGAGCCGACCGAGCCGAAGGCTGCCGATGACTGGCTGGCGGTCGACCAGTATATTGGCGGCATCGAGCACGCGATCCTGCATCTGCTCTATTCGCGCTTCTTCACCCGCGCCATGCGCGAGACCGGGCATCTCGATCTCGCCGAGCCGTTCAAGGGCCTGTTCACGCAAGGCATGGTGGTGCACGAGACCTACCGCGTCGGCGGCGCGTCGACCAATGGCCGCTGGCTGTCGCCGGCAGAGGTCAGGATCGAGGATGCCGGCGGCAAGCGCCGTGCCATCGAGATCGCCACCGGCGAAGAGGCGGCGATCGGCTCGCTCGAAAAGATGTCGAAGTCGAAGAAGAACACGGTGAGCCCGGAAGACATCACCGACGGTTACGGCGCCGACACCGCGCGCTGGTTCATGCTGTCGGATTCGCCGCCCGAGCGCGACGTCGAATGGACCGACGATGGCGCCGCCGGCGCGCATCGCTTCATCCAGCGCGTCTGGCGCCTGGTGTCGATCGCCGCCGAGACGCTCGACGGCGTCAAGCCGCAGGCGGCGAAGGAGGGCGACGCCGGCGCCGTTTCCAAGGCCGCGCACAAGATCCTGAAGGCCATCGGCGAGGACATCGAGAAGCTCGGCTTCAACCGCGCCATCGCCCGCATCTACGAGCTGGCCAATGCCTTGACCACGCCGCTCAATGACGTCGCCGAGGGCAAGGCCGATGCAGGGCTCAAAGGCGCCTGCCGCGAGGCAGTGGAGATCCTGGTGCATGTGGTTGCGCCGGTCATGCCGCATCTGGCGGAGGAGTGCTGGCACACGCTGGGCGGCACCGATCTGGTCGCCGAACGGCCGTGGCCGGTCTACGATCCGGCGCTGGTCGTCGACAACGAGATCGTGCTGCCGGTCCAGGTCAACGGCAAGAAGCGTGGCGATTTGACAATTGCCCGCGACGCGGACCAAGGTGCGGTCGAAAAAGCGGTGCTGGCACTCGACTTCGTGCAAAAAGCGCTGGAAGGTAAGGCGCCCCGCAAGGTGATCATCGTGCCGCAGAGGATCGTCAATGTCGTTGCCTGATCTGGAAAAGACGACGCATTTGCTGCGCCGCGCCGCGCTGTACGGCATGGTCGCCTCGATGGCGCTGGTTTCGGCCTGCACGGTCAGGCCGCTCTATTCCAGCGCGCCGTTGACGGCAGGCTCGACCGTCAGCGCTTCAGCCGAACTGGCGTCGATCGCGGTCAAGCCGGTCAAGACCCGCTACGCCCAGCAGGTCCGCAACAATCTGATCTTTGCCTTTGGCCAGGGCGCCGGCGAGCCGCCAGCGCCGGTCTACATGCTCGATCTCGGCGTCACCGAACTGGTCGAATCGGCTGCGGTGGTGCAGGTCCAGACCGACGAGGATGAGCCGACCGCAGGCACGGTGACGCTGACGGCGAACTATGTGCTGACCGATGCCAAGACCGGTGCGGTCATCGCCACCGGCAAGCGCTCGATCCCGTCATCCTTCGACAAGCCAAGGCAGGAGTTCGCCTCCTACCGGGCGCAGCTCGACGCCGAGAACCGCGCCGCGCGCGAACTGGCCGAAATGGTGAGCCTGTCGGTCGCCCAGGATCTGGTCAGGCACGGCAAAAAGGCCTGAGAGACCGTTCGGAAATTCTACTCCGGCGGTCATCTGATGGCGTTTTCTGCGCTTCCGATGCTCACGGACCAAAATGTCCGCTGCGCTCCGGTTCTCGAAACCACCACCATATGACTCGCCAGAGCGAATTTCGAAACGGTCTCTGAGTGTTCCCCAATATGCGGATCGCAATAAAAAAGGCCGGTTTCCCGGCCCTTTCGTTGATATCGAAGCCTGATCTCAGCCGATCTTCTGGCCAGTCTTGGCCCAGTCGGCGAGGAATTGCTCGAGGCCCTTGTCGGTCAGCGGGTGCTTGACCAGCGCCTTTAGCGTCGCCGGCGGGGCGGTGATGACATCGGCGCCGATCAGCGCGGCCTGCTTGACGTGGTTCACGGTGCGCACCGACGCGGTCAGGATCTCGGTCGGGTAATCGTAGTTGTCGTAGATCTGCCGGATCTCCTGGATCAGCTCCATGCCGTCCGAACCGGTGTCGTCGATGCGGCCGACGAAGGGCGAGATGAACGAGGCGCCGGCCTTGGCGGCGAGCAGCGCCTGGTTGGCCGAGAAGCACAGGGTGACGTTGACCATGCGGTTCATCTGGGTACGGATCGTCTTGCAGGCCTTCAGCCCGTCCAGGGTCAGCGGCACCTTGATGCAGACATTGGGCGCGATCTTGGCCAGCACCTCGGCCTCCGCCATCATGTTCTTGTATTCGGTCGCCACGACCTCGGCCGAAACCGGGCCTTCGACGATGTCACAGATCTGCTTGGTGACCTCGGCGATCTTGCCGCCGGATTTCAGGATCAGCGAGGGATTGGTGGTAACGCCGTCGAGCAGCCCCAGATCGTTCAGTTCCTTAATGTCCTTGATGTCAGCGGTGTCGACAAAAAATTTCATGGGGGTCTCCTGAAAGATTTTCATGTGCATGCCATGCACATTCGGGGTTGGCCTTTGATCTAGACCAAAGTCGGGGCAAGGTCACGCCCGATGATCGAAGATTCGCCCTTTGTCGCAGCCGCGCCAGTGCTGGTGCCGATGCCGGCCGAACGGCCCTACACCTATGCGGTGCCCGCCGGCATGCGCGTGGTGCCGGGCTCGATCGTGCGCGTGCCGCTCGGTCCGCGCCAGGTTGCCGGCATCGTCTGGGACGGCGTGACCGAACAGGTCGACGCGAAGAAATTGCGGCCGATCGAGCAGGTTTTCGACTGCCCGCCGATCGATCGCGGCATGCGCCGCTTCGTCGACTGGATCGCTCAGTACACGCTGTCGCCGCCCGGCATGGTGGCGCGCATGCTGCTCAGGGCGCCGGAGGCGTTCGATCCCGAACCGTGGATCGAGGGCCTGCAGCGGACGCTTCTCATGCCCGATCGGATGACGGACGCGAGGACACGCGTGCTGGAGACGGCGGAAGGTGGCCTCGCCTGGACGCGATCCGGGCTGGCGCATGCGGCAGGCGTGTCGTCGACGGTGATCGAGGGGCTCAAGGCGCAAGGCGTGTTCGAGACGGTGATGATCCCGCCGCGACCGGTGGTCGCAGCGCCCGATGCCTCTTACGCCCTGCCGGAGCTTATGCCGGACCAGGCTGATGCGGCCGCCATGCTGCGCGCCAATGTCGCGGCCGGTGCTTTCAACGTGACGCTTCTCGACGGTGTTACCGGATCGGGCAAGACGGAGGTCTATTTCGAAGCGGTGGCGGCGGCTCTCGACCAGGGCAAGCAGGTGCTGATCCTGTTGCCGGAAATCGCGCTGACGCATGCCTTCCTCGAACGCTTCCAGCAGCGCTTCGGCGCCAAGCCGGCCGAATGGCATTCCGACCTGCCGCCCAGAATGCGCGAAAAGGTCTGGCGGCAATTGGCGGAAGGCGGCGTGCGCGTCGTCGCCGGGGCGCGTTCGGCGCTGTTCCTGCCGTTCCGCGAGCTCGGCCTCATCGTCGTCGACGAGGAGCACGACCCCGCCTACAAGCAGGAGGACCGCGTCTTCTACAATGCCCGCGACATGGCGGTGGTGCGCGGCCATATCAGCAGCTTTCCGGTGGTGCTGGCATCAGCGACGCCGTCCGTCGAAAGCCGGGTCAATGCGCAGCAGGGCCGCTACAGCAGGGCGGTGCTTTCGGCGCGCTTTGCCGAGGCCGCCCTTCCCGACCTGAAGACGATCGACATGCGGCGAGCGCCGCCGGCGCGCGGCGGCTTCCTGTCGCCGCTGCTGATCGATCAGATGCAGCGCACGCTGGAGAAAAATGAACAGTCGCTGCTGTTCCTCAACCGGCGTGGCTATGCGCCGCTGACGCTGTGCCGGGTCTGCGGCCACCGCTTCGGCTGCCCGATCTGCTCGGCCTGGCTGGTCGAGCACCGCTTTCGCGGCCAGCTTGTCTGCCATCATTGCGGGCACAATGAAAAGCGGCCGGAGGCCTGTCCCGAATGCGGCACGCTCGACCATCTCGTCGCCTGTGGGCCGGGCGTCGAGCGCATCGCTGAAGAGGTTGTGGCGCATTTCCCCGACGCGCGCACCATCGTCTTGTCCTCCGACCTGATGGGCGGCGTGCGGCGGCTGCGGCTGGAGCTGGAGGCCATCGCCAATGGCGAGGCCGATATCGTCATCGGCACGCAACTGGTCGCCAAAGGGCATAACTTCCCCAACATGACGCTGGTCGGTGTCGTCGATGCGGATCTGGGTCTCGCCAATGGCGATCCGCGCGCTGCCGAGCGCACCTTCCAGTTGCTCAGCCAGGTGACAGGCCGCGCGGGGCGCACCGGCAAGAAGAGCCTCGGCCTGCTGCAGACTTTTCAGCCGGACCATCCGGTGATGCGGGCGATCGTCTCGGGCGACGCCGAGGCGTTTTACGAACGCGAGATCACCGAGCGCGAACGGGCGGCCCTGCCGCCTTTCGGCCGGCTCGCCGGCGTCATTGTCAGCGCGGTGACCCGGGCGGAGGCCGAAGGCCACGCTCGTGGTTTGCGCCGCGCAGCACCCCAGGCCAGCGACCTGTTCGTGCTTGGCCCGGCCGAGGCGCCGCTGTCCCTGCTTGGCGGGCGCCACCGCTTCCGCTTGCTGATCCAGGGCGAGCGACGGGCCGACATGCAAGGCTTCATCCGCACCATGCTGGCTGAAGGGCCGAAGCAACGCGGCTCGGTCCGCGTACAGGTCGACATCGACCCGCAAAGCTTTTTGTAAGCAAAGGCTAACGCCCGCGGCGGCGCCCCGAAGCCGTTTGTCAAGAAAGCTCAGTGTCTTAGCATGCGCTAAAATACGCGTGGCTCATATACCTGACTGCCGTTCCGTTTGCTGAGTAATCCTGATCAAAAAACTCATAAAATAAATGTTGACTCGTTTTATCATGAATTATAACTGGGCCTTTCCGCTTTGGCACTGGGGACCAGGGCATGGTTGGGGGCAGCATGCGCAGATTTTACATTTCACTTCTCTGGTCATCGGCTTTGGGGTCGTCGATCCTGGCAGGCGCGGCATTCGCCCAGGAAGCCGCCCCAACAGATAGTCAGGGAGCCACCGTGCTCGACCAGATCCTGGTCACCGGCCGCAATGAAAGGTCCATTTCCAGCGTTGCCCAGTCTGTCCAGGTCGTGGAACGGGAACAGGTCGAGGAAGCTGCGCAGGAGAACATCGACGCCGCGACCCTGATCAGCCGCATCGTCCCCGGCTACGCGCCACGCAACCAGACCATTTCGGGCGCCTCGGAAACCTTCCGCGGGCGCAGCGTGCTCATCATGGTCGACGGCGTGCCGCGCAACACGCCGCTGCGTGACGTGTCACGCATCCTGTCGATGATCGACCTGAATTCGGTCGAGCGCATCGAGGTCATCAACGGTGCGTCCAGCCTCTATGGCGCCGGCGCAACCGGCGGCACGATCAACTTCATCACCAAGCGTGGCGACAGCGACAAGCCGAAGGTGACGGTGCGCACCGGCGTCACCGCCTTCACCGAGAATCCCGGCAAATCGGCCGGGCCCAGCACCAGCGTCTCGGTCGAGGGCAAGAAAGGCGATTTCGACTATTTCTTCTCGGCCTCCGGCGATCTGTCGCGCCGCACCTATGACGGCCACGGCAACGAGATGGCTTCCGACGCCATGCTTGGGCAAGGCGGCGGCGACCGCACCGGCACGGGCAATCTGTTCGGCGTGGCCGGTTATCAGTTCGATGCGCGGCGCTTTGAGGTCAGTGTCGACTGGACCTATGCCAGCCAGAAGCCGGACTGGTTCACCGATTACACGACCAATCCTGTCTCCCCGGATTTCGGCGATCCCTATGAAGGCAAGCCGCTGAAGGAAGATTCGAAATACCTGACCGCCAAATACACCGACAGCGACTTCGCGCTCGGGAACCTCGAGGTCAAGGCGTTCTACAACGACATCTTCAAGCAGTCGCCCTTCACCAAATTCTCGGCCGTCAACAGCCAGGTCTACCTGCCGACAAACCCGACGCGGCCGGTGATCCTGCCGCCGGGCATGGACCCGACGGCCGACTTCAACCAGACGGCGCTGCAGTCACGGCGCAGCGGCGTCAATCTGACCGTCAACACGCCGATGGACTTCATAAAGGAGGGCAGCACACTGACCTGGGGCGCCGACTACGTCTTCGATGCCACCGATCAACAGCTGACCAACGGTCAGGACGCCATCTCGCCCACGACCCAGAACTCGGTCGCCTTGTTTGCGCAGGGCGAAATTCCGGTGACGGATCGTTTTCGCATGAGCGGCGGGGCGCGCGTCGACCAGTTCTACCTCAATGTCGAGGATTTCACCCGGCCCGCCGCAGCCGTCCTGCTTGGCAGCAACATCATCGGCCTGCCGGCGATCCGGGTGACCGGCGGGTCGTTCGACTACAACGCCGTCACCTTCAATGCCGGCGCCGTCTACGACCTGACCGAAAGGATGCAGCTTTTCGGCAATTTTTCGCAAGGCTACAGCCTGACCGACATTGGCGGCTTCACCCGCCGCGCCGGGTTGAACTCCAACGCTGAAACCTGCGACGCCTACGGCACGGCCATCAGGCCGCTGCTGCCGTGCACCAATGCGCCGGACTATGCGATCAGCTATGCCGATATCGCGCCGGAGCCCCAGCTGGTGAACACCTGGGAAGCCGGCCTGCGCGGCGACTGGGGCGACTATCGTGGTGGCGTCAGCACCTATCTGTCGACCTCGGACAACGGCGTCAGCTACGACATCGTCAACAACCGGGTGTCGCAGCAGAAGGAACGCATCTGGGGCGTCGAAGCCAATATCGAGGCCGACCTCAGCGGCATGTTCACGCTTGGCGGATCGGTCGGCTATGTCGAAGGCAAATACGATGCGGATCGCGACGGCCACATCGAAGCCAACGAATATTTGCCCAATAACCGCATTCCCTCGACCTACAAGGGGCTGGTCTATCTGACGACCCATTTCGAGAACGAGCTGACCCTGCGCAGCGAGCTGGAGCTGTTTTCCGGCCGCGACCGCATCGCCACCCAGGAACTGGACGGTGCCGCGCTGGTCAATCTCGCCGTCTCGAAGAAGTTCGCCAATGAGAGCGTGCTGAACCTTGCGGTGCGCAACGTGTTCGACACCTACTACATCAACCCTTCCGCATCGGCGACGCGCGGTGCCGATGTTCCCGGTCTGGGGCGTTCGGTCGCGCTGTCCTACCAGATCACCTTCTGAGGGGCGGCGATGGCGGTGTCTCTCCAACGAAACGGTGCATTGGTCTCGCTGCTGGCAGAGGCTCCCGCCGATCCGGCGGATGGCGGGGCCTATGTCGAGGCGCTCGGCCGCCTTTCGCTGGAACAAGAGCCGTTCGTGCTGCTGGTCGATATCGGCATCGAGATCGCGCTGAGCGACGCCCAGCGCAAGGCGCAAAACCTCTGGTACAAGGCAGAACACGACCGGCTCGAAAAGGTCTGCCGCGCCTGCGCGCTGGTGCGCCCCGCGGTCGACGCGAACATGCGGCGCGTCTGGCAAAGCCTGTTCGGCTTTCCGGTGCTCGTCACCCGCAGCCGGGCGGAGGCCGACGCCTTCCTGAGCGGCTACGCGCCGAAGGAATATGCCAAATGAGCGGCGACGCAGACTGGCCGGCGCCTGCCGGCCTTTCGCGCCTGCGGCTCTTCGTCGTCCTGGCCTGCCTCTATCTGGCGCAGGCCATTCCGAGCTATCTGTTTGCCGCGGCGATCCCGCCGATCCTGCGCGAGCAGGGCGTCTCCCGCACCGCCATCGGCATGATGGCGCTGCTTATGCTGCCGCTGGTGCTGAAATTCCTGTGGGCGCCGCTGGTCGACCGCTTCCGGCCGTTGGCCCGCGCGCATCGCGCCGGCTGGGTCATCATCACCCAGGTCGGCGTCATCGCCGGCATCGTCGCCATGCTGTGGATCGAGCCGACCGATGTCGCCGGTATATTTGCCGTCGGCCTTGTTGTGAGCCTTTTGATGTCGACGCAGGACATCGCCACCGACGGCTACGCGGCCAAGTATCTCGATCCGAAGGACAGGCCGATCGGCAATGCGATCCAGGGCGGCTCCGTCGCGCTCGGGGTCGTCCTCGGCGGCACGCTTGGCCTGTTGACCTATCATCATGCCGGCTGGCAAACCATGGTGGCCATGGTGGCCGCGCTGTCGGTCATCCCGCTGTTTGCCGCCTTCGCCATGCGCGAGACCGATCCCGTCGCCAACGCGCCGCAGGCCGTCATAAACCGCCCCTCCATCCTGCGCTTCCTGCGCCGGCCCGAGGCACGCCAGATCCTGTGGATCGCGCTCATCTACCGGGCCAGCGAAGGGCTGGTGAAGTCGATGGAAGGCTCCTATCTCGTCGATGCCGGCGTGCCGCTCGACATCATCGGTTATCTCTCGGGCGGCGCCGCGCTCACCGTCGGGCTCGGCGGCTCGGCGCTGGCGGCGTGGCTGCTGCACAAGCGGGGCGCCGCTTCGGTGCTCGGCCTGCTCGGCGCGCTGCGCACCATCTGCTTCCTGATCTTCGCGCTGCATGCTTTCGGCGCCATTGCCGGCTTCTGGCCGATCTTCGGCGCATCGTTCCTGCAGACGCTGGTGCGCTACATGGAGATCGTGGCGCTCTACAGCCTGTTCATGGCGGTAACCTCGTCGGACCAGCCGGGCACCGATTTCACCATCCTGTCCTGCGCCCAGCTCATCGTCTACCTCGTCGGCTCCATGGTTGCCGGGCGCCTCGCCGACATGCTCGGCTACGCCGCGCTGTTCACCCTGGCGACCGTGCTGTCGGCCATTGCCGTGGTGGCGACCTATCGCATGCTGAGCGCCCATTTTGCCGATGCCGCAAAAGCCCCGCCGGAAGCTCCGACGCAGCCGCTGCCGGAGGTCGCCGAATGAGCGCGGTTTGGCTAGTGCTTGCGAAGCATGGCGGCGAGACAGGCGGCGGCCAGCGCCAGCGCCGCGCAGCCGGCCAGCGGCGCAAAGGGCCAGAGCGTGAAGGCAAAGCCGCCGGCCAATGCGCCGATGCTCTGGCCGAGCACATGGGTGCTGGTGAGCCAGCCGGCCGCGGCGCCTTGCTCGGCGGGCTCCAGGCGCTTCATCAGCCAGGCGGTGTAGCCGGGCGTCGCCAGCGCAATGCCGGCGGCCGCCACCATCAGGGACGTCGCCGAGACGATATGGCTGGCCGTGACGGCCAGCATCGTCATGCCGGCGCAAACCAGGACGCAGCCCACGACAACGCTGTTGCGCTCCGCCAACCGCAGGCGGGCTACGACCAGCCCCTGAACCAGAACCATGACGATGGCCACCAGCATCAAAGCGAGGCCGGTCACCGTCGTCGCCTGCGCCGCGCCAAGGGCGAAGCGCTGCTGGACCATGGGGCCGAGTACCATCTGCACCTGTCCGAAGCCCAGCGTCAGGCACAAGCCGATCGCCAGGCAAGGCAGAGCGCGGCGATCGAAGGGCGATATTCCGCGGCCGGCATCGGCCGTCTTGGCGTCGCCCTGTCCGCCGCTCTGCTCCCGGCCCGGCGCGAGCCACAGCAGCAGCGGACTGAACAGGAACAGGATGGGCGGCAGCAGCGGCGACAGCACGGCAGCCGCCGCCGGCAGCGCGCCGGCCAGCCGTCCCATGCTGACGCCGGCGCCGAGCAGCCCCAACGCGGCCTGGCGCCGGTCGTCGGCAACCGAGCGGCTGGCCCAGACCTGCGCCGTCGGCATGACGGCCGATGCGGCAAAGCCGTAGACGAAGCGCGAGAGCATCAGCAGGGCGATGCCGAGTGCTGCTTGGGTCCCGGCTGTCAGCAGCATGGCGAACACCGCCTGACCGGCCAGCATGGCGAGGCCAAGCAGGCGCAACAGCCTGGCGTGGCCAAGCCGTTCGCCCATGCGGCCCCACAGCGGCGAGCCGACCAGGAAGGCCGCCGCGCCGACAGCGGTTGCCGCGCCGACGGCAAATGTGTCGAGCCTCAGCCGCTCCATCACCAGGGGAACGAGCGACACGAAGGCCGACTGGCCGAAGCCGATCGCGGAGACCGCGATTGCCAGGCGGCGCAGAAGCGAAGATCGATTTTTCATATTGCTCATCACAGCGAAAAGCTTATTTCTTATTTGTGTTAGATGATCAATAGAAATATTGAGATCTATAAAAGTATAATATCCTATATATACAATATCGTTCAGAGTTTATGAGGGCGAATATGGAGCGAATAGGATCAGAAGCTTCCTCTGCATTAAGCCCGATCCTCAACGCGTTGCTGCGGGAATGGGATGGCTGGGAATTCATCGACGCGAGCCAAACCGGATTGTTCCGGCCGCAGGCGAATGTGCTGCGCCTGAAGTTCCCTGCCTCGCGCGCGGAGGTGCTCGTCGAGGCGCGGCATCGCTCGAAGGTCGGTTACCACGATTTCGCGATGCCGCTCTGGCGGCTCGATGCCGATGGCGAAGCGACCGAGATCGATCTTTTCAGCCTTTTGGCGCTGATCCTGGCGGAGCCAGACATTGCCGGCCGGGCGACACCGAAAAGCCGGCTGACTTTCCTGCGCCGTAGCCTGGCCAGCATCGCCGCGATCGCAGAGGCGACCGCGGCGCGCGGATCGTCGCGGCCCTTCTCCGAACGCGATCCGGATTTCATCGAAGCCGAGAGCGCGCTGCGCTTTGGCCACGCCGTGCATCCGGCGCCGATGAGCCGCGAAGAATTCACGCAGACGGATTCCGAGCGCTTCGGACACGAATACGGCAATCAATTCAAACTGCGCTGGTGGGCCGTCGATCCGGCCATACTCGCCGGCGGCAGCGTCGAACCGCTTGAAATCACCGAGATGGCCCGCGGGCTCGCCGTCAGCGATGCGCAGCTGCTCGCCCGGGCCGGCCGGGAGCAAGGCACGATTCTCGTTCCGATGCATCCGTGGCAGGCGGCGCGGCTGATGCTGGAAGACCGCGTCGAAAGCCTGTTCCGCGCCGGCCGTATCGTCGATCTCGGGCTCGGCGGGCCAGTATGGCGGGCCACGACCTCGCTACGTACGATTCATTCAGCTGAAACCGAGTGGATGCTGAAATTCTCGCTCAGCCTGCGCCTGACCAACTCCCGGCGCATCGTTGAGGAACACGAATGCCGGCGCGGCCTTTCGGTGCACCGGCTGGTCAAGGGCCAACTTGGCGACGCCTTGAAGACCCGCTGCCCGACCATGACGGTGCTGGGCGAGCCGGGCTGGTTCGGCCTGCGCGACGAAGACGGCCGGCTGATGACGGACACCATCGTCTCGTTTCGCGAAAATCCGTTCCGCGGCACGGGCGGCCCGCGGGCTGCCGTTCTCGGCGCGCTTTGCGAGCGCCATCCCGGCTGTAGCGAGAGCCATCTGTCCGATCTGGTCCGCCGCATCGCCCGCGACGAGAAGAGACCTGTCGAGGAAACGGCGCGTCAGTGGTTTCAGCGTTTCCTCGAAACCGCCATCGAGCCTTTTATCGTTGCCTTCTCGGAATTCGGCCTGCTGTTCGGCGCCCACCAGCAGAACCTTGTCGTCGGCCTTTCCGGAGGCTGGCCGAATGCGCTCTATTTCCGCGACTGCCAGGGCACGGGTTATGTCGAGGAATTCCTGCCCAGGCTGCGCGAATTCCTGCCCGAGGCCGGTCAGGCGGGAGATCATGTCTTCCCATCGGAAGCAGCCGCGAAGCTGTTCGGCTACTATTTGATCGTCAACGGCGCCTTCGCCGCCATCGCAGCGCTTGCCGCCGCTGGCCTCGCCAGGGAAGACGACCTGCTGGCGATATTCCGCCGTTCGCTCGAGCGGCTGGCCGCCACGCCGATGGCCGACCGGTCCTGCGTCGACTATTTGCTCAACGCGCCGACGCTGGCCGCCAAAGGCAATTTCCTGATCGCGCTGCGAGACATCAACGAGAACACCGAGGTGACCGACCCGCTGGCCGGTTACGTCGAGCTTCCCAACCCCCTGCATGTGAGAGAGTACGCATGAACATCGAGGCTGCGAAAAACTGGTCGCCCGCCACCGCTGCCGGCAACGAAGGATGGCAGCATCTGGCCTCCGCCGCAGAGCCGCTCGCCATCCGTGCCGGCGATGGCCATGTCAGCCTGGTCGATGCTGACGGAACAGCGGCCGGACAGGCCCGCATCTCCGTGGCGGATGGCCGCCTGCTGATCGATGACGTCGCCTTCGCCGGCGGACGTCTCGACCAACCGCAGATCCTGGCGGGTCTCGTCGATGCCGCGCTGCGCCTGCATCCCTCCTTCGACCGCGCTTTCCTGCCGGTTGCCAAGACGCTGTGGCCGGTTTCGACGCTGGCTACCGAGGTGGCAGCGGGTGAACCGGAACGCGCGATCATCCATCGCTCGGTCCTGCGCCAGCTGCCGCTCTTGTGGCGCAGCCAGGCCTCGCATTCCACCTATCCGGCGCTGACGACCGCGATCGGCCCGGAAGACCGACTGCCGCCGTTGCGTCAGCCGCGCCCCTGCGGCCCGATGTACGAGCGCTGGATTGCCGAGATCGGCCTCACCGTGTCGCTGCGTCCGATCGACCGACGGACCGATCTCGATCTCTTCCATTGCTGGATGAACGATGGCCGTGTCGCCTTTTTCTGGGAGCTTGCCCAGAGCCATGAGGAGCTCGACAAATATCTCGCCGAGCAGGAAAGCGATCCGCACATCTTCGGCGTCATCGCCAGTTTCGACGGCGAGCCGACCGGCTATTTCGAGTTCTACTGGGCCAAGGAGGATCGCCTCGGGCCCTATTACGAGCCGCTCGACTGGGACCGTGGCTGGCATGGGTTGATCGGCAATACGCGCCATCTCGGCCGGCCGAAGACACTGGCTCTGTTCCGTTCCGTCACCCACTATCTGTTCCTGGACGAGCCGCGCACGCAGCGCATCGTCGGCGAGCCGCGCGCGGCGCACCAGAAGATGCTGAGCTATTGCGCCGATGCCGCCTACGACAAGGTCAAGGAGTTCGATTTTCCGCACAAGCGCGCGGCACTGGTCTGCTGCGAGCGCGAGCGCTTCTTCCGCGAGGTGCCGCTGTGACGGTGCAGCAGCCGATCGCCAAGGCGGGGGCATGCTGGACCGCGGTCAACCGCGAGGCGGTCGCCAAGGCCATTTCCGAACTGACCTTCGAGGAGTGCCTGTCGCCGCGCGAGCTTTTGCCCGGCCGATGGGAGCTGACGCCCGGCCCCGGCGTGACCTATCGTTTTGCCGCGACACGGCGCATATGGGGCCAGATCGCCGTCCGCCCCGAGACGCTGACCCGCGATGCCGGCATCGAGCTGCCGGTCGACGATGCGGTCGCCTTCTTCGCCGACGCACGCGAGACGCTCGGCATGTCGCCGGCAACGTTCTGCACCTATGCGAAAGAACTCTACAACACGCTGATGGCCGACATGCGCATCGCCAAAGTGCGCGCCGGCCGACCGGCGGCCGAGCTTGCGGCGCTGCCGGACACCGAGTTGCAGGCCGTGCTCGACGGCCATCCGAAGGCGCCTGCCAACAAGGGCCGGCTCGGCTGGGGGCGGGAGGATTTCGAGCGCTACGCGCCTGAATCCGCCGCGGCCGTCCAGCTCTTCTGGCTTGCCGCCGCACGCGACCGTTGCCAGCTGGCGCTCGACAGCGGGCTTGACGAAGAGGCGCTGCTGCAGGCCGCATTCGGTGGCGAGGAGCGCGCAAGGCTCGAAACGGCCTTCACCGCCGCCGGGGTCTCGCGGTCGACGCACAGGCTGCTGCCGGTGCACCCCTGGCAATGGCAGGCGATGATCGCCTCGCAATATGGTGGCGAGATTGCCGCCGGCCGGCTGGTGCCGCTTGGCCCGTTCGGCGACCCGTTCCTGCCCTTGCAGTCGCTGCGCACACTTGCCAATGCGGCACGGCCCGAGGCGCTGCACATCAAGCTGCCGCTGACCATCCTCAACACCTCGGCCTGGCGCGGGGTGCCCGGAAAATACATGGAGATCGGCGCCGATCTGTCGCGCTGGCTGGCCACGGTGGCGGCCGCGGACCCGGTGCTCAAGAACGTCAAGGTCTTAAGGGAAGTCGCCGGCGCCTTCTATCCGCATCCGCACTACACCGGCGTTGAAGGCGCGCCCTATCAGTTTTGCGAGATGCTGGGCGCCATCTGGCGCGAAAGCCCCGAAAAGGATTTGGCCACGGGCCAGCGCCCGATGATGATGGGCGCCTTGCCGCAGCGCGACGCCCATGGCAGGCCGATCGCCAGCGCCCTGATCGAACAATCCGGCCTTGGTCCGGAGGCATGGCTGGACCGCCTGTTCTCCACGGTCTTCGTGCCGCTCTACCACTTCATGTGCCGATACGGCGTCGGCTTTGTCGCCCATGGCCAGAACGTCACGATCATCCTCGACGGAGCGACGCCTGTCGGCGTGGCGGTCAAGGACTTTCAGGGCGACCTTGACCTCATCGACCAGCCGTTTCCCGAACTTGCCGGCCTCGACCCAAAAATCCTGTCGACGCTGAAGCGCCGGCCGCCGGCGCATCTTCTCCAGCATTTGCAGACCGGCCACATCGTCAGCGTCCTGCGCTTTCTGTCCGAGGCGCTGGTCGCATACGACCGCTTCGACGAGAGAATTTTCTACGGCATTCTCGCCGGCGCTATCCGGCGCTACCAGGTGCAGAATCCTGAACTGGCGGACCGGTTCGCGCTTTTCGATCTGTTTGCGCCAAAAATCCCGCGCATCGCCATCAACAAGGTGCGGTTCGCGATCGGCTATGGCGATAGCGGCGAACGCCCTCTGCCCGACCTCGGCACACCGCTCGACAATCCGCTCAACCCGAGTCAGCCCGGCGACCTCCCATCAGCCCAGCCAGCTCCCAGAAGGAGTTCGCCATGACCCAAGCACTTGACCTCGCCGGCATCGGTATCGGGCCGTTCAACCTCAGCCTCGCCGCCCATCTCGATGCGGTGGACGGCGTCGAAGCGCGCTTCTTCGACCGGGCGACGCGGCTTGAATGGCACCCCGGCATGATGCTGCCGGGCGTCGAACTGCAGACGTCTTTTCTCAAGGACCTCGTCACCGCGACGCATCCGACCAGCCCATGGTCGTTCATGTCCTATCTGGTCTCGCAGAAGCAGTTCTACGAGTTCCTGAACGCAGATTTCTCCGCCATCCCGCGGCCGGAATTCGCCCGCTATCTCGCATGGGTCGGCGAGAACCTGTCTTCGCTGCGCTTTGCCAGTGCCGTCGACCAGATCGACTTCGACGGAACGAATTTCAGGCTCCGTATTGGCCGTGAGGCGGTGAGCGCGCGCAATCTTGCCATTGCCGTCGGACTGGAGCCCAACATCCCTGCCTGGGCGCGAGCGGCGGCCTCCGACCAATGCTTCCACAACGCCCAGGCCGCCAACCGTCTCAATCGCCTGACCGGGCAGCGTATTGCCGTCATCGGCGGTGGCCAGAGCGGCGCCGAAGTGCTGCTGCATCTGATCTCCTCCGACCGCTTCGCCGGCCGCGAGATCGAGTGGATCTCGATGCGGCCAAATTTCCTGCCGCTGGACGACTCGCCCTTCACCGACGAGCTCTTTACGCCGGGCTATGTGGAAAACTTCCATCGGCTGCCGCAGGGGCGGCGCGAAACCATCCTGGAACAGCAGCTGCTTGCCGGCGACGGCGCATCGACGAGCACGCTGAAGGCGATCTACCGCCGGCTTTACACGCTGCGGCACCTTTCTGAGGAGGCGACGACGGTCAACATGACGCCGCACCGCGAAGTGCTTAACGTGACACGGGAAGGCAGTGAATACCGGCTGATCATGCGCAACGGCTTCGACGGCGCCATCGAGACGCGCGCCGTCGATGCGGTGGTGCTGGCCACCGGCTATGCCTTTGCGATTCCCGACTGCATGGCGCCGCTGATGGACAGGATCGCGCTGGACGAGCGCGGCCACTACCGGCTCAACGCCAGCTTCGAGGTTGAGTGGGACGGGCCGGATGACCGGCGCATCTACGCGCTCAATGCTGGTCGCCTCAGCCATGGCATAGCCGAGCCGCAGCTCAGCCTGATGGCCTGGCGCAGCGCCAAGATCGTCAATTCACTGCTCGGGAGGGCACATTTCGATCTCGATTTGCCCGACCCGCCGGTTGCCTGGAGTTCGAGGCATACGGCACAAAGCCTGCATCACCTCGGCACCAGTGCGAGGATGACCGAATCGGGTGCGCGCTGACATTTGGGCGTGGGCCGCAGCGCGGTGCGGCTCGCCTTCAGGTTGACATCGACCTGCAAAGCTTTTCTGTGAGAGAGATTGTCCGGTCCTGCTGGAGTCTCAGCGTATGAAAACCCTTGGCCTGCTCGGCGGCATGAGCTGGGAATCGACCGCCATCTACTACCGCCTGCTCAACGAGATTGTGCGCGAGCGATTGGGCGGGCTGCATTCGGCAAAGCTGTTGCTCCATTCCTTCGACTTCGCCGAGATCGCCGAGCGGCAGCATCACGGCGACTGGGACGGTGCGGGCGTGCTTCTGGCGGATGCCGCGCGCAAGCTGGAGGCGGGCGGCGCCGAGGGGCTGCTGATTTGCACCAACACCATGCACAAGCTCGCCGGCCAAGTGCAGGCGGCGGTGTCCATTCCACTTATCCACATCGCCGATGCCACGGCAGTGGCGGTCAAGGGCGCCGGCGTCAGGCGGCCGGCGCTGCTGGCGACGCGTTTCACCATGGAGCAGGATTTCTACAAGGGCCGGCTGGCCGACAAATATGGCCTCGAGCCGATGGTGCCGGACCAGGCCGGCCGCGACATGGTGCATCGGGTGATCTATGACGAGCTCTGCCAGGGCATCGTCAGCGCACCATCGAAGGCGGCCTACCTCGACGAGGTCACCCGCTTGCGGCGCGATGAAAAGATTGACGGCGTCATCATGGGCTGCACCGAGATCGCCATGTTGATCGGCCAAGGCGATTTCGACATTCCGGTGTTCGACACCACGCGCATCCATGCCGAGGCGGCGGTCGAGTTCGCGCTTGGCTGATGCGCGGTTGCTAAACTGCCCACCGCCATCTGGCGCGCAGTCTTTCCTTCGCTAGAATGCTCCCGATTTCAGAGAGCCATTTGCGAGGGGACAAAGATGGAGTTTGCGTTTCCGTGGCCGACCAGCCAGGGCGAATGGCTGGCGTGGTCGAGCGCCGTCGTCACCTTGGCGCTTGGCCTCATATTCTTCCTCGCGCCGGGGCTCGCCTTTCGCATCCTCAGGCTGCAGGTTCGACCGGAAAAGGCAGCGGCCATCGCCGAAGGGCGCGGCCGCATGTCCGGCTTCTATCTCGGCGTCAGCCTGTGCTGCATTCTTTTGGCGCAGCCATGGCTCTATATGGCGCTCGGCTTCTCCTGGCTGTTCACCGCTTTCGGCCGTTTGCTGTCGATGATGTCGGATGGCGCGAACACGCCTTTCAACTGGGCGTCGATCATTGTCGAGCTGGTGCTGGCCGCACTGCCGCTCGCCTTCGTCTTCGGCTTTCTGCCCTGAATCCAAAGGCTTCGGTTGAACTCTGCCGCCGGATGCGACAATAGTGCCTGAAAAGCATGCGGAACGACGCATTGCGGTCTTAAAATGCCTGTGCTAGACGGCAATCGACTTTCGGCCGGGGATAGCGGAAGCCGCGTCTTCGTGCTTGGAAAAACTTAGTAAGGTCAAAGATTTAGCCAGAGTTTTTTGCTCGCGCCAACAATCTGCGGCCTGTCAGACAAGAGAAAAGACGGTCCGTGGCTCAATCGTCATCGCCAATCTCAGGTGTCGCAGAACGCTACGCGGGTTCGCTGTTCGAACTCGCACTGCAGTCCAATTCAGTGGCCAAGGTCGAGGCCGACCTCAACAGCTTCGCAACGATGCTGGATGGCAGCGCCGACCTGACCCGCCTCATCAACAGCCCGGTGTTCTCCAGCGAGGACCAGGCCAAGGCCATCGCAGCGATCGCCGACAAGGCGGGCATCACTGGTCTCACCGGCAATTTCCTGCGCGTCGTCGCCCGCAACCGTCGCCTCTTCGCCGTGCCCGGCATGATCAAGGCATTCCGCCAGATCGCCGCCGAGCATCGCGGTGAGACCGCTGCCGAGGTCACCTCGGCGCATGAACTGACGGCGGCGCAGCAGACCGAACTCAAGGCCGCGCTGAAAAGCGTCGCCGGCAAGGACGTGGCCATATCCGTTACCGTCGATCCGTCGCTGCTCGGCGGGCTGGTGGTCAAGATGGGCTCGCGCCAGATCGATACGTCGCTCAAAACCAAACTCAATTCGCTCAAGCTTGCACTGAAAGAGGTCGGCTGATGGACATCCGCGCCGCGGAAATTTCCGCAATTCTGAAAGACCAGATCAAGAATTTCGGCAAGGAGGCCGAGGTCTCCGAAGTTGGACAGGTGCTGTCCGTCGGTGACGGTATCGCTCGCGTCTACGGCCTCGACAATGTCCAGGCCGGCGAGATGGTCGAATTCCCCGGCGGCATCCGCGGCATGGCCCTCAACCTTGAAGCCGACAATGTCGGCGTCGTCATCTTCGGCGCCGACCGCGACATCAAGGAAGGCGACACCGTCAAGCGGACCGGCGCCATCGTCGATGCGCCAGTCGGCATGGGCCTGCTCGGCCGCGTCGTCGACGCGCTCGGCAACCCGATCGACGGCAAGGGCCCGATCAAGGCAACCGAACGCAAGCGCGTCGACGTCAAGGCGCCAGGCATCATCCCGCGCAAGTCGGTGAACGAGCCGATGTCGACCGGCCTCAAGGCCATCGACGCGCTGATCCCGGTCGGCCGCGGCCAGCGCGAGCTGGTCATCGGTGACCGCCAGACCGGCAAGACCGCCATCATTCTCGACACGATGCTCAACCAGAAGGCGGTCCACGACAACGGCCCGGAGAAGGAAAAGCTCTACTGCGTCTACGTCGCCATCGGTCAGAAGCGCTCGACCGTCGCGCAGTTCGTGAAAGTGCTCGAGGAGCGCGGCGCGCTTGACTATTCGATCATCGTCGCCGCCACCGCTTCCGATCCGGCGCCGATGCAGTTCCTGGCGCCATTCACCGCCTGCACCATGGGCGAATATTTCCGCGACAACGGCATGCACGCGCTGATCAGCTATGACGATCTGTCGAAGCAGGCCGTC
This sequence comes from Mesorhizobium sp. CNPSo 4684, assembly GCF_057784315.1. NCBI lineage: Bacteria > Pseudomonadati > Pseudomonadota > Alphaproteobacteria > Hyphomicrobiales > Phyllobacteriaceae > Mesorhizobium > Mesorhizobium sp. CNPSo 4684. The sequence goes on along the minus strand of NZ_JBWLUX010000034.1, from coordinate 29,792 downwards.
GCCTATCGCCAGATGTCGCTCTTGCTGCGCCGCCCGCCGGGCCGCGAAGCCTATCCGGGCGACGTGTTCTACCTGCATTCGCGCCTGCTCGAGCGCGCCGCCAAGCTCAATGACGACAATGGCGGCGGTTCGCTGACCGCGCTGCCGGTCATCGAGACGCAGGCCAACGACGTGTCGGCCTACATCCCGACCAACGTGATCTCGATCACCGACGGCCAGATCTTCCTCGAAACCAATCTGTTCTTCCAGGGCGTTCGCCCGGCCGTCAACGTCGGTCTGTCGGTGTCGCGCGTCGGTTCGTCGGCGCAGATCAAGGCGATGAAGCAGGTCGCTGGCTCGATCAAGGGCGAGCTCGCGCAGTACCGCGAAATGGCGGCCTTCGCGCAGTTCGGCTCCGATCTCGACGCCGCCACGCAGCGCCTGCTCAATCGCGGTTCGCGTCTGACCGAACTCCTGAAGCAGCCGCAGTTCTCGCCGCTCAAGGTCGAGGAACAGGTCGCGGTGATCTTCGCCGGTGTCAACGGCTACCTCGACAAGCTGGCGATCAATCAGGTCGGCAAGTTCGAGCATGGCCTGCTCAGCCACATGCGCTCGGCCGGTAAGGACGTGCTTGACGGCATCCGCAAGGAGAAGGCGCTGTCGGACGATCTGCGCGCCAAGCTGAAGGCCGAGATCGATGCCTTCGCCAAGACCTTCGCTTGAGAAAGCCGGACGGACGGGATCAGGTTTGAAGCATGCCTTCGTTAAAAGACCTTCGTAACCGTATCGCCTCGGTCAAGGCGACGCAGAAGATCACCAAGGCGATGCAGATGGTCGCCGCGGCGAAGCTGCGCCGCGCGCAGGAAGCCGCGGAAGCCGCGCGCCCCTATTCGGAGCGCATGGGGTCCGTGCTCGCCAACATCACCCAGGCGATCGGCGGCGGCGGCGATGCCCCGGCGCTGATGACCGGCACCGGCAAGGACGACGTGCATCTGCTCGTCGTCTGCACCGCCGAGCGCGGCCTGTGCGGCGGCTTCAATTCGCAGATTGCGCGTCTCGCCCGAGACCACATCCGCCGGCTGCTGGCCGACGGCAAGCAGGTAAAGATCATCTGCGTCGGCAAGAAGGGTTACGACATCCTGCGCCGCGATTACGGTTCGATGATCCTCGAACGCGTCGACCTGCGCGAGGTCAAGACGCTCGGCTTCGTCAATGCCGACGCCATTGCTCGCAAGGTTATCTATCTGTTCGGCGAGGGCGGCTTCGACATTTGCACGCTGTTCTATTCGCAGTTCAAGTCGGTGATCAGCCAGATCCCGACGGCACAGCAGATCATCCCGGCCGGCGTCGCTTCCGCCCCGGCCGAGGCGACCGTCGGCGGCAACGCCGTCTACGAATACGAGCCGGAGCCGGGCGAAATCCTCGCTGACCTCATTCCACGCAACATCTCGGTCCAGGTCTTCCGCGCGCTGCTCGAAAACGCAGCCGGCGAGATGGGCGCCAAGATGAGCGCCATGGACAATGCGACGCGCAATGCCGGCGACATGATCAACAAGTTGTCGATCACCTACAACCGCCAGCGGCAGGCGCAGATCACCAAGGAACTGATCGAAATCATTTCGGGCGCCGAGGCGCTCTAGGCGCGGCCGCCAGGAGGTCATCGACCTTGTGGTGGAGCGTGAGAAACAAAGGACGAAAAGGGTAAAGACGATGGCGAAAGCAGCGACCCCGAAGGCGGCAGCTCCCAAAGCGGCGGCAAAGGCTCCGGCAGCAGCGGCGAAGGCCGCTCCGGCCAAGACGGCGGCTGCGCCCGCCAAGGCAGCGGCCCCGGCCAAGGCTACGGCAGCGAAGACGACGGCCGCCGTTGTGAAGAAGACCGGCGTTGTCGGCAAGGTCCGCCAGGTCATCGGCGCTGTCGTCGACGTCCAGTTCGGCGATCACCTGCCGGCCATTCTGAACGCCATCGAGACGACCAATGTCGGCAATCGCCTGGTCCTCGAAGTTGCCCAGCATCTCGGTGAAAACACCGTGCGCTGCATCGCCATGGACTCCACCGAAGGTCTGGTTCGCGGTCAGGACGTCTATGACACCGGCGCGCCGATCACCGTGCCGGTCGGCCCGGGCATGCTCGGCCGCATCATCAACGTCATCGGCGAGCCGGTCGACGAAGAAGGCCCGGTCGACGGTATCGAAATGCGCGCCATTCACCAGCCGGCTCCGTCCTATGTCGAACAGTCGACGGAAGCGCAGATCCTGATCACCGGCATCAAGGTTCTCGACCTTCTGGCGCCCTACGCCCGCGGCGGCAAGATCGGCCTGTTCGGCGGCGCCGGCGTCGGCAAGACCGTGCTGATCCAGGAACTGATCAACAACGTCGCCAAGGCTCACGGCGGCTTCTCGGTGTTCGCCGGCGTCGGCGAGCGCACCCGCGAAGGCAACGATCTCTATCACGAGTTCATCGAGTCCGGCGTCAACAAGAAGGGCGGCGGCGAAGGCTCCAAGGCGGCACTGGTCTATGGCCAGATGAACGAGCCGCCGGGCGCACGTGCCCGTGTCGGCCTGACCGGTCTGACGGTCGCTGAATATTTCCGCGACCAGGGCCAGGATGTGCTGTTCTTCGTCGACAACATCTTCCGCTTCACGCAAGCGGGTTCGGAAGTGTCGGCGCTGCTCGGCCGTATTCCTTCGGCCGTGGGCTATCAGCCGACGCTGGCCACCGACATGGGCGCGCTGCAGGAACGCATCACGACGACGACCAAGGGCTCGATCACCTCGGTGCAGGCTATCTACGTGCCTGCCGACGATTTGACCGATCCGGCGCCGGCAACCTCCTTCGCCCACCTTGACGCGACGACCGTGCTCAACCGCGCGATCTCGGAAAAAGGCATCTATCCGGCGGTCGATCCGCTCGATTCGACTTCGCGCATGCTCGACCCGCTGGTCGTCGGTGAAGAGCACTATGCCGTCGCCCGCCAGGTGCAGTCGATCCTCCAGCGCTACAAGTCGCTGCAGGACATCATTGCCATCCTGGGCATGGACGAGCTCTCGGAAGAGGACAAGCAGACCGTGGCTCGCGCCCGCAAGATCGAGCGCTTCCTGTCGCAGCCCTTCTTCGTCGCCGAAGTGTTCACGGGCTCGCCGGGCAAGCTGGTCGACCTCGCCGACACCATCAAGGGCTTCAAGGGCCTCTGCAACGGCGACTATGATCACCTGCCGGAAGCCGCCTTCTACATGGTCGGCGGCATCGACGAAGCGGTCGAAAAGGCACAGCGTCTCGCGGCGGAAGCGGCATAATCAAGGCAATAGGGAGTAGTCAGTAGTCAGTAGTGAATAGCAGCCGGGCGATCGGGACATTTGTCCTCTCTCCCTACTCCCTACTCACTATTCCCTACTCACTAAATTGACATGGCTGAAGCTTTCCAATTCGAACTGGTCTCGCCGGAGCGGCTGCTCGTTTCCGAGCAGGTCGAAGCCGTCGTCATTCCCGGCGCCGAAGGCGAAATGACCGTGATGGCGCATCACGCGCCGGTCATGACCACGATCAAGCCGGGCGTCGTCACGGTGAAGACCGCCGGCGGCAAGGAAGAGCGCTATGTGGTGTTCGGCGGCTTTGCCGACATCCTGCCTTCCGGCTGCACGCTGCTGGCCGAATCGGCGGTTGCCGTCGGCGACATCGACCGCGCCGATCTCGCCCGCCGCATCCAGGACGCCAAGGAAGATGCTGCCGATGCCAAGGACGATCAGTCCCGCAGCAAGGCCGAGCAGTTTCTGGCTCAGCTCACCACGCTCGAAAGCGCGCTGCTGGCAGCTTAGGCCGCAGAACGACTTGAAGATAAAGCCGGGCTCAGCCCGGCTTTTTTGTTGCGGCCTTCATCCCCGGATCGTTGCGCGCACAGGCGCACGGCCGTGGCGGGACTTCAGGGAGGGCAGCGCCAGCATCAGCAGCACGAACAGGCCGGTGGCCAGCTTTAAGTCGGGCGGCGGTATGCCGGCCGCCAGGCACAGCGAGATGAGTCGGTACTAGGCGATGGCGCCGGCAAAGGGCGCCAGCCGGAGACAATTCTCGGGTCGGGCGGAACCGCGATTTGGCTGTGGCGGGTGCAGTCAGGCGGGACTTGCCTCAGGTTTTTGTTTGTCGGACAGTCCGGCTGCCTAGGCATTGAGGGGTGGCCGATGACGGAACAGACAGCGCAACCGGAAACGGCCTCGCGATCCCTGTGGACGACGGCGTCGATAGCGGCGTTCGGCGGCCCATTTGCCGGCTTCCTTTGGATCGGCGCCGGCCGGCTGGCCTTGATCAGCCTGCTGGTCATCACTGGCGCCAGCATCGCGATCTGCTACATCGGGTTTCCGGTGATACCGGGCATGGATCTTGCTGCCGTGGGCACCTACTCAGGTTACGGCCTGATGATCGTGTGGATAGCGATCGTTCTCCCCTTCGCAGGCCGGTTCAAGCCGGACAAATGGTACGCGCGAGGGGTTTCGGTGTTCGTGCTGGTGTTTTACGCCTCGGTCGTGGCCGCGCTTATCACCCGCACGTTCCTATTCCAGTCCTTTTCCACGCCGTCCGGCAGCATGGTGCCGACGCTGGTGGACGGCGACTACTTCTTTGCCTCCAAGTTCGCCTATGGCTACAGCCGCTACACCGTTCCTCTTGGGCTGCTGCCCTTCGAAGGCCGGATTTTCGCTGCCGTGCCGAAACGGGGCGATATTGTCGTGTTCAAATTTCCAGCGGATCCGAGCATCGATTACATCAAACGGGTCGTTGGCCTGCCGGGCGAAAAAATCCAGATGGTCGATGGCGTCCTTCGCATCAATGGTGTGGCAGTCAAGCTTGAGGATGCTGGTCCGTACACCTCCGAGGACTCGCCTCAAGGCGCCAGACTGCAACGTGAAACCCTCCCCAACGGCGTCTCCTATTCCGTCATCAGTCTCACGGACAATTCGATAACCGACAACACGCGCGTGTTTGAGGTGCCCGAAGACCATTATTTCGTGCTTGGCGATAACAGGGACAATTCCTCCGACAGCCGGCTCAGTGTAGGCTTTGTTCCCGACGAAAACCTGGTCGGCAAGGTTGTGCGATTGTTCTGGAATTCGAAAGGCACGGAGTACTCGTCGCGGCAGGCGCTGGACGCTCCGGCAGGACAATAGGTTTGGTGGATTCGACCCTGCTTACTTTGTTTTTCCCGGTATGCCGAGCGCGGCGAGCGCAAGCGCGACCCCGCCCTGCCGGATATGGACGCGGTGGGCGGCGACCAGTTCGATGAGCGCTTGCTTCTCGGGCTTGCAGCTGGCGAAGCCGGCGAGGTCGAACACCGCAGCCACCCTTTCCAGCGTCGGCTGTTCGCCGAGAGCGGCCAGCGCGGTGTCGAGCGGATCGGTGAAGTGGGCTTCCGGTAGGTCCTTGCCGCGCGCCTCGCAGGCGGCGATCCAGGCAGCGATCACCAGCGTCAGATGGTCCGGGACCAGGCCGGCCTGGATGCGTTCGATGGCGGAAGCGACAATACGTTGCGGCAGTTTCTGGCTGCCGTCATTAGCGATCTGCGCCGTGCGGTGGGCGAGCGCGGTGTTGGAAAAGCGTTCGGCAAGCTCGGCCGTGTAGGCCGACGTGTCGAGCCCGGCGTCGGCCGGCAAGGTCGGGATCGCCTCGGCCCAGAGCCGGTCGACGAATTCACGGATCGCCGGGTCGGCAAAGGCACGGTCGACGGTGGCGTGGCCGCTGAGCAGGCCGAGATAGGCGATGCCCGAATGCGCACCGTTGAGCAGCCTCAGCTTCATATCCTCGAATGGCCTCACGTCCTCGACCATGGTGACGCCGAATTTTTCCCAGGCCGGTCGTCCCGCCGGGAACCTGTCTTCGATCACCCATTGCCGGAACGGCTCAGTCATCACCGGCCAGGCATCTTGGACGCCGAGCTCACCGGCGATGCGCGCGCGGTCGGCATCGATGGTTGCCGGCACGATGCGGTCGACCATGCTCGAGGGGAATGCCACCGCATCGACGATGTGTTCCGCGAGCAGGGCATCGCCCGATGCAGCGGCCCGGGCATCGCGCAATTTGGCGAACGCGATCAGCAACCGGTGCAGCGTGGCGCCGTTGGCCGGCAGGTTGTCACAGCACAGCACAGTGAAGGGTGGCGTGCCGGCGGCGCGGCGGCGTGCCAGCGCTTCAGCCAGAAAGCCATGCGCGGTCTTCGGCGATCCGGGATTGGCCAGATCGTGCACGATATCGGGATGGACTTCGTCAAGGCTGCCGTCGGCGGCCCTGAGATAGGCTTTTTCGGTGATGGTCAGCGTGACGATGCGGGTGCGCGGATCGGTCAGCGCGGCGAGCACCGCGCCGGGATCTTCCGGCGCCACCAGCATCGACTGGATCGAGCCGATTATTTGAAGCGCTTCGCCATCGCTGCCGCGTACCGCCAGCGTGTAGAGCCCGTCCTGCGGCGTCAGCGCATCGCGCGTGTCGGGGCTGCGCAGCGACACGCCGATGATACCCCAACCGGTCTCGCCGGCGGCCAGGCAGTCATCGACATAGGCTGCCTGATGGGCGCGGTGAAAGGCGCCGACGCCGAGATGGACGATGCCTGGGGCGATGGCGGCGCGGTCATAGGCCGGGATCGCAACCGAGGCCGGCAAGGATCGCACCGTGTCGTTGCAGAGGCGTCTGGTTGTCATGGTTTGGCTTGTCGGGCTCGGATTGATCGGTCGGGAGGCTAGCGGCGTACCATCCGTTCTCCAACCGCACAATGACCCGATGTCGGCTAAAAGTCATCATACAACAATCCAATTTTTGTATGTTGACATTACTTCTTCCCAATCCTACCGATAGCGCCCTTGGGAGGAGTGACGTGGCAGGATTGACCCACCCCGATCTGCTTTTTGCCGCTGAAGGGCGCTCGCTTTCGATCGCGCGCGATCTCTATGCCGGGGTCAAGGACCTGCCGATCGTCAGCCCGCACGGCCATACCGATCCACGCTGGTATGCGCTCAACGAGCCGTTTCCGGACCCGGCGCAATTGCTGGTCGTGCCCGACCACTACATTTTCCGTATGCTGTTCAGCCAGGGCGTGCGGCTGGAGGACCTCGGCATATCACCGCTCGACGGCTCGCCGGTCGAGAGCGACCCAAGGGCGATCTGGCGGCGCTTCGCCGAGCACTATTACCTCTTCCGCGGTACGCCGACGCGACTGTGGCTCGACCATGTACTCGAGCATCTGTTCGGCATTGACGAGCCGCTCAACGCCAGCACCGCCGACCGCCACTACGATACCATCGCAGGCCTGCTCAAACAGGACGGCTATCGCCCGCGTGCACTGTTCGAGCGCTTCAACATCGAGGTCATTGCGACGACCGAGGGGGCGCTGGACGATCTCCAATGGCACAAGGCGATCCGCGACAGCGGCTGGCAAGGCCGCGTGGTCACCGCCTACCGGCCGGATGCCGTCGTCGATCCAGATTTCGAGGGCTTCTTAAGCAATCTCGACCGTCTCGGCGAGGTCAGCGGCTGCGATACCGGCACATGGGCCGGCTATCTCGACGGGCATCGCCAGCGCCGCGCCTTCTTCAAAAGCTTCGGCGCGACCTCGTCCGACCATGGCCATCCGACTGCGGAGACCGCCAACCTTTCCGATGCGGCATCGGAAGAGCTGTTCAACCGCATCCGCCGCGGCTCCGACGACGAGCGCGAGCGCAAACTGTTTCGCGCCCAGATGCTGACCGAAATGGCCAAGATGAGCCGCGACGACAGGTTGGTTATGCAGATCCATCCCGGCTCGTGGCGCAATCATTCGCCTGGTGTTTTCCAAAAATTCGGCCGCGACAAAGGCTTCGATATCCCGACCCGCACCGACTATGCGGCGGCGCTCAAACCTTTGCTCGACTGCGTCGGGCTAGAGCGCGACCTGACCATCATCCTGTTCACGCTCGACGAGACGAGCTATGCGCGCGAACTGGCGCCGCTCGCCGGCGTCTATCCGGCGCTGAAGCTCGGGCCTGCCTGGTGGTTCCATGACAGCCCGGAAGGCATGCGCCGCTTCCGCGAAATGACCACCGAAACCGCCGGCTTCTACAACACCGTCGGTTTCAATGACGACACCCGGGCCTTTCCATCCATACCCGCGCGTCACGATGTGGCGCGCCGGGTCGACTGCGCCTTTCTCGCCCGTCTCGTCGCCGAGCACCGGCTGCGGGAGGATGAGGCGCACGAGCTGGCGCGGGAGCTTGTCTACACGCTTGCCAAGAAGGCGTACCGGCTCTGAGCCGGGCGCTTTGATTTTTACAAAGGGAGGAAGACAGTCATGTTGCATTTTTCAAAACTGACGGCGGCCACATTCGCCTTCGGCTCACTGATGATCGGCGTCGCAAACGCCCAGACCGTGCTGCGCTCGGCCGACACCCATCCGGATGGATATCCGACGGTCGAGGCGGTCAAATATATGGGCGAGCTGATCAAGGAGCGCACCGCCGGGCGCTATTCGGTCGAGGTCTATCATTCAGCGCAGCTCGGCGAGGAGAAGGACACGATCGAGCAGACGCAGACCGGTGTCATTGACCTGAACCGCGTCTCGATGGGTCCGTTCAACGGCATCGTGCCGGAAACCGCTGTGCCGTCGCTGCCCTACATGTTCCGCTCGGTCGACCAGATGCGTCATGTCATGGACGGGCCGATCGGCGACGAGATCCTGAAGGCCTTCGAGGCGCATGATCTGGTTGGTCTCGCCTTCTACGATTCCGGTGCGCGCTCCTTCTACAACACCAAGAAGGACATCACCTCGATCGCCGATCTCAAGGGCATGAAGTTCCGCGTCATCCAGTCCGACGTGTTCGTCGACATGGTCAATGCGCTCGGCGCCAACGCCACGCCGATGGCCTATGGCGAGGTCTATTCGGCGCTCGAAACCGGCGTCATCGACGGCGCCGAAAACAACTGGCCGAGCTTCGAATCCGCCAAGCACTATGAGGTCGCCAAGCACTACACCGTCGACCAGCACCAGATCGTGCCGGAAGTGCTGGTGATGGCGAAGCCGAGCTGGGACAGACTGTCGCCGGAAGACCAGGCGATCGTCAAGCAAGCGGCCAAGGACAGCGTCGTCAAGATGCGCGAACTGTGGGATGCGCAGGAGAAGAAGTCGCGCGACATCGTCGAGAAGGCCGGCGTCAAGGTCAGCGAGATCGACAAGCAGCCGCTGATCGATGCGATGAAGCCGGTTTACGACAAGTACCTGTCGACGCCGGAACTCAAGGATCTCGCCGCGCGCATCCAGGCAACCAAGTAATCTGCTGGCGGGGCGGCCCAGCGCCGCCCCGCCAATCGTTGTTGACGGACGGAAAGACCGGGAGGGTCGGATGATAGCGGAAATGGCCAGGAGCGGAGCGCCACCGCGCTTCAGCGCGGTGCTTTCGAAGATTTGCGACGGCGCGCTCTATCTCGCCTGTATCGGGATGGTCGTCATGACCGCGCTCGTCGCCTACCAGGTGTTTTCCCGCTTCGTGCTCAACGCGTCGCCGAGCTGGACGGAAGTCACCGCCATCATGCTGATGAACTGGTTCATCTTCCTGGGCGCGGCGGTCGGCGTGCGCGAGAACTACCATATGGGCTTCGACGTGCTGCTCTACATCCTGCCGAAGGGCAGCAAATGGGCGCTGCGCACATTGTCCGACCTGATCGCGTTCGGCTTCGGCTTCGGCATGGTCTGGTACGGTTGCAAGCTGGTCGGGTTGACCTGGCACACCGTCATTCCGGCGCTCGAACTTCCCGGCGGTTTCGACTATCTGCCACTGGTCGCCGGCGGCGTTCTGATCTGCCTGTTCTCCGCCGAACGCATCGTGCTGCGCTGGTCGGGCGTCGACATCGACAAGGACATCAATCTCGAAGACGTGCCGGAGATGCCGGCCGTGCAGGAGGCCTAGATGGAACTCTGGATCCTGTTCGGCGTCTTCACGCTGTTGATGTTTGCCGGCACGCCAATCGCGTTTTGCCTGGGTGCCGCATCTTTCGCCACCGTGCTTTATCTCGGCCTGCCGCCCCTGGTGGTGTTCCAGCAATTGAAATCAGGCATGTCGGCGTTCTCGCTGATGGCGATTCCGTTCTTCATCTTTGCCGGCGACCTGATGGTGCGCGGCGGCATCGCGCAGCGCATCGTCTCCTTTGCTGGCTCACTGGTCGGCCATGTCCGCGGCGGGCTCGGTCAGGTCAACATCATCGCCGCGACATTGTTCGGCGGCATTTCCGGCTCGGCGGTGGCTGAAGCCGCCGCCGTCGGCGGGCTGATGATCCCGCAGATGAAAGAGCGCGGCTACGGCGCGGACTACGCTGTCAACGTCACCTCGATGGCGGCACTGATCGCGCTGCTTTTGCCGCCGTCGCAGAACATGATCATCTATTCGATCGCCGGCGGCGGCAAGATTTCGATCGCCGACCTGTTCACCGCCGGCATCCTGCCCGGTCTGCTGTTCGCCGCGTCGCTGATGGTCACCGCCTATTTTGTCGCCCGCAGCCGCGGCTACCCGGTCGAGGCCTTCCCCGGCTTCTCGCGCGTTGGCCAGCTGGCGGTGATCGCGGTTCCCGGGCTGCTGCTCATCGGCATCATCTTCGGCGGCGTCCGCTCAGGCATTTTCACGGCGACGGAAAGCTCCTGCATCGCCATCATCTACGCCTTGCTGGTCACCGTCTTCGTCTACCGGTCGATGGCCTGGAGCGATTTCGTCCATGCCACAAAGGGCGCGGTGCGCACGACCTCGATGGTGCTTTTGATCATCGGCACGGCGGCCTCGTTCAGCTGGCTGATGGCCTATCTCAAAGTGCCGGTGCTGCTGATCGCCGGGATGAACGCCATCTCCACCGACCCGCTGGTGGTGCTGCTTTTGCTCAACGTCCTGATGCTGCTGCTCGGCACCTTCATGGACATGGGGCCGATGATCATCATCTGTACGCCGATCTTCCTGCCGCTGGTCACGCATTACGGCGTCGACCCCGTGCATTTCGGCGTCATCACCATCCTCAACCTCGGCATCGGGTTGAACACGCCGCCGGTCGGCACGGTGCAGTTCGTTGCCTGCGCCGTGGGAAAGATCACGGTGTGGGAAGCGATGCGCTCGATCTGGCCGTTCTATGGCGCGGGCATCGTGGTCCTCGGGCTGGTGACGTATATTCCGGCGATCTCGCTCTGGCTGCCAAGCGTTTTCAAATAGGGGCGTCTTCAAATAGGGCAAATAGGGCGTCTTCAAACAGGGGTGCGACATGGCATCGGATAGCGCTGTTGATCTCAGGGTCGAGAGAAAACCCAAACTGTCGGAGACCGTCGTCGCGGCGATCCGCAAGCAGCTGCATGCGGGCGAGATCCTGCCGGGCCACAAATTGCCGACCGAGGGCCAGTTGACCGAGACTTTCGGCGTCAGCCGCACCGTCATCCGCGAGGCGCTGGCCAAGCTTGCCGCCGACGGCCTGGTCGAGGCGCGCCAGGGCGCCGGCGTCTTCGTCACCGAACACATCTCGACCATGTTCGGCGCGCTCGCCGCCGACATGGGAGCCAAGGATTCGGTCGCGCTCAACGTGCTCGAAGTGCGCCTGGCCGTCGAAATCGAATCGGCTGGGCTCGCCGCCATCCGCCGCAATGCGGCGCAGGAAGCGGCGATCCAGGAAGCCTTCTTCGAATTCGAGCGCCTGCTTCTCAACAGCGAGCCGACCGGTCCGGCCGATCTCGCTTTCCACCGGGCAATCGCCAGCGCCACCAACAACCCGTTCTATGTCGAGATGCTCGATGTGCTGGGCCGGCGAGCCATTCCCTGCGACGTGACCTCACCCTGGTCGACCGAACTGGTGCAGTCGGACAGCTATCAGCGCGGGCTGCAGCGCGAGCATCTGGTGATCCTGAATGCGATCACATCGGGTGACGCCGAAGCCGCGCGCGAGGCGATGCGCGCCCATCTCACTGCCAGCCAGCAGCGCTATCGCGAGCGCCTGCACGCACGCCAGGTCTTTTATGCCGACTCGGTCAAGGCGGCGGAAACCGAATAGAAGAATCAGCTGGAGCAATGATGGATCATCCCTATACCGACTATACCTCGCGTTTCGCCATCGACCCGGTAGCCGCGGCGTCCATGGGAACCGACGAGTTGCGTCACAACTTCCACATTGACGACCTGTTCCAGCCGGGACGCGTCAGCCTGACCTATACCCATTATGACCGCATGATCGTCGGCGGCGCCGTGCCGGTGGCGGAATCGCTGCCGCTGGAAGCGATCAGGCCGACGGGCACGAGGAATTTTCTCGACCGCCGCGAGCTGATCATCGTCAACATTGGCGGCGTCGGCTCGGTGACGGCGAACGGCGAGACCCACCCATTGCAGGCGCGCGACATGCTCTATCTCGGCATGGGCAGCACCGATGTGTCGTTCGCTTCGGCGGACAAGGGTCTGCCGGCCAAATTCTACCTGCTCAGCGCGCCGGCGCATCACACCCATCCGAACCGATTGATCCGCATCGGCGATGCGAAGCGTCTCGACCTCGGCGGCAAGGAGACCTGCAACGAGCGCTCGATCTTCCAGTTCATCCATGCCGAGGGCGTCAAGACCTGTCAGCTGGTGGTCGGCATGACCCAGCTGGCGCCGGGCTCGGTTTGGAACACTATCCCTTGCCATGTGCATGACCGGCGCATGGAGGCCTATCTCTATTTCGATCTGCCGGAGACGGCGCGCGTCTTCCATTTCATGGGTGAGCCGGACGAAACCCGACATCTCGTCATGGCCAATGAGGAGGCGGTGCTGTCGCCGGGCTGGTCGATCCATTCGGGTGCCGGCACCTCCAACTACGCTTTCATCTGGGCGATGGCCGGCGACAATGTCGACTACACCGATGTCGACCCGGTGCCGCTGGGCGAATTGCGTTGAGCGGGCCGTCCGCTTTCAGCCTCGCCGGCAGGCGCATCCTGGTCACCGGCGCCAATACCGGCATCGGCCAGGGCATCGCTATCTCGATTGCGCGCGCCGGCGGCACCGTCATCGGTGTCGGCCGCTCGGCGATGGATGATACGCAAGGGAAGGTCGGCGAGGCCGGCGGGCAGTTCGAGGCCGTGCGGTGCGATCTCGCCGATCATGCCGCCGCCAAGGCGATGCTCGACCAGGTCTGGGAAAAGACCGGCCCAATCGACGGGCTGGTCAACAATGCCGGCATCATCCGGCGCGCCGATGCGGTCGATTTCACCGAGGCCGATTGGGACGACGTCATAGACGTCAATCTGAAGACGCTGTTCTTTTTGAGTCAGGCTTTTGCCAGGCGCGTGCTGGCCGATCCCGGGCGCCGCGGCAAGATCGTCAACATCGCCTCGGTGCTGAGTTTCCAGGGCGGCATCCGTGTCGCGTCCTATACCGCGTCGAAACATGGCGCGCTCGGCATCACAAGGCTGCTCGCCTGCGAATGGGCGGCAAAAGGCATCAACGTCAACGCCATTGCGCCGGGCTATATCGAAACCAACAACACCGAGGCGCTGCGCGCCGATCCCGACCGCAGCGCGGCGATACTGGCGCGCATCCCGGCCGGCCGCTGGGGTGGGCCGGAAGACATAGGCGACGCCGCCGTCTTCCTGCTGGCGCCGGCGTCCGACTATATGCATGGCGCGGTGGTTCCGGTCGACGGCGGCTGGCTGGCGCGATGAGGAGACGGTCATGACTCAAGCCAAGATTTTCGCCCATCCCGGCGAGAGCGCCTGGACGCCGACGCCGGACGGCAACAGGCGGCGCGTTCTCCTCTCCACCGATGAGCTGATGCTGGTCGAATTCGGCTTCGACAAGGGCGGTGTCGGCGCGCTGCATTCGCACCCGCATGTCCAGGCAAGCTATGTCGCCGAAGGCCGATTCGAGGTCACCATCGACGGCCGCACCGAAACCATCGAGACCGGCGGCAGCTTCATCGTGCCGTCCAATCTCGTGCACGGCGTCAAGGCGCTGGAGGCCGGCCGCCTCGTTGACAGCTTTACCCCGCATCGGGCCGATTTCCTGGCCTGATAGCCTTTCCGGTCTGTTCCAGAAACGGAAAACCCGCGCCTCCTGGGAGGCGCGGGCCTGTAGCCTGTGCGCTCGTAGCGCAGCGGTACTCGAAACATCGCCGCAGGGTTCGGACGGTGCCGCAACATGGTGAAGATAGGTTTAACGGCACCAGCCCAGGTCGATCATCGGTGGGATGTTGCTGCTGCTTGTTGTGGTCGGACGGGGGCTGGGCTAATCGTTGCCCCATGCCGCTGCTTCGGGCGGCCGATCGAAAACATCAGTGATGCAGATATCGACGACGAGCGTTTCGACGCACGATCCCAAACGGCGTGTCCTCAAGGACGTGTTCGGCTTTGACGATTTTCGCCCGGGCCAAGCGTCGGTGATGGAGGCGCTGCTTGCCGGCCGTCATGTGCTGGCGGTGATGCCGACGGGTGCCGGCAAGTCGCTCTGCTACCAGGTGCCGGCGCTGGTCAAAGGCGGGCTCACCATCGTCGTCTCACCGCTGGTGGCGCTGATGCAGGACCAGGTCGCGGCCTTGCGCCTTGCCGGTGTTGCCGCCGATACGATCAATTCATCCATCGAGCGCGACGCCAATGTCGCGGCATGGCGCCGCGTCGCCTCGGGTCAGACGCGTCTGCTCTACCTCGCTCCGGAACGGCTGATGACCGAGCGCATGCTCGATGCGCTGACGAGGCTCGATGTCAGGCTGATCGCCATCGACGAGGCGCATTGCATTTCGCAATGGGGGCCGGCGTTCCGGCGCGAATATGAAGATCTGTCGCAGCTGCGCGGCATCTTTCCCGACGTGCCGATCATTGCGGTGACGGCGACGGCGGACGAGACGACGCGGGCAGATATCGAGACGCGGCTGTTTGGCGGGCGCGTGGAAACGCAGGTGCTTGGCTTCGACCGACCCAACATCAAGCTTGCTATCGAGCCCAAGCAGGACAGCAAGCGGCAGTTGCTCAATTTCATCGAGCGCCATCAGGGGCGCAGCGGCATCGTCTATTGCCTGTCGCGCAAGAAGACCGAAGAGATGGCGGCCTTCCTCGAGAAGAATGGCGTCACCGCGCTCGCCTACCACGCCGGGATGAGCAAGGAGGCGCGAGACGCCAACCAGAACGCTTTCATGACGCTGTCCGGCGTCGTCATGGTTGCGACCATCGCCTTCGGCATGGGTATCGACAAGCCTGACGTCGCTTATGTCTTCCACACCGATTTGCCGGGCAGCCTCGAAGCCTATTACCAGGAAATCGGTCGCGCTGGCCGCGACGGGCGAGCAGCGGAAGCTCATATGCTGTACGGCCTCGGCGATATCCGCATGCGCCGCATGTTCATCGAGGACGAGGACGCTGCTGTCGAGCACAAACGCCGCTCGCATGGCCGGCTCGACACGCTGATCGGCTATTGCGAGACGGCGGAGTGCCGGCGCCAGGTGCTGCTCGGCTATTTCGGCGAAGAGGCTTCGCCTTGCGGCAATTGCGACAACTGCCTGGAGCAGGCGCCGCGCGCCGACGGCACCACCGAGGCTGGCATCATCCTGGCGGCGGTCGCGCAAAGCGGCGAGCGCTTCGGCGCCGGCCATGTCATCGACATCCTGCTTGGTCACGAGACCGAAAAGGTGGCGGCAAGGGGCCATCACCGGCTGGCCGGCTTCGGCAGCGGTGCCGCGCACAAAAAGGACTTTTGGCTATCGCTGATCCGTCAGTTGGTCGCGAACGGCTTCCTGGTGCCGGATCCAGGTGGCCATGGCGGCTTGGCCATCGCCGACAAGGGCCATGCGCTCGGCCGTGGCGAGGTTCCGTTCCAGTACCGCGTCGAGACGCGCACCCGCGCGGCGCGCCGCGCGGCTCGTGCCGGCCAGACTCCCCAGGGCGAAAATGTCGATGCATCGCTGCTCGCCACCCTCAAGACGCTGCGGCTGCGTCTGGCCAAGGAGCGCCAGGTTCCGGCCTATGTGGTGTTTTCCGATCGCACGCTGATCGACATGGCCGAACGCCGCCCGCAAAACCTCGACGCTTTCGCTGAAGTGAACGGCGTCGGTGCTGCCAAGCTCAAGGAGTTCGGCAAGGTTTTCCTGAGCGCAATCGCTGCGCACCCGTCAGAGGCGCAAGGCTGAGAGGCTGGACCAAAGCCTGATCTGGCATCAGTACGCTTTCAACTTGCCCGACCAGCGATCCCGCCCCACCCAATAAGGGCATCGCGGGCAGACGCCTCCTTCCGGGTAGTCAGTCCCTTCCTCGTGTGGGCAACCGAGAATTCCGTCGACCATGACCACGGAATGGACTTCGTGCTCCTGCAAGAACGCAGCAATTTCGCCAAAGATCGTATCGTCCTTGCGCAGATCGCCCGTTTCGGCAAACCAGCGGCGCATCTCGGTCGCGTCGGAGTGCTGGTCAGGAATGATGGCGACGGCCGCCTTGGTGGCGCGCCTGTCATCGGGACCATAGAAGGCGATGGTGCCGACTGGATGGCTTCGCACACCTTTCTTGGCCTTCTTCTCGATCCACTTCCTTGCCCGCTGTTCCGGTTTCATGCTTGCTGGCCTTTGCAGTCCCTGGACAAGATGGGAATATTAATCAACAGGGCGAGAGTGGATCAACCGAATGCCACGCCCGACTGTACAAAGGACGCAAAGCCCGACGCCGTCAACGACCGGATCGCCAGCTTCTGCAAAGCTGTGTGAAGGGTTTCACAGAGGCGGACTTAGACAGGGCTAATATGCCTGAATTCAGCGAAGCAAGAGAGTCAGGTTCTCTATTCGGCACCAATGTTCGCTGAGCTTCGGGGGAAGTTCTTACAGCTTGCATCAAAACGAATCGGGCGCGCCGAATTTTCGGCGCCCGCTTGGCTATGGGAGCAAGGGCATGCCGACGCGTGAAGGGATCGACGTTTCGCACTATCAGAACGAGGCCGGCGGCGGCGGCGCCAGCGCCATCAAATGGGCGAAAATTGCCAGCGCCGGGGTCAAGTTCACCTTCGTCAAGATATCCGACAAGACCAGCAAGGACGCATTCGCGGTGCGCAATGTTGCCGATGCCAAGGCGGCGGGATTGCTGGTGGGGGGATATCACTTCCTGCGCAACACCGCTTCGGGCGCCGACCAGGCGCATGCCTTCCTCAACACGGTGTCGTTCGGCAGCGGCGACCTCATTCCGTCGCTCGACATCGAACTGATTCCGGCAACGCCGGCGGCGCGGGCCGCCTATGTCCAGAAGGCGAAGGATTGGGTGGCGGCGGTGCGGTCCGCCCATGGCGGCCGCTGGCCGTTCATCTATACCCGCGCCAATATCTGGCAGGCACTGGGCAACCCGAGCGGTTTCGGCAACTGCCCGCTCTGGCTCGCCCGCTACGGCTCGAGCCCGCCGCCGATACCGTCGGGCTTCACCAACTATGCCATCTGGCAATTCAGCCAGTCGGGCAGCATCGACGGGATCACCGGCAAGGTGGACGAGAACCATCTGGCGATGTCCTTCGTCGAGTTTCGCTCGCGCTACAGCCTGTAGGCAAGGTGATCCGGCATCGGATCGCCTGCTCAGGCGGCTTCGCGTTCGCCCTGCGCCGGCGAGTCCGTTTCCAGGCGCCGGCTGTATTGGCGCGGCGAACAGCCCATGACGCGCTTGAACGCCGTGCTGAAGGCGCTTTCGGATTCATAGCCGAGCGCCAGCGCAATAACGGACACCGGATCGCCGGAATGCATCAACCTGTCGCCGGCGAGCATCATGCGCCAGCGCGTCAGATAATCCAGGGGTGAGGCCCCGACCGTCTGCTTGAACTTCAGCGCAAAGGTCGATCGCGACATGCCGGCGCGCTCGGCCAGCGTCTGCAATGTCCAGGCATGCGCCGGGTCTTCGTGCATGGCGGCGATCGCGGCGCCGATCTGCCTGTCGGTCAGCGCGAACAGCCAGCCGACGCTGTCACGAGCCCCCATATGCAGGCGCAAGGCCTCGATCAGGATCATATGGGCGAGATGCTCGACGATGAGAAAGCCGCCGGGACGCCGCTGGCGCAATTCCTGCATCATCCGCTCCACCGGCCAACGCAGCGCCGAATGGTCACTGTCCCCACGGATGTGGACGATGGGCGGCAGCATCCGCAACAGGATGCCGGCATGGTCGCCGGACAGCGCGAAGCGGCTGCTGACCAGCAGGAAATCGCCGCCGCCATTGTGGGTGGTGATGCCGCCGGTGCGCGCCGGTGAAAAGATCGTGCTTGCATCGACCGTCGGCAGGCCGAGATCGCTGGCAAGACGGAAAGGCCGGCCGCGCGGCAGCAGGAAACAGTCGCCGGCGTCCAGGCGCACCGCGTCATCGACCCCCTCGACCGACAGCCAGCATTGGCCGTAGACCACGGCGCCGCATTTGATGGCGGCCTGCTGGTCGGGGAACTGGATCGCCCAGTCACCACCAGCCTCCAGCCCGGCGGACAGATAATTGCGCGGCTTCAGCAGCGACAGCACGTCTGACAGCGGATCCATGAGCATTCCCGGACGATTGCGAAGATATTTCGGATTTTACAGCATAGATCGTATGATCTCAACCTTCTATCTCCTTCGGCATGCGGGCTGCCTGTGCGGCCTTCGACAAACCCGAGGAGAAATCATCATGCGCGTGTTCGTTACCGGTGCCACCGGTTTTGTCGGTTCGGCCGTTGTGCAGGAATTGCTTGGGGCGGGCCATCAGGTGCTTGGCCTCGCGCGCTCGGAGGCGGGTGCGAAGTGGATCGTCGCCGCAGGGGCCGAGGCGCATCGCGGCGATATGGAGGACCTGGACAGCCTGCGCAGCGGTGCCGCCCAGGCGGATGGCGTCATCCATACGGGCTTCAACCACGACTTTTCGAAATTCGCCGCCAGTTGCGCAGCCGACCAGCGCGCCATCGAAACGCTCGGCGCGGTGCTGGAAGGTTCGGAGCGGCCGCTGCTTGTCACCTCCGGCCTCGCCGGCTTTGCGCAGGGAAGGCCGGCGACCGAGGACGACAAACCCGCGCCTCCATCCGCCGCCATGCCGCGCGCTTCGGAAGCGACGGCCATGGCGCTTGCCGCGCGCGGGGTGCGCGCATCGACGGTACGGCTTGCGCCGACCGTTCATGGCGACGGCGATCACGGCTTCGTGCCGATGCTGATTGCCATTGCGCGTGAAAAAGGCGTCTCGGCCTATGTCGGCGACGGCGTGAATTGCTGGGCGGCGGTGCACCGGTCCGACGCCGCCACGCTGTACAGGCTGGCGCTGGAGAAGGGTGCCGGCGGCGCCAGCTATCATGCGGTTGGCGAACGGGGCGTGGCGACCAGGGAGATCGCCGAGATCATCGGCCGCCGCCTCAACCTGCCGGTCGTTTCCAAAAGCCTCGAGGAGGCGGCCGGGCATTTCGGCTTCCTCGGCCATTTCATCGGCAGGGATCTGTCGGCGTCGAGCGAGCAGACCCGCACTAGGTTGGGATGGTTGCCGACCGGGCCGGGGCTTATCGCCGATCTCGACCGTGTCAGCTATTTCGAGAGCTGAACGAGGTCAGGGCCAATTGCGTTGCATGGCATTGACCGACAGCCATGCGATCAGCGGCAGGGCGAGCAGGATGGCAATCCGCAATCCCGCTGATCCCGCTCCGTCCATGTCGCTGCGCTGCGGCCGCAGCAAAGCCTGCACGGCTGCGGCAAGGATGACCGCCAGCAGCATGAGCAGGACGATGAATGCGGGCTGCGACACTGCCGGGAAACTCCGCCAACTGACGACCGAGTAGCAGCAAAGGCCTGGAGATCTGTTCCGATCGGCCCGGATTGCGCTCGGCGACCCGTCATTTGTCCCGGTAAAGGATCATGCCGGCGTGGTGCAGCACGCCATCAACAAAGTCTCCGTCGGCGGTGAAGCCGGTGTCGTCCCAATAATCGATGTGATTGCCCGTCACGACATATCGCCCGAGATAGGCGCGTTCGCGTTTTCCCCTTGCCTCGACATAGCGGCCGTTGGCCAGGAGTTCGTGGCGGATATTACGGTCGGCGGTGACCCACATGCCGACATAAGGATTGGTGTTCATCCGGTGGTGCTCGGTGGTTGCGGAGTTGAATAGCGCCAAGACAAGCGACGCGGCGACGGAACGCGTCAATACGCCGCCCGCGTCGGGCGCACGACGATCTCGTTGATGTCGACATCGTCCGGCTGCTCGATGGCAAAGCGCACCGCCCGGCCGATGGCGTCGGGTTGCAGCGCGATGGCGCGATAGCTGCTCATCGCCGCCGCCGCTGCCGGGTCGGTGATCGTGCCGGCAAGTTCGCTCTCGACCACGCCCGGGTGGATGCAAGTGACGCGGATGTCGTTGCGTTCCTGCCGCAGTCCGTCGGAAATGGCGCGCACGGCATACTTGGTCGCGCAATAGACCGCCGCCGTCGGCGACACGGTAAGCGCCCCGACCGAGGCAATGTTGATGATGTGGCCCGAACCGCGCGCCGTCATCTCCGGCAACACCGCCGCGATGCCGTTGAGCACGCCCTTGATGTTGACGTCGACCATCTGGTCCCATTCATCCGTTTTCATCGATGCCATCAGGGACAGCGGCATGATGCCGGCATTGTTGACGATGACGTCGACCCGACCCCAGGCCTGGCGCGCTGCGTCGGCGAAGGTCGCGACATCGGCGCGGTCGGTGACGTCGAGCCGGCGGGTCATGATCTCGCCGCCGCCTGCCCGGATTTCCTGGGCCAGAATTTCCAGCCGGTCGGTGCGGCGGGCGCCGAGCATCAGCCTGGCGCCGGCGGCGCCGAGTTCGCGAGCGATGCCGGCGCCGATGCCGCTGGAGCCACCGGTGACGAGAACGATCTTGTCGAGGGACATGGCAACTTTCCTTTATGTCTGGACTGAGAGGTGGGTTGCCAGGGAGATATGCCGAGAGCATTGTTGCGATAAGACACTCATTTCGCCACACGATGGAAAGCGGAGCTAACCAGTGTCACCTGACATCAATGCACTGGTGGTCTTTGCGCTTGTCGCCGAGGAGCGGAATTTCCGCGCTGCAGCCGATCGGCTGGGCGTCAGCCGCTCGGCCGTCAGCCAGACGATCAAGCGGCTGGAGGAGAGCCTTGGCATTGCCCTGGTGCAACGCACCACGCGCAGCGTTAGCCTGACCGAAGCCGGCGAGAGGCTCCATGCCGAAGTCGGGCCGGCCATTGCCGACATGCGCTCCGCGCTCGAGGCGACACAGGTACTGCGCGACCGCCCGGGCGGCCAGTTGCGGCTGGCCGTATCCTCGATTGCCGAACGCTTCCTGTCCGGGCCGTTTCTCGCGGCTTTCTGCACTGCCAATCCCGATATCCAGCTCGACATCACGGTGACCGACGAAGAGTTCGACATCGTCGCCGAAGGCTATGATGCCGGGGTGCGGTTGGGAGAGGTGATCGACGAGGACATGATCGCCGTGCCGGTGGCGGATGACGAGCGGCAGATTGCCGTCTGCTCGCCTGCCTATCGCGACCGCTTCGGCCTGCCGTCTCATCCCGCGGAACTTGCCCAACATCGCTGCATCGGCTGGCGTCCGGCGCCGAAGGTTGCGCCCTATCGCTGGGAATTCGCCGATCAGGGCCGCGAATTCCGGGTCGAGGTCGCGCCGGAGATCACGACCAACGAGATGAGCCTGATGATCAAGCTCGCTGTCGCCGGCGCGGGCATCACCTTCGGCATGGAAGAGAGCTTTCGCCGCGCAATCGAACGCGGCGACCTGATACCAGTGCTCGAAAACTACTGCCCGCGCTTTGCCGGCTTCTACCTCTATTATCCGAGCCGCAGGAATGCCGCGCCGAAGCTGCGCGCGCTGATCGACCATCTTAAGCGCTGGCAGCTGTGATACCGAAAGTGGGAGACTCGCGCGATTTCCTGCGCTGTGTCAGTTAGAGGTCGCCCTTCCTGACTTTGCCGTAAACGATATTTCGGTTAGAGCCATAATATACGTGCGCTTCGAAAGAGCTCTTGCCGAGGGCGGCATTGATGATGTCCCACATATCGTCAGCCGAACGCAGGATGAGCGGCCAATCCATGAAGGTCTCCATGTAGCCATCGGTCGTGATCTCGTCGCTGAAATTGGCAAACAGGAATTCGCCACCAGGCTTGACGAGTTCCATGGCTCTTTGCAGCAGGCGGACGCCGATGGCACGCGGCAGATAATCGTAAAGCCCCGATGCGTAGACGAGATCGAATGTGCCAAGAGAATAGGCGCGGCGAAGAATGCCGCGTACAGAGCCCTGGAGTGCCTCGACTGCCGTGCCGGCAAAGTCGTGGTTCACCGTGGCTACGCTGATGGGGTCCTGGTCCAAGCCTATCCAACGTTGCAATTTGCGCTTGGCCAACGCGTCGGAGCGTTCGGCTTCCCGCAGGTGGCCGCAGGCAATCGCCAGGACCTCCGCCTTTTCCACCCTCCTGGCCGTCTCGTCCACCGTCCTGGCCAGGATATCCCGCCGCTCGCGCCCCGCCACCGAACTGGCGGCTTCACTGGTGTACGCGTAAATTTGCCGACCAAGTAAGGTCGACGAAGCCACGGCATCGTCGGCAGCGGGATGCTTGTAGTAAATGTCCAGCAGGCCTGCATCGCCTGAATACCCGCGCGGTTTTTCGACCGACCAACGCGTGAACGGATCCTGGATCAAATATTCCGCGACCCGATGCTGCTGAGCCAACGGGACGAGTTTCTGCCAGACCGCGGGAGCAACCTGCCGGCGGAGCTTATGGAGCCTGCCTGCCAGGCGGTGGACGATGGGGGCGGCCGGTTTGTGCCGCATGAAGGCTTGGTGAGCAAGATCCAGTATCAGGGCGAGCTGGGCCGTCCTGTCCCTCAACTCGTCAGTGTCAATCGTCTCTTCAGAGGTAGGGGCATGTTTCTTCATCAGTCTGGTGGTGACGAGGCTGTATTCGTCGATCTGCACTTTTGGGTCGATTGGCATGCCGTTTACTCTCCGGTTTTACCCCCCGGTCCCCGGCAAACAGCATAGGTGTGTCGCTGCACGATGCGAACTATTTTAATAAAATTTTAATAAAACTTTAGCCAATTGAGCGGCCCCTTCACCTTGCTGAACTGGCTAAATCCGAACCGTCTGTTTACCGTCGGTTAGCGACATCCGACTTTTCTTGCGGACAGTGGCGCCTTCATTCTCCGACGGCAGGCAACCTCGGCTATTGCATTCGCTACCGCAGATCGCAGAGGAGCGTTGCAATGCAACTGAGCGAGGACGTTGCCCAGAAGGTGGCGGTTGCGATTGCACGCCCGCGCTGGCATTCGGCCGATCCGGAACTCCTGGCGCTGTTCCTGCAGAAAGATGCCGATGAAAATCGCAGTCTCGTGCGATGGGGTATTGCCGCTGCTGTACTCAGCTATGTGGCCTATGGCCTCTTCGATTGGTTTCTTTTTCCGGATATCGCCGATCGGCTTGTTTTGACCCGCGTTGTGCTGGGGATCACGTCCCTGGCGCTTGTCGAATTTGTCGCCCGACGGGGCTTCGCCCTTGCCACCTTGCACCTTGTAGCGGCGCTGGCGATTGTATCCGGTGCCCTTGGATGGCTCGTCTCCGCTCTTGGAACAGAGCATCAGGATGCCCTCTCCCATTTCATGGTTTTTGGCACCGTGTTTATCCTGGGTGCGAATTTGTTCTTCAACTTCCGGTTTTGGCTTTCGGCCATTGCCTCGGCGACGGTCGCCGCTAGCTTTGTGTGCGCCGCGCTGTTCTTCCTCCAGGCCGACATCGTTGGCCGGGTCGTGCTGTCGGCGTATTTCGTGAATTGTCTGGTGTTGTCGCTGTATCTTTCCTGGCGACTTAGCCTGGAGCGGTACCAGACTTTCCTGCACGCACTTCGGGCACAGATTCAGGAGCAGGCTGCTATCAGGAAGGGGCAGAAGCTAACCGAAATCGCGGACACCGATCCGCTCACGGGGATGAAAAACCGGAGAGCGATCATTCGAGAGTTCTCGGAGCTGCGCGAAGACTGGGCCGCGGACGACGACGAGATAGGCCTCATTCTGATCGACGTCGACTACTTCAAAAGGTTCAATGACGGACTTGGTCATCAAGCCGGCGACGATTGTCTGATCAAACTCGCCCAGGTCCTTTCCGAAATAGCGGCTTCGAACAACGCTGTCGCGGCCCGCTATGGCGGAGAAGAATTCGTCATTCTCTGCAAGGTCACCGGACGGGCTCACCTTCACGAAATAACGCAGCAATTTTGCCGCGCTGTGGAGGACTTGGACATCTATCACCCTGATCGGGGTGACAAGCTCAACATTGTCACGATCAGTGCCGGAGCCTCGTTGACGCGCGCCGATCAGAGCGTAGAGCTTAGAATCCTGCTGCAGGAAGCTGACCGCGCACTCTACGCGTCCAAGTTTGCGGGTCGGGCTACGTTCACAATTTACGACCCGCACGCCACCGGCCGGGATCGCTCCGGCGAAAATCTTTCAGAATTGCTGAAGCTGGCAGTTTCCAACCAGCTCGTTTCTGTCGCCTACCAGCCAATTTGCGACCTGGCGTCTGGACGTGTGCTGGGCCACGAGACGCTTATGCGGGTATGTGACTTCGACGGTACCATGATCAGTCCGTCCGTATTCATACCCGTTGCCGAGCAAACCGGCGCGATAGTGGAACTGGGTACGTGGCTGGTCGATCGAGCCTGCGGTGACATGGCCGAATACGGATTGGGCTCGGTCGTGACCGTGAACGTATCTGTTTTTCAGCTCAAGGTTCCTAACTTTTCACTCCGGATCACCGAAATCCTTGGTCGGCACGGCCTCGCGCCACAGAAACTGGCCATCGAAATCACCGAAGGCAGTGACATCTTTCTGGAGGCGCAAGCGGTAAGAAACGTGGAGCGGCTGCGAAAATTGGGCGTTCAGATCTGGCTGGACGACTTCGGAACGGGATTTGCTGGCCTTACATGGCTCCGCCGTTTCAAATTCGACGTGGTCAAGATCGACCGCAGCTTTCTCCACGATTGCCAGACGTCTCATGGCCTTAGCCTGTTGCGGGACATGGTCGGGCTGCTTCGCAATCTCGGCCATGTCGTGCTCGCCGAGGGCGTTGAAACGGAAGAGCAGTACATATTGCTGCAGCGCCTGGGGGTAGATTTGATGCAGGGCTTCCTCACGGGGCATCCGGTCCCGATCGAAGAAGTAAACCAGATCAGGCAAGGCCTCGTTGCCTAGAGCGTTTCACCGTTTCACAGAAACGGCGAACCGCTTTTTTCGCAATTCCGGGACGGAAAGTAGCTGCCGGTCGAAGATTGGCGAGCATCGTTCAAGCGGAAGCAAACTGGCGGAGAGAGCGCTCGCTGGGTTGCGGTCGGGCCACTCGCGCTCGCAACCCGGCTTCGAGCCGAGATAGCCGATCGCATTGTTCACTGACATGGAAATGCCCAGCGCGGTGGCCGGGGCTGTCCAAAGTACTCCGAACCGGAATAGTTTTCAGTTAACGTTCGGCGGCGTGTAGCTCTCCCACCGCGATAGACGGGTCTTGATGTCGAAGCGGGACGCCTCGAAGTTGGTGCCGGTGATGACCTTGTTCTTGCCGTCGATCAGCCGATAAAGCTCGTTGTTCTCGACATCGTCGACAGGGTGGGTCGATCGCACCACCCGCAGCCATAGCGATCGTGCTCGATCGCAAACGTCCTTGACCCGGTTCATTTCTTCCTCCCGTCAGTCTCCGTGCTGCTCGAGGTTTTCATCGCACACGCGGTCTCGGCCGGGCCGCCCGGGCTCGGTCGGTGCGCTCAACTGGCTCCTGATCTGTCATCCCGTCAATGTCATTGCATCCATGATTGCTTGGCTTGCCTTCATCTCCTCGATCGCCGCCGTTGGCGCCATGGTGCTGCATTGAAAGAAAACTCGCCGGGCGAGGAACCCCAATTCCCTCAAGCCCGGCGAAAGTTTACTTCCTGATCCCCGATCAGGACCGGTGGGAGGAAGAGCACCGGCAATCTATGCAGCGCAAAAGCGGTGCCAGCATTTTGGTCCCGAAACGAGACAGGCTAACGCGAGCCATGCGAGACAGCGAACTAACCAAAGTGCCCTGGCCGCGGCTGGTCTGGCTGGGCGGAAGGTGCAGGCGAATACGAGATCGATCGCACCTGGTGGCAGGCCAAGGTGTTGCACTTCCCCGAACTCAATGTGTCGGTCTGGTTCGATGGCTCGCAGATGGTCGGACTTGAGCACTGGGGATATCGCGAGCCGAAATGGTGCATGCGCTTGCCGCCGGCCGACTGGGCAGCCGATGCCGGCCGGCTACAGGCAGGAGTCCGAGCAGGCTTGGCTACGGTGGCACGCGGGCACAGGCAAGCGCCAGGGCGCGCGGACGGCTTCGGCGCTGTAGGACCGCGGCCAGCCTAAACGCGCGCTGGCGGGGCATTGGCCGGCTGAAATTTATCGAGCCTCTGATGCCTACCCTGTTGATGCTTCCGATTTCAGAAGGCGCTCCGCCAACTTCTTCAACACCACCCGATCAACCTTATCCGTGGCGCTGAGGGGCATCTCATCCAGTAAAAAAAAGCTCTCCGGTGCCTTATAGCCAACGCTGGCGCGAGCGAAATGGATAAGCTCCTGCGGGGCTGGCTGCGCGGCGCCTGGCTTGAAAGTTACGAACGCGTGGACATTTTCGCCATGGACGGGACCCCGACAACTCCGGCGATTGCCACGGCGGGATGCCGCATAAGCGCTTCCTCGACGTCCTGCGGGCTGATGTTCGAGCCATCGTGTACGATGATCTGTTTTCGCCGCCCGCAGAACCAAAGGTATCCGTCCTCGTCTATCTTCATCACATCGCCGATGTCCAGCCAGCCATCCCTGATGGTGGCACGCGTTGCATCTGCATCACCCCAATAGCCGACCATGTTGCAAGGCGAATTGATCCAAAGGCGCCCCTGAGCGCCGGGAGGCAGTTCATTGCCGTTATCGTCGCGGATGGATATCTGGTAGCCGACAATCTGACGCCCGATCGAACCCGCTTTGTTGAGCCCGTCAGGAGGGTTGATCGTGGCAACTCCAATTTCAGACATGCCGTACAGCTCATTGACGGACAAGCCGCTGAGCGCAGTAACTTCGAGCGCCAGCTCGAGCGGCACGCGTGACTTGCCACTTGGGGTCATCAACTACGGCTCCGAGCACGATCGCCATTCAAACTTCGCGACGCTCTTGGAGAGCCCGATCGCGCCCGAAAATTCGCCTATGCCTGGGCCTACTGATCCTGCGGTTATCTTTTTCACTTCGGGCAGTACCGGCCCGGCAAAGGGCGTAGCCCATAGTTTCGAAAGTCTGGGCAGTATGATTGCCAGCTTCGCACAGGGCTGCCAAACTGCGGCAGACGACATCGTTCTGCTGAGCGGATCCATGTCGCACATCGGAGCGCTCCTGGACGCTCTCATGGGACTCGCAGCCGGCGCTCGTGTCGTCGTCCCGCCAAGCTTCGATGGACCCGGGCTCCTGTTGATGCTGCGCGAGCATCGCCCGCCCATACTCATCGCTTTGCCCTCGGTCCTCTTCGGGTTGGTTCGGGCGAAGAATGCCAGGCGCGAAGACTTTTCGTCATTCAGACTGCTCTGTGCCGGCGGCGATAAAGCGACATTGGAAGCGATGTCTTCCTGACGGTCAACATGGGCCAATAGTGCCCGAGCGCCGCTCGTCTTGAGTCCATGATCGATCTCGGGAGGCGTGTATCGGTAGTTCAAGGGTACTGCCACGATCCCCGATTTGAAGCAGCCCAGGTAGTGAATCATCAGCGCAGCGCTATTGGGCATGAGCGACGCAATTCTATCGCCCGGCTTCAGCCCATAGGCCAGCAAGCCAGCGGAATAGCGTTTGCTGGCGCGCTCGAGTTCTTGCCAGCTCAAGCTGCCCTCGGGGCTAACAAGTGCCAGATCATCTGGCTCGCGTCTTAGCCCAACGTCGAGCAGACGTGGTACCCAGATTGGCTCGTCGTGGTTGGCTCGTGATTGAGGCACTTCGTTCCCGCCGCTGGATTGACGACCGTCGATGGTCCTGACTTGCTGAATTTGGATCGTGCACGGCCTAAGTTGTAACCATGTTAGCAGTCGCTCATTTTAGATTGAAGGTCTCGTTCACTCGACCTAACCGGAAAAACGGATGTGGGCCCCCACAGGGCGGCCATCAGCAGGCAAGCGGCCATGCCGATCATCTTGCGCTGCCTGTAGCGCCAGACCCGCGCTGGCGAGCATCGCAGCGGTGATGGCGGCGATGTAGAGGGCTGAAGCAGAAGAGGCGCTAGGCGTCCCTATTGCGCCCTCTGTCTCTTGGCTTGTGCGGCAATAGCGCAGAGGAAAGCCAGTGCGGCAGCATCGCATGCCGTCCGCGACGGTCCTTTGGCGAAGAGCACGGCGTCCGCAATTGGGATCGTAAGGCCGTACTTTTTGGCGAAAGAGGTGATTTCGTACGGCTGATCGTCAGACGGATGGCGGATGTCGAATTCGAAATCCATGTGTCTAGTTCCTCCCAGTTCGCGACCCTTCCACTCCTTGGCCTGATGCAAAATTAAACTACCGACGCATCGCGCGAGTCCAGCAATTGGAAATTGAGTAAAACGATGCATTTCCTGTCGCGCCAACATTGGCAGACGGTCGGCATAAATGCGCGCTGGCGCGGCTACTGGCGGCCCAGCGGTCAGGGGCGGGGGGCTTGGGGTTTGACCGCCGGGCCTAACCGGCAAATGGGTGCCGGCTGGCGAGAGATCATACGCCGATATAACGTGTTGTAGAATGGGCTCCTTCCGTTCCTGAACCGTGCAGGAGACGTTCCTTTACGTCAGGGAAGGCTAAACAAACCCGCCGTCGCCTGGCGATGATCCAGGCGCCGCGCTATTATCGGCCGGATGGGCCACCAGCAGTCCGCCGCGTGCCCCCACGCGACGGACCTCTGATGGGAGCGGCTACATCTCTAAGGAATCGACCGCTTGTAGATGTATTGTGAACTGGCGGGATCGCGTTAGCCTATGGTGTGATCGCGGAAGCCCGAGGAGATTGGCGCCATGGGCGAAGGGCCAGGCGACCATACATTGAAAAGGTCTGGTGGGTGGCGGACGCCCGATCGATCTGGAACCTCCCGGAAGGTGCGTTCACGCCGGAAAACCGGCCTTTCTGAAGCCTGACGTGAAAAGCTCGAGGTCGACCTGGTCGGCGAACGGGAGACGTGAAATCAGCCGGACAGTCGGGTCGTGTTTCCTCGCCAGTGCTTCCTCGACTTCAGCGCGCGCATTCTGCGTCTCGCCCAAATGTGCGTACGCCGCTGCGAGGAATGCATGAATGAAGAATTGGTCGCCGGCCTTCTGACGAACCGACGGCTTCCGAGTACCTTCCAAGCAGGAAGAGCGAGCTGCCCTTCACCTCCCAGAACCATATCGGAGGTAACGGGTCGCGCAGGAGCGCAGTTTCGAGCACGTTCAGCGCCGTCTCGGCCTGTCCGCCGTAGTTGAGCCAGCTTGCGTAGTCCCCCGCTATGTTCACGTCCAGCGGGTTCAACGAGCGCGCTTGCTCGAAATGCACTCCCGCATCGCTGTGCTGGCGCATGTGCGTAAGCACCAGCCCCATGCTCTGGTGGCAGACGCCATCGCTCCTGTCGAGAGCGAGCGCCGTTCGTGCCGAGTCCCAAGCCTTCTGTAGCGTCCGCGGATCGTTGTCGTACCAAAATCTGCCGACGAGGGCCTGCTCTAGCTGTGGAGCCTCAACAGGTTGTCCTGGTTCGAGCCGAGGCGGCTGATTGGTGTTTTGGATTTTAGGCTGCCGTGCGGACGATGCCAATTATATCTGTGGAGCCAGACTGGAAGCTCGGCTGCACGGCTGTCTGAGGTCGGATAGGCGACA
>NZ_JBWLUX010000033.1:0-76489 GCF_057784315.1 Mesorhizobium sp. CNPSo 4684 | reverse complement strand
CGCGGATCTCGAACCTCTCGCAGGATAGACATAATCAACGGCACCGCGGCCTCCTCTGTAGCGAGAAAGCCTCTCAAGAATCCCTCTTTTCCTACTTGGCAAGAGCCAATCAACTTATCTGCGATTCCCCTGCCCCTTGTGGGGGAGATCGGCTGATCAGATCGTCTGCTTCTTGCCGTCCTTGCGTGGCATGAGATCGACGCCGTTCACCTTGGCGATATGCGTGGCCAGCATCGGCACGAACTGCTCGGCCGGCCCGGTAGCGTGGGCGCCGGCGAAGGAATTCTTGGTGGCGTTGCCGAGCGGATTGGCGATGCCGGCCGCACCCGCCATGGATTCCAGATAGGTCAGGTCCTTGAAGGCGTTGGCGATGGTGAATTTATGCGCGTCGCGGTCGCCTTCCAGCGTCCAGCGCATGAAGGTTTGGTAGAAGCCGCAATCCATGCGGCCGTTGCGGATGACGCTGTCGAAGCGCGGCGGCGATATGCCGACCTTCTCGGCCAGCGCCAGCGCCTCGGAATAGATCGCGGCGTAGCCCAGCGAGATGAAGTTGTTGAGCAGCTTCATGCGGTGGCCGTCGCCGGTGTTGCCGATGTGGACGATGCGTCCCGCCCAGGTCTCGATGACCGGCTTTACCCGGGCAAACAGCGCGTCGGGCGCGCCGACCATGGCGTCGAGTGTCCCTTCCCAGGCTTCCTTCGGTGTGCGGCTCAGCGGCGCATCGACGAAGTCGACGCCGATCTCCTTGAGTTCCGCCGCCAGCGCCACGGTCGAGACCGGATCGGAGGTCGAGCAGTCGACGACGACCGAGCCCTTCTTCAGGCCCTCCTTGAGGCCGCCGGGGCCGCGGATGATGGCTTCGACCTCGCGCGAGCCGGTGACGCAGATGAAGACGATATCGGACGCCGCCGCCACGTCGCGCGAGGTTGCTGCTTCCTTGGCGCCGCGGCCTAGCAGGTCTTCCGCCGGTTTGCGGTTCTTGCGGCCAAGGAAGGTCAGCTCATAGCCCTTGTCGACGATGTTCTTGGCGATGCCGTGCCCCATCAGGCCAAGGCCGATGAAGCCGATCTTTTCGCTCGCGGCAGTCGTGGTCATGTCTTGAAGTCCTGTTGCAATGATTGATATCTGGCGCCGCCGTTTGCCGGCGAGGGTGGTTGCGGAATGCCATATTGTCTGACAATACACAGGAATCCTAGGCATTGGAGGCGAAAATGACGAAGCGGATCATGTTCACCGGCGGCAGCGGCAAGGCCGGGCGCCATGTCGTGCAATATCTGGTCGAGCAGGGCTGCCAGGTGCTCAACATCGACACCAAACCGCTCGACAATCCCAAGGTGCGCACGCTGATCACCGACATCACCGACAGCGGCCAGGTGTTCAACGCGCTGACGAGCTACATGGGCCTGCATGAATTCGACCCGTCGCTGCGCTCGCAGCCGGTCGATGCCGTCGTGCATTTCGCCGCCATCCCGCGCATCATGATCACGCCCGACAATGAGGTGTTTCGCATCAATGCGATGGGCACCTACAATGTCATCGAAGCGGCAGTGAAGCTCGGCATCAAGAAGGTGGTGATCGCATCCAGCGAGACGACCTATGGCGTGGTGTTCGCCAACGAACCGCGCGACCCCAAATATTTCCCGCTCGACGAAGAATACGACGTCGATCCGATGGACAGCTATGCGCTGTCCAAGGTCGTCAACGAACACACGGCGCGCGCCTTTGCGCAGCGCAACGGCACCGACATCTATGCGTTGCGCATCGGTAACGTCATCGAACCGCATGAATATTCGCTGTTTCCGAAGTGGTTCGCCGATCCGGGCTTCCGCAAGCGCATCGCCTGGAGCTATGTCGATGCCCGCGACCTCGGCCAGATCACGCTGCGCGCGGTGGAAAAGGACGGTCTCGGCTTTCAGGTCTTCAACGCCGCCAATGACGACACCTCGTCCGACCTGCCGACGGCCGAGCTGTTGAAGCGGTTTTACCCCAATGTGCCTGTCAAGGCGGAACTCGGCGAATATGAGACGCTGCTCTCCAACCGCAAGGCCAGGGACATGCTCGGCTTCCGTCCCGAGCATAGCTGGCGCAAATACGTCAAATAGGGCTGCAAATAGGCTTTGGGGGGCAAGGTTGTAACCTGATCTGTGCACAGCCTCAGGCTTTGCCGCCAACGTCCTTTCCTTTGCTTGACAGCTTTAAAAATCCGGACTTTGTGGACGCATGAGGGACGGAAAGCCGAATAAGGGAAAGAAGCCCGACAAGGCGGCGGCCGTCGAGCGCCCGGCGGCGCTTCGTCGGGCCGACGCAACCCGGGTGCCCGGCTCCAGCGTGCATGCGTCGCTGGCCAGCGAAATCGGGCTTCGGATCGTGCGCGGCGATTATCCGCCGGGCACCATCCTGCCCAATGAAGCCAAATGGTCGGAAACCTTCAACGTCAGCCGCTCGGCGGTGCGCGAAGCGATCAAGATGCTGATGGCCAAAAGCCTTTTGGCATCACGCCCCAAGATCGGCAGTTGGGTTGAACCCAGGGAGCGCTGGAACCTGCTCGACCGCGATGTGCTGGCCTGGTATGCGACCTCGCCCGACCGCGAAGTGTTCCTGAAAACGGTGCAAGAGTTCCGCCACATCATCGAGCCGGAAGCGACAGCGTTCGCCGCCATGCGGCGGACCGAGGAGCAGATGGCCGAGATCAGCCAGGCCTGCCGCGAGATGGGCGAGGCGACCAGCCTGCAGGAACGCACGCGCGCCGATACCCGCTTTCATCTCGCCATATTGCGCGCCTCCGGCAACGACTTGCTGGTGCCGCTCGGCGTGCTGATCGAATCTGCCTTCGATCATCTGTTCACCTTTACGACGCGTGAACTCGACGATCTGCAGCACGCACAGCAGCTGCACGAGGCGATCGAGAAAGCCATCCGGCTGCAGCGGCCGGAGGCGGCCCGCAATGCCGTGCGCAAGCTGCTCGCCAATACCGACGGCGTTATCAACTCCCGGTAAAAGCGGATCAGCCTGCAGGCTATGCGGCTAAATGCCGTCTTGTCAGCGCGATCAGCAGCGCCTGGTCGCGCGCGGCGTGTTCGGGCGGATTGACGACTTCGTCACCGTTGACGATCGCGCCCCAGAAGCCGCGCATCTCCTCGACAAAGGCTTCGCCGTAGCCGGCGCGCAGGTCCCTGGTCGATAACGTATGGCCGTCCGACGTCTTCACCGTCAGCCGGGTCGGATGATGGTTGAGCCAGGGCGAGGGGAATTCGAGCTCGAGGCTGGCTTCGTCGAAGAACAGCGTGATGCGCTCCTTATAGTCGGCGAGCTTCGGCACGGTGAGATGCGTCATGGTCCAGAGCGCCTGGCCGTCCAGCAGTTTCATCGCGCCTTGTCCGCCATCGCCATTGGCGAAGATCTGCGCGCCGACGACCTCGCCATCGGGCACGCCGAGCGCGTCGAGCAGGCCATGCACGGCATTCACATCGTGAATCAAGGCGGAGCTGTAAGCGCCGGTAAATCCACGGAAAGCGAGATCGGTCAGAGGCTGGCCGATGGCGCGCTCGACCTGTTGTTTCTGCTTGCCTTGCGCGGCAGCAATCAGGTCCTTGGGAATGTCGTTGCCTCTGATATAGCGCTGGTGGGCGATGAAGGGCCAGGCATCCGGATCGTTGACCTCGACCGAGACGGAACGCAGCGTCTTCGGGGTGCCGGGCAGCGAGGTCAGCGCCAGCCGGTAGCTCGGATCGAAGCGCTTCATGTAGCCTACCTGCATGACCTTGCTGGCCTTGTCGCGTGCGGCAACGATCTCGGCGATCTCCTCCGGTGAATAGCAGAGCGGCTTTTCGCAGAAGACATGCAGGCCGCGCTGGAGTCCGGCCAGCACCTGCTCGTGATGCAGCGGGTCGGGCGAGCCGATGACGACGGCGTCCAGACGCTGGTCGAACAGCTGCTCAGGCGTTTCGAAATTGGCGATGCCGTGGATCTCGCTGACGAACTCGCGCGAAATCCTCGACGGATCGGCGACGCCGACCAGTTCGAACAGATCGCTGAGCCGCAACAGGTTTGGAATGTGCTCGACCTGCGAAATCATGCCGGCGCCGATGACACCGACCCGTATCCTGCTCATGCAATGTCTCTCTTGATGGTCTGAAACGTCACGGCGCCGCCGTTGGTCGATTGCCGATCTGCGCCAGCAGGCCGGCGATCTCCGCTTCCACCGCTTTCAGATCCTCGCCGCCCGACATGATCGAAATCACCTCGTCGCGCGAGATCTCGGATTTGGCGTAAGTGCCGCGATTGCGGCCGCGGTTTAGCAGCGTGAAAGTGTCGCCGACGGGGTAGGCGTGGTGGATGTTGTGGCTGATGAAGATTACCGCCAGCCCGCGCATGCGCGCCTCGATGATGAACTTCAGCACCATTGCGGCCTGATGGACGCCGAGCGCCGAAGTCGGCTCGTCGAGGATAAGCACCTTGGCGCCGAAATGCACGGCGCGCGCGATCGCCACCGATTGGCGCTCGCCGCCCGACAGCGTGCCGACGGCCTGTGTCGGGTCGCGCACGTCAATGCCGATGTCGGCCATGGCCTGGCGGGCTATTGTGTTGGCGCGCTCCTTGTCGATGCGCGAGAAGGGCAGACTGCTCTTCGTCGGCTCGCGGCCGAGGAAGAAATTGCGGGTGATCGACATCAGCGAGATCATGCCGAGGTCCTGGAAGACCGTGGCGACGCCGAGGTCCTGCGCATCGCGCGGGCTGCGGAAGGCGACCTGCTTGCCGTCGACGAAAATCTCGCCCTTGCTCGGCCGGTGCACGCCCGACAGAACCTTGATCAGCGTCGATTTGCCGGCGCCGTTGTCGCCGAGCAGGCAGTGCACCTCTCCGGGATAGACCTTGATGTCGATGTCCTGCAGCGCGCGCACCGAACCGAAATTGACGGACACACCGCGCAGTTCCATGGCTGGCTGAATGGCTTGGGTCATTTGCCGCCTCCGCGTCCGAGCGCCTTGAGGCGGATGTAGTTGTTGACCAGCACAGCCATCAGGATGACGATGCCGAGGAAAACCTTGAACCAGTCGGTGTCGATGCCGGTGTAGAAGATGCCCATCTGCACCAGGCCGAAGATCAGTGCGCCGAACAGCACGCCATAGACGGTGCCGTAGCCGCCGGTGAGCAGCACGCCGCCGATGACTGCGGCGATGATGGCCTCGAATTCCTTGAGCAGGCCGCGCGTGGTGTCGGCTGAGCCGGCCTCCATGACCTGGATGGTGGCCAGCAAGGTCGCGGCACAGGCGGTGTAGATGAACAGCGCGATCTTCACCCGGTCGACCGGAACGCCGACATTGCGGGCGGCATTGAGGTCGCCGCCGGTGGCGAAGATCCAGTTGCCGTATTTGGTCTGGGTCAGGACATAACCGGCGAGCACGGTCAGGCCGAGCCACCAGACGATCGACATCGGAATGCCGACGACAAAGGGAATGCCGTCGGTGCGGGTGGCGATCCAGCCTTGCGTACCCATCCAGTGGAAGAAGCCGGTCAGGAGATGGCCGCTGAACAGGCCGGCGGTGGCCGGATCCGGTGCGCCGTCGAGGATATAGGGGATTTGCGTGCGGCCGGTGACGGCTCGGGTGATGCCGATCGACAGGCCGCGCAGGATGTAGAGCGAGGCCAGCGTGACGATGAAGGAGGGCAGGCGGGTCTTCACCACGATCAGGCCGTTGACGTAGCCGGTGAGTATGGCGACCGCGAAGGCGCAGGCGATGCCGCCCCATAACGGCAGGCCCCAGTATTTGACTGTCAGCCCGATGACGACGCCGGCGAAGCCGACCATCGAGCCGACTGAGAGATCGAACTCGCCGGCAATGATGAGGAGGGCCGCGGCGGTGGCGATGATGCCGAGTTCGGCCGCCAGCGTCAGGAAGGTCATCGACCCCTGCAGCGAATAGAGGTTCGATGCTCCCGGCAGCAGCGCGAAGATGATGATGGTGGCGATCAGGCCGCCGGCGGCACCCGCTTCTGGCCGGCGCAGCCACTGCGTCAGCCGGCCGGTGCTGGCCAGCCGTTCATCGGCGCCGGCGGCGCGCTTCGACGTCATGCCGAAACGGTCTTTGACCGGCCCTTCTGAAGGTATCGCCTTGTCTTCCACGGCTGCCATTAGGCTCCCCAATCGTTCACTTCGCAATGTCGACCAGAGATCGGGGAGCGCATGGCGGCTCCCCGATCCGTTTGGTTGGCTCGACTAGCGGATGCCGTCCTTGGCGAGCGCCAGGATCGCCTTGGCCTTGTCGGGTGAGTCGATGAACAGTGGGCCGGTATAGGCGTTGTTCTGCGGCCAGAAGCCGTGCGTGGCGTGCTCGACGAGATAGATCACCGGCAAATAGCCCATCAGATATTGCTGGGCGTCCATGCCGAAGCCCATTTCGCCGGCGACGACGGAATCCAGAACTTCGGGGCTGATGTCGAACGTGTAGAGCTTGATCTTGCCGAACAGTTCCTTCTGCCGGAAGAACGGGATCAGCGGATTGGCGGCGGTGGCGCCGAGGGCGAACACGGCCTGGGTGTCGGGATGCGCCGACAGATAGGCTTCGGTGCGGCGCTGGATGTCGGCTGGATCGGGAGACACGGTCAGGACTTCAGTGCCGCCGCCGGAAGGCTTCAGCCCGTCATTCAAGCCCTGGCAGCGCTGGTCGAGGCTGACATTGCCGACCTCGTGGTTGATGCAGACGACCTTGAGCGTGCCTTCCTTGGCCAGCCGCTCACCGGCCTTCTTGCCGGAATCATATTCGGAGACCGTGCCGACATAGAGCGTGGTGCCTAGTTCAGCACCTTCCTTCTCGCCGGAATCCAGAACCACCATCGGGATGTTGGCAGCAAGACCCGCCTTGACCGATTTGCCGAGCGCATTGGCGTCGGCGATGGAGACGGCGATGCCGTCGGGATTGGTGGCGATCGCCGCGTCGAGCAGGCGGGACTGCTCGACCACGTCGAACACTTGAGGTGCGTAATATTCGACCTTGGCGCCGGTGAGTGCGGCCGCATCATCGACACCGCGCTTGACCACCGACCAGTAGGGATCGGAGGCCGAACCATGCACCACGAAGGTGATGCGGACATCTTTCGGGTCCTTCAGGCCGGCCGCCTGCGCGACACCCGCCAGCATACTCATCGAGACAAGCGCGCCGAGCGCCAGTTTCAGAACGGTCTTCATGTCATTCTCCCATTGTCGTTGCAGTTCCAATTCCCTCTTTGCGCCGCAGGCCGAAGGATCGGCTTATAGCGCTGACCGGGTGGCCGCTTTGCGGGCCTTTGCCGGTGTCGATCTTCCAAGCCTTGCACGAAGCTCTTCGCGCAACGGCTTCATGCCGATGATGTCGATGTCCTGTGCGTCGAGCCAGTCGCGAAAACTCTGGTCACGGAACAGCTCATATTCCTCGGTGCGGATGTAGGCGGAGCGCGGCTCGATCAAGTCGAGCTCGCCCGGCGCGTTGAAATGCAGGCAGAAGAAGGTCAGGCCTTCACGCACGCCTTCGACCAATGCCTTGTAGGCAGGCTCTATCGGCTTCGAACGCGGGCGGCCCCATGTCGTCTGGATGGCGGCGTCGAAGATGACAAAACCTTTAGCGCGGGCCTCGGCGACGCCGCGCTGGAATGCCGCTTCGGTGACGCCGACCAGATTGTCGTTGGGCGAATAGGCCGACAGGGTTTTGGTCAGCAGCACCGGCAGTCGGTATTCCAGGCCGAGCCTGATGTAGACGTCGCAGAACTCGGGCGACAGGGCCGCGCCCATATGGGCGTCGAGATGGGTGACGTCGATGCCGGCACGGTAGGCGGTGTCGATCTGGGCACGCAGCTCGGTCTCGACCGCTTGTGGTGCCGCCTTGCGGCGGGTGGTCGCGACATCGGGCCAGAAATAGCCGAACTCGTCGGTCAGGCCGGCCGCGCGCGACGGCGAGGTCAACGGGCGCCATTTGTAGTGCTGCTTTTCGCTGTTCAGCGTCAGGTGGACGCCGAGATCGAGGGCAGGGCCCGCGGCTGCCGCTTCGGCCATCTCGGGGAACCACGGGCAAGGCACCATCACCGCGCCGGAGCTGCAGGCGCCCAGCCCGGTCAGTTCGAGGAAGGCGCTGTTGGCGCCATGGCACATGCCGACATCGTCTTCATGCAGCACAAGCTGTCGCCTTTGGGCATTCATGGGGGCATTCATGAACGGCCACCGTCTTGCCGGCACGCCGGTTGCGAGGGTCTTCCAAAGTGTGTCCCGTGCTGCATGGAACCGACCGTTTGCCCAACTGGACGCGATGGAACGCCCAAAGCCGGCTTTCCAACAGGGCCACTTCAGCGAATTCGGATGGGTACGATTTTCCGCGGGGCCTGCATTGTGGAACGCCGATTTCATTCGTTATGCCCACATTCGGCGTTAAACGCGTCCTCGCGCAGCCGTGATGGCTTGGTCCGATCGCGGCGTAGTGGTTCTTTCAAACAGCGCCGGCAAGCGTAGAGCTTTCACACCATCAAGGGATGTGGAGAGCTGCCATGTACACTGCCGGCGAAGAAGAGATCGAAGCCATTGCCAGGGTGATCCGCTCGGGCGCTCTGTTTCGCTATGGCGAGAACAGCGAATGCAACCGCTTCGAGGCGCGCTATGCCGGGCATCTCGGCGTCGGCCATTTCGCGCTTGCCGCCAGCGGCACCTATGGGCTTGCCGCCGGCCTGATCGGGCTCGGCATCGGGCCTGGCGACGAAGTGCTGGTGCCGGCGCACACCTATATGGCGACGGCCACCGCGGTGCTGTCGGTCGGCGCCATTCCGGTCATCGTCGATATCGACGAGAGCCTGACCATCGATCCGGCAGCGCTGCGCGACGCTATCGGCCCGCGCACCAAGGCGGTCATTCCTGTGCATATGTGGGGTGCCGCCTGCAACATGAACGCCATCATGGACATCGCACAAAGGCGCGGCCTGCTCGTGCTGGAAGATGTCTGCCAGGGCATTGGCGGCGGCTATGAAGGCAAAAAACTCGGCTCCATCGGCCATGCCGGCGCCTATTCCTTCAACTACTTCAAGAACATGACTTCGGGCGAGGGCGGCGGCATCGCCACCAGCGATCCGAAGGTGGCGGAGCGGGCGCGCTGCGCCATCGATCCCTGCCATTTCTACTGGCAGGGCCGCAGCGACAGCATCAAGCCGTTCGCCGGCATCGGCGCGCGGGCCTCGGAACTGATGGGCGCCATGCTCAATGTCCAGCTCGACCGTCTCGACGGCATCATCGAGGCGATGCGGGCGGAGAAGAAGAAGGTGCTGGCCGGCACGCGCCATCTCGGCAATCTCGGCCTGACGCCATCGCCGATGAACAGCCCCGATGACGACTGCGCGGCGCAGGTGATGTATCTGTTGCCCAGCGAACAGGCGGCGCAGACGTTTTCCAAGACCATTCCGAGCGTCATTGCCGGCAAGACCGGCCGCCACAATTTTACCCAATGGGATCAGGTGCTGATGCATGAGGGTGCGCATCACCCGGCGCTCAATCCCTACACGCTGCCGGAAAACAAAGGTCTGCGGCTGACCTATGCCGACGATCTCGGCAAGGGGTCGCTCGACATCCTCAACCGCACGGTGATGGTGGCAATGAACCCGGCGCACGGCGATGCCGATATTGCTGACATGATCCACAACATCGACGCGGCAGCCCGCGTGGCGCTGGAAAACGCCTCGCTGGACGACGTCGAGGTGCGCAAGGCAGCCCCCGTCGATTTGCAGAAGTTCGACAGCGTGAATTGAACCGCGCCGCGTCGGACCGGCCTACTGCCGGTCCAACCGCATGAACGCAGCGCGCAACGCCAGCACGGCGCGCAGAATTTGGCGCTCGTCCATGGCGGCATAGCCCAAGAGCAGGCCATGCTCCGGCTCGCTTGAATGATAGTTGATGGAAATGCCCTGCACGTCGAGCCCCTCCTTGACGGCGGCGGCGACGACGTCGCTGTCCTTGTAGGGTCTTGTAAAACTCGCCAGCAGCTGCATGCCGGAATCGTTCTCGGTCACCGTCAGCCATTCGGCCAGATGCTCCTGGCACAGCTTGACGAAATTGGCCTGCCGGCGCGCATAGAGCCGGCGCATGCGCTTCAGATGCGTGGCGAAGTAGCCTTGCGTGATGAAGTCGTTGACCGTGGCCTGCAGGATCAGCGGCGCGAACTGGCCGGTGATGGAGACGGCGCGGTCGAAGGGCACCGACAGTTCGCGCGGCACGATGAGATAGCCGATGCGCAATGCGGGGATCAGCGTCTTGCCGAAGGAGCCGATATAGACGACGCGGTCGGCGTGATCGAGGCCGCGCAGCGCCGGAACCGGCCGGCCGCGAAAACGGTACTCGCCGTCATAATCGTCCTCGACGATCCAGGCGCCGTGGCGCTCGGCGATGTCGAGCAGCTGCAGCCTCTCCTCGATGCGCATAATGGTACCGAATGGCCATTGGCAGGACGGCGTCACATAGATCAGCCGTGGTGGCGGCAGCTCGGGGTCGGCGAGGTGCCAGCCGTGCCGGTCGACCTTCAGCGGCGCGAGCCTGGCGCCGCTGGCGAGGAAGGCGCTCTTGGCGCCGAGATAGCCGGGCTCCTCCATCCAGACATGGTCGCCTTCGTCCATCAGCACGCGCGAGGCGAGATCGAGCGCCGCCTGCGCGCCGGTGACGATGATGACCTGGTCGGCGGTGCAGTTGATGCCGCGCGACAGGCTGATGGTTGAGGCGATGGCCTGGCGCAGGCCGGGATGGCCGGCAAAGGAGAGATAGCCAAGCAGGTTCTCGTCACGGCTGCGCGCATTGCGCACCAGAAGGCTCGACCAGATGGTGAAGGGGAATGACGCCGTTTCCGGCACTCCGGGATGGAAGTTGATGACGCCGGCATTGCGCGGCGGCTGCGGGCCGTTGACGATGGTCTGGCCGCGCCGCGACAATTTTTGCGGAGCGGCGAGACCGGCGCGCAGCGAGGCCGGCGGGCGCTTCTGCTGGATCGGCGCTACCCAGGTGCCGGATCCGGCGCGCGCCTCGATGAAACCTTCGGCGAGCAGCTGATCGTAGGCGGCGATCACCGTGTTGCGGCCGACTTTCAAATCCTCGGCCAGCGAACGGGTCGAGGGCAAAAGCGTGTTCTGCTGGATCTGGCGGTCGAGGATGAAGCGCCGCAAGGCGCCGTAGATCTGCCGGTGCATCGGCTCGTCCGAGGCGCGGTCGACCGACATGATGTCGAGGGAAAGGCGCATATGGTCGGCCAAAGTCTAGTCTCCGACGAACCTGGCCGCGCGGGCGATCTTCTCTTCGTTGAGAAGGCAGACGGTGTCGAGCACCACCCGCCTGGTTTCGGGATGGACCTCGCGGCTGTTCTTCAGCGCGCGATGCACGGTGGCGGCGCCGAGTTCCGCCTTTTGCGCAATCTCACGGATGGTGCAAAGCCGTTCCATGCCGAGTGCCGCCTCGAATGCCATATCGCTTCTCCATTTGCATCAAGGCACGGCTTGCCGCCAGCCTCAAGCCGGAAACTCCGGGGTCGAAAATCCGACCTCCCAAGCCGGTGCCGAGAATTGCGCGATCCGCGCCGCCAGGGGGAGGACGGCGGCGCGGATCGCCGGGCGCTTTCGCGTCGCTACCCCTACCGAGGCGCGCGCCCAACCGGCCAACCACCAGCCCCCCCGGCGATGGTCAGGCCAAGTCCCGTGTCGCTACCTCAAACCCGGCCTTGCGGGCCGTGGCGAGAAGCGAAGCGTAACCCTTCGTGGCATAGGTCAAGGGATGCGCCTTGGCCGGATCCTGTTCGGCCTCGACGACGATCCAGCCTTGGTAGGCGCGCTTGGCCAGCGGCTGCAGCAGCGACAGGAAATCGACGGAACCGTCGCCGGGCACGGTGAAAATCCCTTCCATCACAGCAGCCATGAAACTCATGTCGTGGCGCCGCGCTTTTTCCAGCACGGCCGCGCGGACGTCCTTGCAATGGAAATGCACGATCCGGTCGAGATGCCGGTTCGAGAGAGAGGCCGGGTCGCCGCCCGAAAACAGGCAATGGCCGGTGTCGAACAGCAGGCCGACGCTTTTGCCGGTCGCAGCCATCAGCCTGTCGACCTCGTCGTCGGTCTCGACGATGGTCCCCATATGATGATGGAAAGCCATGCCGACGCCGAAGGCGGCCATGCGGTCGGCGAGCTCAGTCAGCTTCTCGCCATAGGCGGCCCATTCGTCATCGGCCAGACGCGGGCGCTGCGAGATCGGGGCAAAGATGCCGTCATGGCGGCCGCGCGACGTGTCGGCATAGACGACAACCTTGGCGCCGAGGTCGCGCAGCAGGGTCAGATGCGGCGTAATGGCGGCGAACTCCTCATCGACGGCGCGCTCAAGAATGCGGCCGTCATACCAGCCGGAGACGAGCTCCAATCCATAAGAGGACAGGATCGCTCCAAGCTCGTCGCTTCGCCTGGGAAATTTGCCGCCGAGCTCGGTGCCGCGATAGCCGGCCTGCCGGGTTTCCGACAAGCATGTCTCGAGCGGCGTGTCGCCGCCGAGTGCGGGAACATCGTCATTGCTCCAGGTAATGGGATTGATGCCGATCTTGACCGTCATGCCGCCACTTTACAGGCTCGGGGGAACGCAATGCCGAGGCTGGCAAACTGGAGGGAAAGAGGACCTGTCACTAGGTCCAGTTCAAGCGAATTTGGCGGAGCCAATTGTGAGGACTAGTCCTGCTCCGGCCGACCGAAGGCTACGCGCAGTTCGTTCTTGGCATCCTCAAGCACTTTCCGGCGGGCCCGCGGGAGGTTCTTGCCGGCGCGGTTGATGTAAAAATTCAGCATCGACATTGCCGACTGGAATGGCTCGGCCTTACGCCGGTCGCTGTGCTCAGCCGAGCGTTTGAGCGAGGCCGCGATCGTTTTGGCGTCGTCGGCTTCGAAGATGTGTTCCTCAAGGTCCATCGCGTCGCTATGCTCGGTCACCTCGGCTGACCATTTTTTCTTTGCGGTCATGGCAAACTCCTTCCTGTCGCAAAACTCAGGCAGAGCGTTGCCGGTTCCGAAAAAATTTGCCTGGCCGCTGGAGCCACCGATCAGGCCGC
This sequence comes from Mesorhizobium sp. CNPSo 4684, assembly GCF_057784315.1. Classification (NCBI taxonomy): domain Bacteria; kingdom Pseudomonadati; phylum Pseudomonadota; class Alphaproteobacteria; order Hyphomicrobiales; family Phyllobacteriaceae; genus Mesorhizobium; species Mesorhizobium sp. CNPSo 4684. Next base: position 63,419 of record NZ_JBWLUX010000033.1, on the reverse strand, counting down.
TGTGGCGCTGCCCGTCGCCGCGAATGCGCCGATAGTGGCGGTGGTCGACTTCCCGGAACCGCGGACAGGAAACGCCTTGACCCCCATCGTCGCCAACCCGGCGAGCAACCCTGGCATCGACAGCTCCTATGCCTGGATGCGTCTCGCCATCTCGATCCTGCTGGCGACGATTGGCGCCGTCGGCATGTGGGCCGTCGTCGTGGTGCTGCCGGCCGTGCAGGCCGAATTCGGCGTTGACCGTGCGGCGGCATCGATGCCTTACACCGCAACCATGGTGGGCTTTGCCGCCGGCAATGTGCTGGTCGGCCGCGCCATCGATCGCATGGGCTATTGGATCCCGGCGCTGATCTCCTCGGTGGCACTCGCCGCCGGACTCCTGCTCGCGGCGGCGTCGACGTCGATCCTGCAATTCACTCTTGCCCAGGGGGTGCTGATCGGCCTTGGCTCATCGGTGATCTTCGGACCGTTGATCGCCGATATTTCGCACTGGTTCAACCGCCGACGCGGCGTCGCCGTCACGGCGGCGGCTGCGGGCAATTACCTCGCCGGAGCGCTCTGGCCAACCATCATGCCGACGCTGATCAAGGCGGAAGGCTGGCGCTTCACCTATGCTGCCATCGGCGTCTTTTGTCTGGTCACCATGATACCGCTGGTGCTGTTGCTGCGGCGCGGCGCTCCGGACGCGGCAGCGGCCGGCTCGCCGGGAAGCCGGCCTGTACAGCCGATTTCAATCTCGCCGGCGGCACTGCAGATGCTGCTGGTCATCGCCGGTCTCGGCTGTTGCGTGGCAATGTCGATGCCGCAGGTGCACATCGTCGCCTATTGCATGGATCTTGGCTACGGCATCGCGCATGGTGCCGACATGCTGTCGATCATGATGGCCGCGGGCGTCGTCAGCCGGCTCGCCTCCGGCTTTGTCGCCGACCGCATCGGCGGCGTGAAGACGCTGCTTATCGGTTCCGTGCTGCAATGCCTGTCGCTGCTGTTTTACATCCCGTTCGACGGGCTCGCCTCGCTCTACGTCGTGTCGCTGGTGTTCGGCCTGTCGCAAGGCGGCATCGTGCCTTGCTATGCCATCATCGTGCGCGAATACCTGCCCGCCAAGGAGGCCGGCCAGCGTATCGGCATCGTCATGATGGCGACCATATTCGGCATGGCGATCGGTGGCTGGATGTCGGGCTGGATCTATGACCTGACCGGCTCCTACGCGGCCGCGTTCCTCAACGGGATCGCGTGGAACCTGGTCAACGTGGCGGCTATCCTTTTGCTGATGTGGAGGGCTGGGCGCCCGGCCATGGTTGCGGCCTGAGGGACTTCAGCCGGCGAGGCCGCAACCCGCCGTTGGCTTGACAATCGTCAGTTGCTGCGCGACGCCAAGCTGGCATGGCGTAGTGGGGAAGCCGGACAAACATGGCGACAGAGACGACGAAGTCGCGATCGCGGGCGGTGCAGAGGGCAGGACCGTGACCAAGCCGCGCTCGCGCCGCGGCGGCGGCCGCCCGACGATCGCCGATGTCGCGCGCAAGGCCGGCGTCGGCGCCATCACCGTGTCGCGAGCGCTTCGCGAACCCGACCGCGTCAGCCAGGATTTGCGCCGCCAGATCCAGGCCGCCGTCGACGAACTCGGCTATATCCCGGACCCCAATGCGCGGGCGCTGGCCTCGGCGCGCGCCGATGTGTTCGGCGTGCTGGTGCCGTCGCTCACCAACAACGTCTTCGCCGAAGTGGTTCGCGGCATCTATGACAGCCTGTCGGACGGCCCGTTCCGCGTCCAGCTCGGCAACACCCATTATTCCGGCCTCGAGGAGGAGCGTCTGCTGCAGGTGTTCGCACCGCAGCGTCCGGCGGCGCTGATCGTGGCCGGCATCGACCAGACACCGACCTCGCGAAAACTGCTGGAGAGCGCCGGCTGCCCGGTGGTGCAGGTGATGGAGACCGGGCCCGATCCGGTCGACATGCTGGTCGGCTTCTCGCATTTCGACGGCGGCCGCACGGCGACCGAGCACCTGATCGAGGCGGGCTACCGGCGGATCGGCTTCATCGGCGCGCGTATGGATCCGCGCTCGCAGCGGCGCCTTGCCGGCTATCGCGCGGCGATGGAGAAGGCCGGCCTGTTCGACCCGCGGCTGATCACCACCACGCCGCTGTTGTCCAGTGTGACGCTCGGCCGCGAGCTGCTTCGCGATGCGCTGGCCAAGATGCCGGCGCTGGACGGCGTCTTCTGCAACAATGACGATATCGCGCTCGGCGTTTTGTTCGAATGCCATAGCGCCGCACTCGACGTGCCAAAGACAATCGGCATTGTCGGCTTCAACGACCTCGAGATGATGCAGGCGGCGTTCCCGCCGCTCACCAGCATCCGCACCCCTCGCTATGAAATCGGTCGCCGGTCTGTTGCCATGGCGCTGGCGGCGATCGCCGGGCGAAGGCCTGAGCAGCGGGTTGTCGATCTTGGTTTCGAGCTCAAGCCCCGCGAGAGCACGGCACGCTGAACACGCATTGGCGACCTCAGCAAATGTGCTTTACACAAGGTCATGGTAGCGCTACCATTTTTATCAGGCAGGTGTTGTGACTGAGGAGCTACGCCTGTTTATTATACATAAGCAACAGCTCATGCTTGTTTATTATGTATAATATGCTAGGTTTCATTTCTCGCCCGTGAAGCGGCGAGGGGGAGGGGATCGGGCCGGCTTCGGGCCCTTGAGACGTGCCGTCCGCAAGGCTGGAGGGCCTTCGCCGGGCGTGGAAAAACGCACCACGGCAAGCAGCATCAAAAATTAAACTGCAACTGGGAGGAATATCGATGATCAAGTCACTTGTTGGTGGCATCGTTGCCGCCACTGCATTCGTCATGCTGAGTTCGTCGGCCATGGCCGAACCTGAAGTCGTCAAGGGACCAGCGGCCGAGCCCGACTGCTTCGCGCCGTGGGCGGCCGATACACAGTTCTTCAAATTCCCCAAGAAGGAAGGCCCATACCGCATCGCGCTCGCCAACGGCTATATCGCCAACACCTGGCGCATCCAGATGATCCAGACGGCCAAGGCCTACGCTGCGCAGAAGGACGTCGCGGCAAAGTTGAAGGAATTCAAGGTCGTATCGACCGGCGAGGATGTGCCGGCGCAGATCTCGGCGATCAACAACTTCATCGATTCCGGTTTTGACGCGATCGTCGTCAACGCGCAGAATCCGACCGCCTTCGGGCCGGTCATCAAGCGTGCCAAGGAAGCCGGCGTCGTGCTGGTCGCCTTCGACAACATCCTCGACACCAAGGACGCCATCAACGTCAACGTGGACCAGAAGGGTCTTGGCGAACTGTGGGGCAAATGGCTAATCAACCATATACCGGATGGCGGCAAGATACTTGAAGTGCGCGGCGTTGCCGGCACGTCGGTCGATACCGACCGCCACAACGGCATCCATGAGGTCTTCGACGCCTCGGGCAAGAAATGGGACGTCACCGAAGTCGCCGGCAAGTGGGATGATCCGACAGCGCAGAAGGTCACGGCTGACGCGATCGCCACCAATGGTCCGTTCGTCGGCATCACCGGCCAAGGCGGCGACACCGGCATCGTTCAGGCGATGATCGACGCCAAGCATCCGTTCGTGCCGTTCGGCGGCGAAACCGAGAACGGTTTCCGCAAGTTCTGCGCGGCGCACGCGGCGGACGGCCTGAAATGCTCTTCGGCCGGCACTGGTCCTGCCCAGGTCGCGGTCGCCATCAAGACGGCGATCGCCGCACTTGAGGGTCAGGTCGTACCGCAGTCGGTCAAGCTGCCGCTCGCCATCGTCGAGGATCCGAACTTCAAGGAAGGCCAGGACTACTTCCCTGACCAGTCCGACAATTTCTTCGTCGGCAATTCCTTCCCGACCTGCGGCATCAATTTCACCGCGCAGGAAATCATGGGGCAGACCAAGGCGGACCAATAGGCTGCACATTCGGCGCCGCGGGATGCTCCGCGGCGCCGACCATTTGCCATCTCAATCCATAAAACTGCCCCGGAGGGCTGATGGACGGTGCGGTTCCACTCTTTCGCATGGAAGGCATTTCCAAGCGCTATGGCGGCGTGCGTGCGCTGGAGAAGGCCGAACTTTCGGTCACATCGGGCAGCATCCACGCCATCCTCGGCGAAAACGGCGCCGGCAAATCGACGCTGATCAAGGTCATGGCCGGTGTGGTGGCGCCCGACGAGGGGTCCATGACGCTGGACGGGCGTGAGGTCAGCTTTGCCTCGCCGGCCGCGGCCAACCAGGCCGGCATCGTCTGCATCTTCCAGGAATTGTCGCTGGTCCCCGAACTCAGCGTCGCCGACAACATCGTCATTTCCGATCCGCCGACCCGGTTCGGCATGATCGACCGCAAGGCGCAGCGCCGTATCGCCGAAGAAGCCCTTGCCCGCGCGGGTGCGGCCGACATCCATCCGCTGGCGCTGGTCAAGGATCTTCCGCTTTCGAGACGGCAGATGGTCGAGATCGCCAAGGCATTGGCCAGGAAGCCGCGCATCCTGATCCTCGACGAGGCAACGTCGGCGCTGGCTGCCGCCGATGTCGCCAAGATCTTCGCGGTGCTGAAGCGGTTGCGTGGGGAAGGGCTGGCACTGCTCTACATCTCGCACCGGATGAACGAGATCGCGGAGCTCGCCGACCAGTGCACGGTGTTTCGCAACGGCCGCAATGTCGCCAGCTATGCCGCCGGCTCCAAGAGCGACAATGAGGTCGTCGAGCTGATGATCGGGCGAGAATACAGCCATATTTTTCCGCCCAAGCCAGTGCGCCTGCCGGCTACTGCTGTCCCGGTGCTCGAAGCGCGCAACCTGTCGTGGACAGACCGGCTGGACAATGTCTCGCTGACCGTCGCGGCCGGCGAGGTGGTGGGCCTTGGCGGCCTCGACGGCCAGGGCCAGCGCGAGTTGCTGCTTGCCTTCTTCGGCGTGTTGCGCGGTCTCTCGGGAGAGATCCTGATCGATGGCCAGCCGGTGGCGATCGCCAGTCCGGCGGCGGCGCGCGACGACCGGATCGGCATGGCGCTGATCCCCGAGGATCGCAAGACGGAAGGGTTGATGCTGCCGATGACGGTGCGCGAAAACCTCTCCTTCGCGGCTCTCGACCGGCTGTCCAAAGGCGGCATCATCGACCGCGCCGCCGAGCAGCGGCTGATCGACGACATGGTGGGGCTGCTGGCGATCAAGACGGCGGGCCTCGACATTCCGGTCGGCGCGCTGTCGGGCGGCAACCAGCAGAAGGTCGTCATCGCCAAATGGCTGATGCGCCAGCCGCGCATCATCCTGCTCAACGATCCGACGCGCGGTATCGATGTCGGCACCAAGCAGGAGCTGTATCAACTGATGCGCAAGCTCGCGGACGCGGGTGCCGCTATCCTGTTCTACTCAACCGACTATGACGAGCTGATCGGCTGCTGCGACCGGGTGCTGGTGCTCTATGACGGCGCGGTCAAGCGAGAGCTGGTCGGCGCCGAGATCACCGAACGGGCGCTGATTGCCAGCGCGCTCAACATCCATGGCGGCGACGCCGCCACCCCCAGGCACGGAGCGGACGCGTGAAGGATTGGCGCTACTGGCTTGCCGAACAACGCGGAACGCTGCTGGCGTTCGCCATCTTCATCCTCATGTTCGCGATCTACACCGCGAACCATCCGGCGGGATTTACCGCCAATGTCGTGCAGACGGCCTCCAACAAGGGCGTGCTGCTCGCCTTCGTCGCCATGGCGCAGACGCTGGTGGTGATCACCGCCGGCATCGACCTTTCCGTCGGCATGATCTTCACGCTGACCAATTGCCTCGCCTCCTGGCTGGTCATCGGCACCGGCCTCGAGACCGCCTTCGGCGTCGTCGCCGTGCTCGGCACCGGGCTGTTGTGCGGCGCGATCAATGGCGCCATCGTCATCTACGGCCGACTGCAGCCGATCGTGGCCACAATCGCCACGGGTGCCGTCTATTTCGGCATCGCACTGCTGCTCAGGCCGTTCCCGGGCGGCTCGGTCAATGAGGATCTGGCCGATGCGCTCACCGGGCGCCTGTTCGGCGTGGTGCCGGCGAGCCTGGTCGCGCTGTTCGCCGTGGTGCTGATCGTCTGGGTGCCGTTCAGCCGTTCGGTGCTTGGCCGTGCCGCTTACGCCGCAGGCTCATCCGAGACGGCGGCCTACATGTCAGGTGTGCCGATCCGGCGCGGCAAGTTCGCCGCCTACGCGCTTGCCGGGCTGCTGGCGGCAATCGGCGGGCTGTTCCTGACCTTCTTCACCTATACGGGCGACGCGGCCTATGCCAGCGGCAACGCCTACACGCTGTTCGCGATCGCCGCCGTCGTGCTGGGCGGCGTTTCGCTGTTCGGCGGCAAAGGCAGCGCCATCGGGGCCATCTTCGGCGCGCTCGCCTTCCGCACCATCGGCGACCTGCTGTTCGTCTTCGATTTCGACCCGCTCTGGCAGCCGCTGTTCCAGGGCGTTATCCTGCTGATCGCGGTCAGCCTCGGCGCCTTCGCCCTGTTTCGGGTCCGCAACCGGCTGGAGTGGTTCCTGTGAGCGAGACGACCATCGGCGGCATCGCCGGGCGCATGCCGAAATTCATCCGCCGCGCCGATCCGGCGGTGCTCACCGCCTTTGCCTGCATCGTGCTGTTGCTGTTTCTCGGCAGCCTCTATTCCAGAAGCTTCCTGTCACCGGAATATCTGTTGCAGCAGCTCAAGGTGGCGTCGTTCCTTGGTGTCATCGCCACCGGCATGATGCTGGTCATCCTGCTCGGCCAGATCGATCTGTCGGTGCCGTGGTCGGTGGCGGTCGGCGCCATGATGGCGGCCGCGGCGGCGGCCTATGGCCCGATCGGTGTGGCGCTGGCCATTCCGTTTGGCATCTTTTGCGGGGTGCTGATCGGCATCGTCAACGGCATCGGTGTCGCCTATCTGCGCATCCCCTCGATGATCATCACGCTCGCCACCAACGCCGTCGCGCAAGGGCTCATGGTCGTCTATACAGGTGGCTTCTCGCCACAGGATTCGGCCACCGGCGCCATGCGTTATCTCGCGACAGGTTTTGCCATTCCGGGCGTGCCCAACGCCGTCATCATCTGGGCGCTGATCGGTGCTGCGATGGTGCTCGTGCTGACCCGCACCAGCTTCGGCCGCAGCGTCTACGGCATCGGCAACCGCGAGCGTGCCGCCTATCTCTCCGGCATCGACACAAGGCGCGTGGTGATGATCGCCTTCGCCATATCGGGCGGGCTGTCCGCCTTTGGCGGGGTGCTTCTCGCCGGCTATGCTTCCAAGGCGGCGCAGTCGATGGGTGACGCCTATCTCCTGCCGTCGATCGCCGCCGTGGTGCTGGGCGGCACCTCGATCCTCGGTGGGCGCGGCTCCTATCTCGGCACCGTCGCCGGCGTCATACTGATCACGCTCCTGCAATCCATCCTTTCGGTCATGCAGATGCCTGAAGCCGGCCGGCAGATCATCTATGGCGTCGTGATCGTCGCCATGCTCCTGCTCTACGGCCGCGCGCCGGCAAGCCGCTGACCGTGGACGAAAAGACGGCACAGGCGCCAACGGGCGCTCCCGGCTCAGTGCCTCGGGCCATCGTGGTGATGGGCGTCGCCGGCTGTGGCAAGTCAGCTGTCGGCAAGGCGCTGGCAGCAGCGGAAGGGGCCGTCTTTGTCGAAGGCGACAGGCTGCACCCGCCCGAAAACGTCGCGCGCATGGCGAGCGGTGAGCCGCTCACCGATCAGCTTCGCGAAGGCTGGCTCGATGCCATTGGCGAGCGGATCGCGGACCTGGCCGGCAGCGGCCAGGGCGTGGTCGCCGCCTGCTCGGCGCTGAAGCGCAGCTATCGCGAACGTCTACGCGGCTTTCATGGGGACATTGTCTTCATCTATCTAAAGATCGATCCCGCCACCGCCAAGCAGCGCGTCGCCACCCGCAAGGGGCATTTCATGCCGGCAAGCCTGGTCGAAAGCCAGTTCGCCATCCTTGAGCCGCCTGGCGCCGACGAGCAGGCGCTGACGGTCGACGCCACGCTTCCAGTGGCCGACATCGTTAGCGCCGTTGCCAGCCTGCTGGCCGGCGCAAAATCATGAACCACCCTCATCGGGCAAGGCGTTTTCCGGCCGTTCGGTGAACCGGTCGGCGCCGGACCAGATCATCATTTGCTCGGGGTAAAGTTTCAGCGCCTCCAGCAAGCGGTCGCGCTTGAGCAGGATGTACTCGGCCTGCAATGCCATGTTCTTGGCGCCGCCGGCTCTTGTCGTGGGCTCAGCGGTTCTCGCCGGGGCCGGCACCAGTTCGGGACTCAGGATAGCGCGGTACTGGCGAAACGGATCGGTCTCGAAGGTCGACATGGAAAACAGCGCCGCCTTGCCTCTGGCCGCGAAATTCGTCGGCGCCGAGGCGAGGTGGGTCCAGCCGCTCTCGCCGATCCCGACTTCGGTGAATGTCGAACCGGCATGCACGGTGTTGGTCACCAACACGACGCCGTTGTTGCCAAGGATCTTCTGGATCCGGCCGGTGACCTGGTAGGCATCGCCGCGATCGAAGACGATCCGGCTTTTCAGGAATCGGTTCTCGACCCGGACCATTGGCGGGTTCAGGAAGCGCAGGCCGAAGGTCGAGTCGGAGATGCCGTGGGCGCTGACACTGAGCTGGTGCGCCGCGATGCCGGCTTCATAAAGCGCGCGCTTACCGATGATGGTCTGGGCCGTGAATTGATCGCACCAGATGATGGCGCCGTGGCCGCGCTTCAGCGCCGCTTGCAGGCCCTCCAGGCCCTCAAGCCGGATATCGGGTGACCAGCGGCGGCCGACGAGATGCGCAGCAAGCAGCAATCGCCTGCGATGGTTGGCGTAGAGCAGGGCCCTGAACTGCCTTTGCGCATCGATGCCGTTGCCGAGCACCGCGCGCGTCGCGGCGGCGTAGCGCACGAAGTCCTTGCGGATATGGCGCTTGAGGCGCAGCCCCGATACGCGGCTGCAGATCGCGGCCCACCAACTGACCGGCAGCAATGCCGCGATGCCGAGATAGAAGGCGGCCAGCACCAGCTCGCGAAAATCCCTGTTGTTGAAGGTACGCAACTTGCCGGGGCGAACCAGCTTGCGGCTGAAGAAGCGCACATGCTCGGCCCGCTCGGGTACCAGGAGATCGGCGATGATTTCAGTATGGTAAATGACGGCGGACGACGGTGTCCGGTCGGCTTTCCGGGATTTTCCCAACCACGGCAGCCTCATCCGACCGGTGTCCACCTGTTCTTGCGCGTCCGAAAATCGCTTTACTGCGTCTGCCACGGGCGCGCAATCGGCACCGGCAGGCCATGGTGAACGCCATTCAGGGTTCGAACTTATCTAAATCTGCGACGTCAGCTCGACCGGAAAATCGTCATTGTCGGCATCGCGCATGGCAGCCAGGCTTCTGTTGTCCAGCACCTCGGCGATGGCCTGGCGCACCTCCAGCATCATGTGCCGGACCTGGCAGGTCGCCTCGTCGCAATCCTCGCAGCGCTGGTACTGGGTGCGGCTGGCGCAAGGGATCGGCGCGAGCGGTCCGTCAAGCACGCGCACGACGTGGCCGATCTTGATCTCGGAAGCGGGCCGGGCGAGGCGATAGCCGCCTTCCTTGCCCTTGCGGCTCAGCACAAAACCGGCATTGCGCAGCTCGCCCAGAATTGCATCCAGGAATTTCTTCGGGATGTTGTTGGCGACCGCAATGTCGTTGACGAATGCAAGCTGGCCGACCGGCAGGCCGGAAAGATGCACGAGGGCCTTGAGGCCGTATTTGCCTTTTTTGGTAAGCATGCCCGATTCAGTTCATGAAAACCCCAACCACCCGCATCTGGCGGTTGTTTGTGTGCAAATCATGACGTTTCGCCTGAACAACCCGGTTTCGCGTAGAACAAGCCGCCCGGTTGAGAGGTTAGGCACAAAGGCGTTGATTCTTTGTAACGTTTTTCACATATGCCGCCGGATTCGGGCGGGTAGCAGTCTCTAGGCGCGTGAAAAAGAAAAAGCCGGCAAAGAGTCGGCTTTTTCTGTTCAGTTTTTCGGTCGGATGCTGCCGATGTCAGCGGCTGCCGTAGGTCTGGTCGAGCAGGCCGCCGGCGGCAAAATGCTCCTTCTGCACCTTGTCCCAGCCGCCGAAGACCTCTTCCACCGTTAGCAGCCGGACATCGGGGAAGTCAGCCTTGTATTTGGCCGCGACGTCAGCGTTGCGGGCTCGCAGGCCATTTTCGGCGGCGATGGTTTGGCCTTCCGGCGTGTAGAGGAAGTCGAGATAGGTCTTGGCCAGATCGCGCGTGCCATGCTCGTCGGCGACCTTGTCAACGATGGCCACCGGGAATTCGGCAAGTAGGCTGACAGTTGGGGTAACCTGTTCGAACTTGTCGTCACCATACTCCTTGCGGATGCCGCGCGTTTCCGACTCGAAGGTAATCAGCACGTCGCCGATCTCGCGCTGGACGAAGGTCGTGGTGGCGGCGCGGCCGCCCGTGTCGAAGATCGGCACGTTGTTGAACAGCTTGGTGACGAACTCTTTCACCTTGGCGTCGTCGCCCTTGAAGGCCTCCTTGGCGTAGGCGGTTGCCGCCAGATAGGTGTAGCGCGCATTGCCCGAGGTTTTCGGGTTGGGGAAGATCACCTGCACGTCGTCGCGCACGAGGTCGTTCCAGTCCTTGATGTGCTTGGGATTGCCGGCACGCACCAGGAAGGACGGCAGCGAATAGAAGGGCGAGGCGTTGTCGGGGAAATCCTTCTGCCAGTCGGCGGAGACCAGGCCCTTCTTGACCAGGAAGTCGATGTCGGTGACCTGGTTGAAGGTGACCACGTCAGCGCCAAGGCCTTCGGCGATGGCGCGCGCCTGTGCCGAGGTGCCGGCATGCGACTGGTCGACGGTGACGCCGGGATGGCCGGCGATGAAAGCCTTGTTCACCTGGACAAACAACTCGCGCCCGACATCATAGGAAGCGTTGAGCAATTTGTCGGCCGACCATGCTTGTGAGGAGGCGAGAAACAGACCGGCGGCGGTGGCGACGCTGAGGAAAAATCGCTTCATGAAAAAGGGGCTCCTTGAGAATGCCGGTTCGAATGCACCGATATAATGCGCCAACATAATAGGACGATGTCCAGCGCCGCCAGACATGCAGACGCGGCCTGCCGTCCAGTGGTGAGAAATAGTATTGGCGAAACAGCCGGTTGGTAGGATTTCTTTCCAAAGTGAATCGCTTCGGCCTGTTGACGGATGACGTCTATGTCGCCGGGAACAATTTCCAGCGCCGTGGCCTGAACGCCACCCGGCTCTTCTGCGCCGCGGGATGGTCGACGGGCAGCTCGATCTCGACGCGCTGGCGCTCGCCGCCGATTTCGAGTTCAACGCGCCTGGTGCCGGCGACGCGACGGCTGGCCGCGACGGTGCCGGCGATACAGCCGCTGCAGCCGTCGAGCAGTTCGATATCGTGCGGACGGAAGTACAACGTCGCATCGCCCTCGGGCGCAAGCGGGGCCGACACGCCGATCGGACGGTCGGCTAGCCAGATCTCGCCATTTTCGACCTTGACCGGAAGCGAGCTCGATTCACCAATGAAGGAGTAGACGAAGGGCGAGTTCGGCGTGTCGTAAATCTCATCGGCCGAGCCGACCTGCTCGATGCGGCCCTGGCTCATCACCACGACGCGGTCGGCAAGCTCCAACGCCTCTTCCTGGTCGTGGGTGACGAAGACGGTGGTGTGGCCGGTTCGATCATGAATCTCGCGCAGCCAGCGGCGGAGTTCCCGCCGCACCTGCGCGTCGAGCGCGCCGAACGGCTCATCGAGCAGAAGCACCTTGGGCTCGATCGCCATGGCGCGCGCCAGCGCCACGCGCTGCCGCTGACCGCCCGAAAGCTGCGCCGGGTAGCGCTTTTCCAAGCCGGAAAGCTGGACGAGGTCGAGCAGCTCCGAGGCGCGGCGGCGGATTTCGGCCGCCGGCGGCCGCGACGGTCCATGTCGGACCTTCAGGCCGAAGCCGATATTATCGGCGACCGTCATGTGCCGGAACAGCGCGTAGTGCTGGAAGACGAAGCCGACATTGCGCTCCTGGATCGACCGGTGCGAGGCATCCTCGTCGCCGAAGAAGATCTTGCCGAGCGTCGGCCGCTCCAGCCCGGCGATCAACCTGAGCAGCGTCGTCTTGCCGGAGCCAGACGGCCCCAGCAGGGCGATCAACTCACCCGACTTGATGTCAAGCGATACGTCATGGAGGGCCGGAAACCGCTCAAACTCCTTGCGCACGTTGGCAACGCGAACTTCCATCGACAGAACCCTCTAATGCCCGCGCGTCGCGGCGATCTCGGCGCCGTAGCGCATCTCGAGAAGTGTTTTCAAGACCAGCGTCACCAGAGCCAGGCCGGCAAGCAGCGAAGCGACGGCAAAAGCGCCAACGGCGTTGTACTCGTTGTAGAGGATTTCGACATGCAGCGGCATCGTGTTGGTCAGCCCGCGTATGTGGCCGGACACGACGGAAACCGCGCCGAATTCGCCCATGGCGCGGGCGTTGCACAAAAGCACGCCGTAGAGCAATCCCCATTTGACGTTGGGCAGTGTCACGTACCAGAAGGTCTGCCAGCCATTGGCGCCGAGCGAAAGGGCTGCCTCCTCATCGCCATTGCCCTGTTCCTGCATCAGCGGGATCAGTTCGCGGGCGACGAAGGGGAAGGTGACGAAGACGGTGGCGAGCACGATGCCGGGCACGGCAAACAGGATCTGGATGCCGTGCTCCTTCAGCCAGCCGCCGAGCAGGCCCTGTGCGCCAAACAAAAGCACATAGACCAAGCCGGAAATGACCGGCGAGACCGAGAAGGGCAGGTCGATCAGCGTGGTCAGAAACGCCTTCCCCTTGAACTCGAACTTGGCGATCGCCCAGGCAGCCGAAATCCCGAAGACGACGTTGAGCGGCACGGCAATGGCCGCCACCAGCAGCGTCAGCCGGATTGCCGAGCGTGTGTCGGGGTTGGAGAGTGCCTCCGTGTAGGCACTGAGGCCTTTGGCCAGCGCTTCGTGGAAGACGATGATCAGCGGCAAGAGCAGGAAGATGGCGAGGAAGGCGAAGGCCACGACCATCAGGAGCAGCCGCACCGGTCGACTTTCGGTAACCGCGGCCGACTGGCTTTCGTGGTGCGGCCCGTAGGATTTGATCTCGGGATCAGCCATAGCGCTTGCGGCTCCACGACTGGACGAGGTTGATGACCAGAAGCATCAGGAACGACAGCAAAAGCATGATCGCCGCGATCGCGGTCGCTGCCGGATAGTTGTATTCCTCCAGCCGGATGACGATCAGAAGCGGCGCGATCTCCGACTTGTAGGGCAGGTTGCCGGCGATGAAGATGACCGAGCCGTATTCGCCGACGCCGCGTGCGAAGGCCAGCGAGAAGCCGGTGACGATGGCCGGCGCCAGTCCCGGAAACAGGATGCGGGTGATGATCTGGAAGCGGTTGGCGCCAAGCGTGGCGGCTGCCTCTTCCACTTCCTTGTCGATCTCCTCCATGATCGGCTGCACCGTGCGCACGACGAAGGGCAGGCCGATGAAGACTAGCGCCACGACGATGCCGAGCGGCGTATAGGCGACCTTGATGCCAAGCGGCGCCAGCAGATGGCCGATCCAGCCATTGGGCGCATAGAGCGTGGTCAGCGCGATGCCGGCGACCGCCGTGGGCAGCGCGAAGGGCAGGTCGACCATGGCATCGACGATGCGGCGGCCGGGAAAGCGGTAGCGCACCAGCACCCAGGCAACGAGCGTGCCGAAGACGACGTTTACGGCAGCCGCGATGAAGGCGGTGCCAAAGCTGATCTCAAGGGCGTTGAGGGTGCGCCGGTCGGTGGCGATCGCCCAGAAATCGGCCCAGCCAAGGGCTGCCGAACGCCAGACGAGCCCCGACAAGGGGATGAGGATGATGAGCGTGAGGTAGGCAAGCGAGAAGCCGAGCGTCAATCCGAAACCCGGAATGACGCTCGGCTGCCTGAATCGCCACCCCGCCTTGGCGGGTGCTGTGGTCATGTCGTCCTGATCTTAGCTTGCGGGTCTTAGCTCATTGGGCCGGCTTGTAGATCTGGTCGAATATACCACCATCGCCGAAATGATAAGGCTGCGCTTTCTTCCAGCCGCCGAAAAGCGGATCGTCGATGGAGATCAGCTTGATTTCCGGCGTTTTCGGAATGTCAGCCGGATCCACCAGCTCGGGCTTGGCCGGACGATAGTGGTTCTTGGCGATGATGGTCTGGGCTTCCTTGGAATAGAGCCAGCCGAGGTAGGCTTCGGCCACTTTGCGGGTGCCCTTGGCATCGACATTGGCGTCGACGATCGCCACCGGCGGCTCGGCCAGGATCGAGGTCGGGGGGTAGACGATCTCGAAATTGTCGGCGCCGAATTCATTGAGTGCCAGATAGGCGTCGTTTTCCCAGCCGATCAGCACGTCGCCGAGACCCTTTTGCGCGAAGGTGACGGTGGAGCCACGCGCGCCGGTGTCGAGCACCGGAGCATTGGCGTAGAGCTTGCCGACGAATTCCTTGGTCTTGGCTTCGTCGCCGCCATCATTGGCGTTGGCGTAGGCCCAGGCGGCGAGGTAGTTCCAGCGCGCGCCGCCCGACGTTTTCGGATTGGGCGTGATCACCTGGACGCCGTCCTTGACCAGATCGCTCCAGTCATGAATGCCCTTCGGATTGCCCTTGCGGACCAGGAAGATGATGGTCGAGGTGTACGGAGCCGAGTTGTTCTCGAACTTGGTGCGCCAGTCGGGATTGATCTTCTTCGACTTGGTGACGATGGCGTTGATGTCGCTTTCGAGCGCCAACGTCACCACATCGGCATCGAGGCCGTCGATCACCGCGCGGGCCTGGGCGCCCGAACCACCATGCGATTGCTGAATGGTGACCGTCTCGCCGGTCTCCGCCTTCCAGTGCGCGGCGAAGGCCTCGTCATAGGCTTTGTAGAGTTCGCGTGTCGGGTCGTAGGACACGTTGAGAATGGTGGTATCGGCAAACGCGAAACCGAGCGTGCCGAACTGGATCGATGTGGCGACCAGTGCGCCGAGCAGTTTCCTGAAATGAGGGTTGGTCATTTCCGCCTCCGTTGATGACGGCTGAACTCTATCGAATTGATAGAAATTAGATGCATTCAACGTTGCCTTTTTTGCCCCTCTGAAGCAATTTTTCGCCGATCTAGTGCGGTATGGGGAAACATTTTCCTCACATTTAGCCTGAGCCGACTCCGGCGGTCCGACGCTATCTAGAGACTGGGCCTGTTCAGACAAGGCCAGATGACCGGATGTTCGCCTCGGGGGCGATGGCTTCTATTGCCCCGTAACGGGAAAATCGAAGCGCTGCTTAGGGAACGGCTCGTTCGCCAGCGTGTAGTGCCACCACTCGCGCGCATAATTCTTGAAGCCGCCGGCACGCATGGCATCGAGCAGTTTTTTGCGGTTTGCCGCCGCTTCCGTTGCGAGCGGGCGATGGGCGGTTTCGCTTGCCGGGTCGAAGCAGTCGAAGCTGGTGCCGAAATCGAGGGTCCCGGCTCCCGTCGCACCGCAAGTGGCGAATGATGTGCTCTTGCCGTCGCCGCGGGCGATGGCGACATCGACGGTCGAGCCGCGTGAATGAGTGGATAGTTCGCCGATATAGCCCTTGGCGATGAGGTCGCCGCGCTTGACCTGGGGATACCATTGCGGGTCGGGTGGCCCGCCTACTCTGGTCCACTTGCCCATGTCGGCGACGGCGCGGGCCGGCCGGTAGCAGTCGAAGACGACCAGCGTCAGGCCATCGGTGGCGAGCGCTTTCTGCACGCCGGACAGCGCTTGCGCCGCCTGTCTTGTGAGGATGCAGACCGGCGCGTCATAGCCGTCGGCCTTGCGATGCAGGAAGTTTTCCAGGCCGGCATAGCGGATGTCCTGGCGGATTGTGGGATCGACATCGGCAAGGCGGACAAAGCCGGCGGGCAGGGGATCGGCGGAGGCGGGCAGAGCGAAGACGAAAGGCATGAGGACGCAAAGTCCAATGCTTTGAATTGCCTGACGGAGTCTATTCAACGAACACCTTCACGCTCGCCGCGCGACCCACGGCGTCAATGACGGTGAGCGTCGAATAGCCGGCGCCGTCGGGCAGCCAGGTCGCGGTACGGCGGCGGTCGATGCCGACCAGCGGCTTGCCGTTGGCGAGCCAGCGGAACGGCGCGCGCCCGCCTTGCAGCTTCAGCACCAGCGGCGAAGCATCGGCGGAATTGGTGGCGAGATCGACGCGGGCGCCGTTGGGCGGAAAAATGATCGTCGGCGCCGGCTCGGTCGGACCTGCCTGCACCAGCCCGTCGGCGCCGGCGCCGAAACGCGCCAGTGTCACCGGCAGATCTTCGCGCCTGGCCTTGACGACGCCGGCCGGCTGGCTGGGCAGCGGTACGGCGGCGAGGCCGGAACGGACGAAGCCCTCGAACAGGATGGGGGCGGCCGAGACATAGCCGGAGAGGCCGGGCACCGCACCGGCATCGGCGCGGCCGACCCAGACGCCCAGCACGTAGCGGCCGTCGAAGCCGACGGACCAGGCATCGCGATAGCCGTAGGAGGTCCCGGTCTTGTAGGCAATGCCGCGCTGCAAGGCGCCCTCGGGCGGCTTCACGCCGGACAATATGTCGGTGATCTGCCAGTTCGCCTGGGCGTCGAGGATGGTGGCGGTGGTGCGTTCGGCGTTGGCCGGCTCGGTGCCGTCATGCAGCGTGTTCGCCTTGCCGCCATTGGCGAGCCCGGTATAGAGCTGGACGAGATCGCGCAGTGTCACGCCGACGCCGCCGAGGCCGATGGCGAGGCCCGGCGCCTCGTTGACCGGCAGCACCGGGCTGACGCCGGCCTGGCGGAAGCGCGCCATCAGCCGTGCCGGGCCGACAGAATCAAGCACACGGATCGCCGGCACGTTGAGCGACAGCTGCAGCGCCTGGCGGATCGAGACATCGCCCTGGTAGCCCATGTCGAAATTCTTCGGCCGGTAGCCGCCGAAATCGACCGGGCTGTCCTCGATCAGCATTTCCTGCGCCACCAGCCCCTGCTCGAAGGCGAGGCCATAGATGAACGGCTTCAGCGTCGAGCCGGGCGAGCGCACGATCTTGGTCATGTCGATCCAGCCGGAGCGGCTGGCGTCGAAGAAGTCGGCCGAGCCGACTTCGCCGAGGATATCGCCGGTGCGGGCATCGGCCAGCACCATGGCGACGGACAGGCGAGGGCCGAGCTTGATGGCGGCATCGCGCGCCACCTGTTCCAGCCCTTGCTGGACGCTTTTGCGGATCGTCAGCTGCAGCGGCTTGCCGGGGACGGCCTTGGGCAGCATGGCATAGGCAGCGTGCGGCGCCAGCGCCGGCAGTTTGCGGCGCAGGCCCGAGACATCGTCAAGTGCTGCACGCGCTGCCTCACGCTCGCCAAGCAGGCCTGATGAAACCATGCGGGTCAGCACGCGGTCGCGGGCGGCGTGCGCAATGTCGAGATTGCGGTCGGGCCGGCGCTTTTCCGGCAATTGCGGCAGCGCCACCAGCAAGGCGGCTTCCGAGACGGTCAGCCGTTTCGGTTCCTTGCCGAAATAGGCGAGGGACGCGGCGCGCACGCCTTCGAGATTGCCGCCATAGGGCGCCAAGGTCAGGTAGCGTTCCAGGATCTCTTGCTTGGACAGCCGCCGCTCGATCTGGATGGCGCGCAGCATCTGCTTGAGCTTGGAGCCGAGGCTGCGGCTTTCGCGCGGCTCGATCAGGCGGGCAAGCTGCATCGACAGCGTCGAGCCGCCCGAGACGATATGGCCGTTGGTGACAAGCTGACCGGCGGCGCGCGCCAGCGCCAGCACGTCGACGCCGTCATGGTCCCAGAAGCGCTTGTCTTCATAGGTGACCAGCATGTCCACGAACTGCTTGTCGACCTGGTCGAGGTGCGTGTCGAGCCGCCAGTAGCCGTCCGGCGTGGCGAAGGCGCGCAACAGCTGGCCGTCGCGATCCTGGACCTCGGTCGAGACGGTGAGCTTTTCGGGCAGCGGCGGCGGGAAGGCGCGGTCGAGTTGCCAAAGGGTGGCGGTGGAGAGGACTGCAAGGCCGGCGACAGTAGTTGCTATGATGGCTGTGCGGCGAACGAATTTCCTGGAGAACATGGCGCCGCCCCTCATTGTCCTGCCGGACATTTCTCCCCGTATAGAGACGGGGAGAAAGACGCTGTTGCCGATGGTTTCGCCAATTGCCAACGTGGCAGAACAAGCAGCGAAATTCGCGATAGTCCCCTTCTCCCCGTCACTATACGGGGAGAAGGTGCCGACAGACGGATGAGGGGCAGCGCCATCGCTACGTCTATCAAGGCGCCTTACGGCGCCTTGATCTCCATCATTCCGGTGGCGGTGCGGGCCGAATATTGCGGCCGGTACATGTCCTCCACCGTGGCTGCCGGATGGGCATAGGTGCCCGGCGTCACCGCACGCACGACATAGGCCAGCATGATGTTGCGGTCACCGTCGCCGTCATTGGGGTTGAACGCCGCGACGAAACGGTCGTCGCGGAATTCGAGATGGGCGGCATCGGTCTGCGCCAGCCAGGTGAAGTTCGACAATTGGGCGCTGGAAACAAGGCCCGGATTGTCGATCTCGAAGCCGGCCGGCAACAGGTCGGTGATCAGCAGGCGCGACGGCCAGCGGTTCTGCTCGTACATCTTGAGCACGACCACGTAGCGTTCGTTCTGCGTCGCCTCGGTGACGTTGGCCTCGGTGCCATCGAGCTTGTAGTAGGTGCGGTCGATTGTGAAGCCGTCACCGCCGGCCGGCAGAGGCTGGACCGGCGAGGCGACCGTGGTGACAACCGCCTGCAGCGGCGTGGTGCCGGTGTTGGCGATGGTCAGCGGGCTGTCGGTGATATCGCTGCCGCTCAGCTGTGTGGAATATCCACCGGCATGCGGCGCGCCGTTGACCGACAGCTTGATCGAATCGTTGCCCGACTTCAGCGCACGAGCCGCCAGAAGCATCCAGGACTCGTCTTGCGTGCTGGTCCAGCGGGCATCGGCGCGTTCTCTTGCCACCAGCCGGATCAACTCCGGCATGATGGTCGGCACCGGCTTCGATTCGGCGGCGAGCGCCAGGATCGCGGCGCCGTCACGCAGCCGCGAGCCATAGTCGGACCGGTAGTAGTCGTAGTCGGTGGTCGACTTGGCCAGCTGCAGCGCCGTCTGGAAGGTCGCTTCCGAACGTTGCGCGTCGCCGTAGAGCGCCAGGCTCGCTGCCAGCTGGGCGACGGCCATCGGGCTCGAAAAGGCTTCGAGCTTGGTGTCGGCGTAGTAGCGCAGATCGCCCACCGAGGCCTTCTTGTTGCGGGCCAGAACGTAGAGCGCGTAGGCGATCTCGCTGCCGCGGTCCTGGACGTCCTGGTCGTAGCCGACCGAGTTTTGCAGGTTGCTCAACGCCTGGCTCATCGCCAGGGCAGGCACGTCGTAGTTCTGCTCGCGCGCCCGGGTCAGGAAGTCGGTGACATAGGAATCGAGCCACAGATCGCCAGAGCCCGGACCCCACAGGCCGAAGCTGCCGGCCGAAGCCTGGTAGCTCAGCACCTTGTAGATGGCGGCCTGGATGCGGTCGTGCAGATCGGGGTCGCTTGCCATGCCGATGGAGGACGCCAGATCGTTGACGTAGAGCAGCGGCATGGCGCGGCTGGTGGTCTGCTCGGCGCAACCATAGGGGTAGCGGTCGAGCGTCATCAGCAGCGACGGCACGTCGAAGGCGGCGGCCTGTGAAACGCCGACGCTGACCGAGGCGCCGTCGAGCAAGCTTGCCGCGAGCAGCTCCTTGTCGACGCGCAGCGAGCCGCCATTGCCCTTGAGGTCGACGACCAGACGGGTGGTGACAGGCAATTGCGCCGGGCGCACCGGGACGTAGAGCGTCTGTTCCACGGCGGTTCCGTCGCCATGGGCGAGCTTGATGGTAATCGAAGCATTGCCCGCCGTCTGTGCAATCAGCGGCACGGTCAGCGTCTGGCGCTTGCCTTTGGCCAGCGTCAGCTTTTCAGGCAGCGGCTTGTCGCCGGTCGAGAGGTCGCCTGTCGTTGCGATCGACAACGCATAGTCGCCCTCCGGGCCGTCCGTGTCGGCGACGTCGAGCCGCATGACAGCGGCATCGCCGGGCGCCAGGAAGCGCGGCAAGCCGGCGGTGATCACCACCGGATCGCGGACAATGACGTCGGTCGAAGCATGGCCGACCGCATCCTTGGTCCAGGCGACAGCCATGACGCGCACGGTGCCGTTGAACTGCGGGATGTCGAAGTCGATCCTTGCCTTGCCGTCGGCGTCGAGCTGGACGACGCCGGAGAAGAAGGCGACCAGCTTTTCAGTCGGCGGGCTGCCTTGGGTCTGCATGGCGGCGCCGTCACCGCCGGTCCTGAGCTTGCCCGTGGTGCCGAGCGAGCCGTCGATGAGACGGCCATAGATGTCTCTGACTTCAAGGCCCAGCATGCGCTGGCCGAAATACCAGTCCTCCGGATCCGGCGCCTTGTAGTTGGTGAGGTTCAAAATGCCGACATCGACGGCCGCGACCGTGACGTAGGCATTGCTGCCCGGTGCAACGCCAGCCACCGAAACGGGGATCGACAGCTGCTGGCGCGGCATGGTCTTGTCGGGCGGCGTCAAGGTGACGGCGAGCTTCTTCGAGCCCGGATCGACGGTCAGCCATTTCACGCCGATGGCGCGCGCCGGCATGCGCGTCTCCTGCGCATCGCCCGGCCGGAACAGGGTTGCGGTGATGTAGGCGCCGGCGCCCCAGTCGTCGCCGACCGGGATGTCGACGGTGCTGCCGCCGGCCGGAACGGTTGCCGTGACGGTCTTGAGCAGCTTGTCGGCGCCGATCGTGACCAGCAGTTCGCCGGCAAAATGCGGCGATACTTTCAGCTTGGCCACTTCGCCGGCGGCGTAGCTGTCCTTGTCGAGGGCGATTTCGAGGCCGTCGGGGGTTTCGGTGGAGGTCGAGGAGACATACCAGCCGGCGTCGAACTCATAGCTGGTCGCCGGGCCCTCGGGGTCGGCGGTCTCGATCTCGAGCCGGTACTGGCCCCAGTCGACCGGCATCGTCACGGTCGCCTCGGCATCGGCGTTGAGATCGACCTGGCCATTGGCGATCGACTTGGTGAAGGTCACCGGCTCGTAGTTCCAGGAGTTGTTGTTGCGGTACCACTGGTAATTGCGTTCGACCTTGACCAGCGACCACTGCGCGCCTTTCAGCGTTTCGCGTTTGCCGTCGGGATCGACCGCAATCAGGCTGAATTTAGCGGTGCCGCCCTGCGGCACTTCATTGTCCTCGAAATCCGGACGGATGCCGATCATGTGGCCCTGCGGGCGGATGCCGATATTGAGCGAGCGCTCGATGGCACGGCCGCCGGTTTCGCGCATGCGCACCGTGACCTTGGCGTCGACCAGCTTGGTCGTGGCGGGCAACTGATCGACCGTGACCGGGAAGGTCGCCTTGCCGTCATCGCCCACCACGGGAAGACCGGTGAACGGAGTGACCGAGGGCTCGGCCGACTGTTCGTCGGCGAGTCCAAACGAATAGCCGGCGAAACGGTCCCAATCGCGTGCCGTCGACAGCGTCAGCTCGCCTTCGAGCGCGAGGCCGGCAGCCGGCGCGCCATAGAGGAAGCGGCCGTCAATGTCGATGTTGGCGGTTTCGCCCTGTGCGATCTCCTGCTTGTCGGACTTCATGTCGAACTCGATGCGATCCGGCACGAAGTCTTCGACCAGGAACATCTGGTTGGAGACGGCGGCCTGCTTGGGATCGGTGTAGGCCGACACCATCCAGGTGCCGCGCATGGCGTTGGCTTCAAGCGGCAGGTCGACGGCATAGCCGCCGGCCGAGACGCCGTCGGCGACAATGCGGCGGTTTTCGACGCCGTCGGGACGGGTGAAGATGAAGGTCAGCGGCAGGTTCTCGACCGCCTTGGAGGCGCCGTCGCGGGCAAGGGCTGCGACATGCACGTCCTCGCCGGCGCGGTAGATGCCGCGTTCGGTCCAGGCATAGACATCGAGCGCACCAGGTGCGGCACGTCCGGAGACGCCGCGATCGGAAAGATCGAAGCCGGCGCGGCCCATGTCGAGAAAGACGAAGTCGTTGTCGCCCTGCTTGGCCATCAGCACGGCCGGCACCATGCCGCCGTCGCCGCGGGTCAGGCCGGGGTTGAAGACGGCGTGGCCTTCCGCGTCCGACGTCGCAGTGCCGAGGATTTCATTGTTCCTGGCCAGCAGCGTCAGTTCGGCGCCGGCAATCGGCTTGGCGGTGCCGAGCGAGCGGGTAAAGACGTTGAGCCCATCCTGGCCGGTATAGGTCGACAGGCCGATGTCGGAGACGACGAACCACTGTGTGGCAAGCGAGTTGTAGCTGTCTTCACCATTGTCGTTGACCGGCTGCGCGGTCAGCACGTAGACGCCGGGCTTGCGCTGCGGCAAGGCCTCGTCGACCGGGAACGAGGTCGTGACGTCCTTGTTGAGGTCGTTGGCGATGTCGAGCTGTCCCTGCCAGACCGGTTCGCCCATCTGGTCGGAAATGCTCGAGATGTCGTAGCCGTCGAGCTGCTTCAGGAACTGGTAGCCGGACAGAAGCTGCGCCAGCGAACGATCGCCGATGCGATAAAGCTTCATTTGCGCGGCGTTCATGTTGACGGTGACGACCGGGATGCCGCGGCGGGCGCCGGCCGGCAGTACGAAGCTGTCGCCGGTGAAGCGGGCGGACGGTGCGCGGTCCTGAACATAGATCGACAGCACGACAGGGGCGGCGGTGACTTCGCCGATGGCCGCCGGCAGGCCGGCGCGGAAGGTCACTTCGTAGTGCTGGCCGTGCTCCAGCCCTTCGACGCAGATCTGCTTGTCCTTGGCCTCGACGCCCTTGGGCGGCTGGTTGTCGACGGTGACGAACTGGGCATAATCGACGCCGGTCTTGACCAGCTCCTCGGAGAACTGCGCGCAGATGCGCGGCGCGCTGGTGTCGGCATCGATGGAGTGATCGATGACGCGGAAGCCCTTGCGGGCCTTGAGATCCTCATATTCTGCCTTGACCGCCGGCGAACTGACCAGCGCGAGGCTCGCCTCATAGGCCTGCAGGGCCGGACGGTAGAGATCGCGGCGGTCGAGGCCGTTACCCATCAGTGCCAGCACCTCGGCGCGGGTTTTGGTGGTGCGCAGCAATTTGTAGGCGTTGAAGGCTGCCGACGTACCCTTGACCGGCAAATTATAAGCTCCCGAGCTGCCATTAGCCGGCTGCTGGGCAAGCGTTTCGCGGGCCAGGCCGAGCCACAGCTGGGCGTCATCGGGCAGGACCGAAACGGCAGCTTCGTATTTGTTCATGGCCTGGGCATGGTCGCCGGTCAGCGCCGCCTGTTCGGCCGCGGCGCGGAGCGCTTCCAGACCCTCGGTCGGCTTGTCATAGGCCGGATCGGTCACCTTGTTGCGGTACTGCTGGGCCTGATCGGCCATCCAATTGGGAAAGAAGGCAAGTTCCGGCGGGGCGCCGATATCGGGGTCACCATCGACATTGACGACCTTGCCCGCGATAGCGCCGCTGAAGGGTTTCAACTGGTTGTAATCGGATTTGAGGAAGCACCATTTGGCCTTGTTGTTGTAGGTAAAGGCGCGGCAGGCGGGGTCGCCGAGGCATGTGGTCTTGCACTGATCGAGGCTGACATTCTGGTCCGATCTGAGATCGAAACCGAAATAGTCGGAATTGTTTGAGGTCACCACGCGGCGGGCTTCGGCCGCTTGCGCGACAGCTCCCCAAGCAAAAAAGAGAAGGATCAGGATAGACAGACCACGAGCCGCGCGCATTGCCATAACACCCTCCAGACACTGCTGACATCCAAGGCTTGTTCAAGCTTCAGTCAAGCTTGTCAACACGAGGACGGGCAGGTTTCCGCCTGCCAACGGTTCCCAAACCGGCAAATGGCCGGTATGCCGATAGTTCATCCATAGGGAAAGGGATCACGCTTTCTTGCGGCAACGCAGAAGGTGTGAATTCCAAGCCCTGCCTATTTCAGACAATTGGATTGTGGCCCCTTTACGAGCGCTTCAAAACTTCATTCCAATTTTAGTTTTGTAACCTAGGTTGTCTTAATGCCGGCGTGTGAAGCGCAGATGTCGAAAGGAACCGCGCCACGGCGTGCGCTTTCGCGCGCGCTGATTCTGGCGTTGGCGTGCTCGACCGTGGTCGCCGCCGAATCGGGGTCGGCGGCGGCCTTCGAGATTTTCGGCATCAAATTGTGGGGCTCTTCTGATAACGAGGACGCCGATATTGTCGACCCGCTGCGCTATTCCGTCAGCATCGAGGCGCCAGATGCCGACAAGGACCTGGTCAAGAAGCTCGAAAACGCCTCGACGCTGAAAGCCGACGAGGAGCGCCCGGTTTCCGGTTCGCTCGGCCTCCTGGCCAAGGCGCGCAGCGACCGCGAGCAGCTGGTCGCGGCGCTTTATTCGGATGCCCGCTATGAAGGCGTCGTGACCATCACCATCCAGGGCAAGGCGCTCGACGATTTGCCGCCGGATGCCGAATTTACGGGTCCGCAGCCGATTCCGGTGGTGATCAGCATCGCCAGCGGGCCTAAATTCACGCTCGGCAACATCCGGCTGGCAGGTGATGCCGCCGGGCTTGCGAGCGCCGATTTCGGCCTGATCGCCGGCGGCGACGCCGGTTCGGGCGCCGTGCTCAAGGCCGAAGCGCTGATTGTGCGGGCGCTGAAGCAGGAGGGCCGGCCGCTGGCTCGGATCACCGATCGGCAGATCGTCGCCGATCACAACACCTCGACGCTCGACGTGACGCTGACGGTAGCCGCCGGACCAGTAGCCGGCTATGGCGACACCACTGTCGAGGGAACCGAGAAGGTCGATCGCGAGTTCACCGAATACATGACCGGGCTGAAACGCGGTCGGCAATATTCTCCTGACGAGATCGACGATGCCCGCGACCGACTGCTCGGGCTGGAAGTGTTCAACAGCGTCACGCTGAAGGAAGCAGACCAGCTAGACGCCGACGGCAACATCCCGATCGGCGTCCAGGTCAGCGAGCGCAAGCCACGCTATTTTGGCGTTGGCGGCACGTTCTCCAACACCGAGGGGCTCGGCCTCGAAGGCTATTGGGGCCATCGCAACCTGTTCGGCCGGGCCGAAAAGCTGCGCATCGACGGCAAGATCAGCGGCATCGGCAGCAACGATCTCAGCGAACTCAACTACAATGCCGGCATCATGTTCGAAAAGCCGGGGGTGGTCGGGCCAGCTTCAAAATTCATCGCCAGCGTCAAGACCGTGCTCGAACATCCCGACGCCTACGACCATTTTTCGGTCAAGGGCAGCACCGGCCTGTCCTACGACATCGACAAGAAGCAGACGGTTTCGGCTGAAATCGCGCTCGACTATTCCAGGGTCACCGACACGTTCGGCAAGCACAAATACCTGATCGCCAGCATTCCGCTGCAATATGTCTATGATAACCGCGACAACCGCCTCAACCCGACCAGCGGCTTCAGGATGCTGGCCTATGCCGAGCCGAGCTACGACATTATGAGCGGCGCCGCCTTCCTCAAGCTGAAGGGCGAGGGGTCGGCCTATCAGTCGCTCGACACGGCTTCGAAGTTCGTGCTTGCCGAACGCGTCGCGCTGGGTTCGATCGTCGGCACCAGTCTCGAACATGTTCCGGCCGACCGGCGCTTCTATTCCGGCGGCGGCGGTTCGGTGCGCGGCTATGCCTATCAGGGCATCGGTCCCAAGGACATCGACAATCAGCCGATCGGCGGGCTTTCCTTCTTCGAGACATCGGTCGAGATGCGTATTGCGCTCACCGACACGATCGGCATGGTGCCGTTCATCGACGCCGGCACCGTCTCGACCAAATCGACGCCGGACTTTTCCGACATGAAGGTCGGCGCCGGCGTCGGCCTGCGCTATATAACGCCGTTCGGGCCGCTGCGCATCGACGCCGCCCTGCCGCTCAACCGCGACCGTGGCGATCCGCGTTTCGGCATCTATGCCGGCATCGGACAGGCTTTCTGACGATGAAGATTTTGAGACGCATCCTTCGCCTCTTTTTCTACACGCTGCTGATCGTGCTGGCGGCGGCCGTCGGCGCGCTGGTCGTGCTGACCAAGACCGAGCGTGGCCGCGAAAACCTCGCCGGTATCATCTCGAACATTGCCTCATCAGGGGACAGCAAGGTCACCGTCAGCGGCATTGACGGCATCTGGTCGGGCGCGCTGACGGTGGACCACGTCGTGCTGGAAGACCGAGAGGGCGCATGGCTGGTGGCGCGCAAGGTGGCCGTCGACTGGTCGCCGCTGGCGCTGCTGTCGAAGAATTTCAGCGCCGACCATATCGCGGCCGAGCGCATCGAACTGGCGCGGCTGCCGGTTGCGAGCACGGAGCCTGCCAAGAGCGGATCGACCGGCCTGCCGGTTTCGCTCGATATCAGGCAGATCGATCTTCCGCAGATCGCGCTTGGCCAGCAACTTGCCGGCAGCGGTATTGCCGAACTCGCCGCCAAGGGATCGGCCAAGGTCGATGCATCGCCGCTTGCGGTTGAGACTGTGCTCAATGTCACCCGCCATGACGGTAAGCAGGGCAATGTCGACGCCAACATCCATTTCGCGCCCGCCGACAACAAGCTCGACCTCGATCTCAAGGCATCCGAACCGGCCGGCGGCATCATTGCCAATCTGCTCAAGCTGCCGGGCGCGCCGCCGGTCAACATCGTTGTCTCCGGCACCGGGCCGCTGGCCAACTGGAGCGGCGTCGGCACTTTCATGGTCGACGGCCAGATCGTCACCCAGCTTACCGGCCGTCATCAGCTGACCGACAAGGGCAACCGGATCGAGGCCAAGGGCGACGGTTCGTTCGAAGGTTTTCTGCCGGAACAGTTCAGATCGCTGTTTGCCGGCAAGACCAGTTTCGACCTCGCCGGCACCGCGACCGCGGCCGGCGGCGTCGACATCGAGCGCGCCACGATCGAGAGCGGCGCTGTCCACGGCACCGCCTCAGGCATGGTCGACCCGAAGGGCGCCAGCGACCTTTCGGTCGAACTCGCTTCCAAGGGCGAGCCTGTCACGGTCAATGTCGGCACCCCGGCACAGCCGATCATGGTGGCCGTAAACAATGTCACGGCGCGCGCGTTCGGCGACGGCAAGGCGCCGATGATCGATGCCGGCGCTTCACTCGTCTCGGTGGTGGCGGGCGGCTCCCAGGTGAACAATCTCGATGCGCGGATCCATTCCGATGGCTTCGACATCGAGAACCGCAGTGGCCCGGTCAGCGTGTCGCTGGCGGCGGCCGGGCTGAAGACCGACGTGGCGACGCTGGCGCCGCTGATCACCGGCAAGCTGACGGCCTCTCTGGCCGGTACGATCAGCAAGGACGAGATTTCGCTCGATGAAGGCACGCTGCGCAGCGATGCGCTCAATGCCGGGCTGACGGCCAAAGTAACGCTGGCCGACCTCGCCGTGACGCTGAAGATGAATGCCGATGCGGTGTCGACGGCATTGCCGCCGCAGATCAGTTCGCTGCTTGGCGAACGGGTCAAGTTCGCGGCGACGGCCACCCGCGATCCGCAGGGGTCCTTCGCCGCCAATTCGATCGAGCTGAGCTCCGGTTCGCTCAGCGCCAGCGGTACCGCCAGCGCGCAAGGCAGCGACATCCAGGCCGACATCAAGGGCAAGCTCGGCGACGTCTCGGTGTTGTCGCCGCTGGTCGGCGTGCCGGTCGCCGGCGGCGTCGATTTCGCGCTGACGGCTAGCGGCGCGCGCAATGCACCGGATTTCAGCGTTTCGGCCGACAGCGCCAGCCTGACGGCGTCGGGCCGGACGGTCAAAGATATCAAGCTGACCGCCTCGGGCAAGGCGGACATCGCAAGCCCGGCGGCGCAAGTCTCCTTGACCGGCTCGGTCGATGAGCAGCCGCTCGCCGTCAAGGCGGCGCTGGTGACCAGCGAAGGCAAGCGCTCCATCAACGGGCTCAGCGTGGCGCTGGGCGACAACAAGGTGTCTGGCGATCTCGCGCTGGACGATCATTTCCTGCCGCTGGGCACGCTGACGATCGCCGCGCCCGACATCGCGCCGCTGGCGTCGCTGGCCGGGCAGACGGTGGCCGGCGACATCGGCGGCACCGTCGTTTTCGCCAAGGACGGCGAGGCGCCCACCGTCACCATCAATGCGGCCAGCGTGTCGGTTGCGCGCGGCGATGTGGCGGCCAAGGCGATCACCGTCAGCGCGCTCATCGCCAACTATCTCGACAGCCCGGCGATCTCCGGCACGATCAAGGCCGACAGCGTGACCTCGGGAACGACCGTCGTCAGCGGCATCGGCGTTGACTTGAAGCGCGACGGCGACTGGACCAATTTTACCGGCGGCGCGACCATATCAGGCATCCCGGCGACGGCTGCCGGGCGGGCGAAGATCGCCGGCGGCACGACCAGCGTCGAGATCGCATCCGGCGAGGCGACGGTGCGCGGCATCAAGGCGGCGGTCACCGAGCCGTCGAGCCTGACGATCGCCGATGGCATCACCAACATTCAAAGGCTGGTGGTCGATCTCGGCGGCGGCTCGGTGACGCTGTCGGGCACGGCAGGCCGGACGCTCGATCTGGCGGCAACTTTCTCCGCCTTGCCGGCAGCCCTCGCCAATGATTTTTCGCCTGGCCTCGACGCCGCGGGCACACTGGACAGCACGGCGCAAATCACCGGGGCGTCGGCCAATCCGGACATCCGTTTTAATGCAAGGCTGGCTGGTGCCGAGACCAACCAGACCCGCCAGGCCGGGCTCGGGCCGCTCGATCTCGATGCGGCCGGCAGTTATTCCACGGCAGGTGGCCTCGTACTGGATCAGGCAACGCTGTCGGGCGAGAAAATCTCCGGGAAGGCAGCCGGGACCATCAACCCGAACGGCGCCAGCGATTTTACGCTCGACCTGACTTCGTCCGGTCCAAGCCTGCCGCTGGCGCTTGGCAGCACTGAGAGCCCGATCAAGCTCGAACTGCAGGCGCTGTCGGTGAAGGCGGCGGGGCAGGCTGCCCAAGCCAAGCTCGACATCTCGGCGGTGTTGCCGTCGGTGGCGACGAATTTCACCAAGGTCGAAGGCATCGCGCTGGCGCTGCATTCCGATGCGTTCGATGTGAAAAGCCGAACCGGTCCGATCTCGGGCACGGTGACGGCGGAAAAGATCGGTCTGGACAATCCGACCATCGCACCGCTGATTGCCGGCAAGATCACCGCCAAGGTTACCGGCAGCCTGGCGGCGGATACCATCACCATTGACAGCGGTTCGGTGCAGGGCGCAGCGCTGGAAAGCGCCTTCAATGGCCGCGTCTCGCTGGCCGACGGCGCCATCGACCTCAACCTCAAGGCTGACGCTCTGTCGGCGGCATTGCCGGCAGCGGCGCGGGGCGTGCTGGCCGAGCGGACGCAGCTCAGCGCTACACTCAAGCGCGATACGCAAGGCAATGTCAGCGCCAGTCCGGTCAAGCTGGTATCGGGCGCGCTGACCGCCGACGGCCAGGCCAGCCTCGCCGACAACAAGCTCAGCGCCGACATCAAGGGCGCTCTATCGGACATCTCGCTGCTGTCGAAGGATGCCACGGGCGCGGTTGGCTTTGCGCTCAACGCGCAAGGGCCTGTCATGGCGCCGGACCTGTCGCTGACGGTCAACAGCGACCGGCTGCTGGTGGCGGAGCGTGAAATCACCGGGCTGAAGCTGACCGCCACCGGCAAGGCCGATGCCGCCAATCCGGCGGCCAATGTGCAACTGACCGGCAATGTCGCCGGACAGGCGCTGCAAGGCAGCGCGGTGCTGGCGACAGCCGACGGCAAGAGCGCCATCAATGGCCTGCTGTTGTCGCTCGGCAAGAACAGGATTTCCGGCGATCTCGCGCTCGACGAGGCCTTTGTCCCGGTCGGCACCATCGCGCTCGACCTGCCCGATATCGGACCGCTGGCAGCGCTGGCGCTGGAAAAGGCCGAAGGCGACGTGCGCGGCACCATAGCCTTCACCAAGAGCAACGACGGCGCCAACGTTGCCGTCAAGGCTTCGACCGCGTCGATCACCCGCGGCGACCTGCAAGCAAAAACGGTGTCGATCGATGCGCTGGTCGCCAACTATCTTGCCGTGCCGGTCATCTCCGGCAAAATCCGCGCCGACAGCGTCATCTCCGGCGGCACCGCTATCAGCGGTATCGATGTCGACCTCAAGCGCGACGGCGACTGGACCGGCTTTTCCGGCGGCGCTACCGTCAAGGGTATCCCGGCGAAAGCCGCGGGCCGGGTGAAGGTCGCTGGCGGCATCATAACCATCGAACTCGCTTCGGGGCAGGCCACGGTGCAGGGCATCAAGGCCGCCATCGCGCAGGCCTCGACCGTCAGCATCGCCAATGGCACGACGACGCTGGACAGGCTGGTGCTCAATCTCGGCGGCGGCACGGCGACGGTGACCGGCAAGGTCGGGCAGGCGCTCGACATCAATGCCGCGCTCTCGAAGGTGCCGGCCTCGCTCGCCAACAGTTTCTCGCCCGGCCTCGATGCCGCCGGGTCGATCTCCGGGACCGTGAAGGTGACGGGCGCGCCGGCCAATCCGGCCGTTGCCTTCGACATCGACGCCGGCGGGGTACAGACGTCGCAGACGCGCAGTGTCGGCCTTGGCGGCATGAACATCTCTTCGTCGGGAACGTTCGCCAGCAAGAAGCTCACCTTCAACGCCGACATCAGCGACGGCGCCGGGCTTGGCCTCAAGGGTGGCGGCAGCGTCACCACAGCGGGAACGCCGGCGCTGGTGCTCGACTTCAACGGCAAGGTGCCGTTTTCCTTCCTTGCCGCCAAGCTTGCCGCGCAAGGCCTGTCGCTGAGCGGCACGGCCAACGTCAATGTCCAGGTGCGCGGCCCGGCGACGTCGCCCGTAATCGGCGGCACGGTCAGCACGTCCGGCGCCCGTCTGGTCGACGCGCGCTCGGGCCTTGCCGTCAACGACATCGCCGCCGACGTTTCGATCGGCAATGGTGTGGCCCGGATCAATCGCCTGACCGGCACGCTGTCGACGCGCGGCAGCCTGTCGGCGTCCGGCACGGTCGGCATCAATCCGGCGCAAGGTTTTCCGGCCGACCTGTCGATCAAGCTGGTCGACGGCCGCTACACCGACGGGCGGGTGGTGACCGCCAATCTCGGCGGCGACCTCACCATCAAGGGGCCGCTCACCTCGGCGCCGGTGATTTCGGGCGCCGTCAACCTCGCCAAGACCGTCATCACCGTTCCGGAGAAACTGCCGGGCTCGCTGACGGCACTCGGTGTCAAGCACAAGAACGCGCCCGCCAGCGTGCGGGCGCAGGACAAGGCCTTGCGCCCGGCCACTGCCAGCGGCGGGGGCGGTAGCGGGCTTGTCCTCGACGTCACCGTCAACGCGCCGAACCAGATCTTCATCCAGGGCAGGGGCGTCGACGCCGAGCTCGGCGGTTCGCTGAGGCTGACCGGCCCGGCGGCGTCGCCGCAAGCGGTCGGCACATTCACCTTGCAGCGCGGGCGGCTGTCGATCCTCGGCAAGCGGCTGACCTTCACCGAAGGCACGGTCGGCTTTTCCGGCTCGCTGGTGCCCTACCTCAATTTGACCGCGACATCGACCACGCCCAGCGCCACCGTCACCATCGTGGTGTCGGGCGAGGCGACCAATCCGAAATTCACCTTCTCCTCGGTGCCGGCACTGCCCGAGGATGAGGTGCTGGCGCAATTGATCTTCGGCCGCTCGATGTCGAACCTGTCGCCGCTGCAGATCGCCCAGTTGGCCGAGGCCGCCGGGCAACTCGCCGGTGTCGGCGGCTCGACCTCGCTGCTTGAAAATTTGCGCAGCGCAATCGGCGTCGACGATCTGGATGTGACCACCGACGATCAGGGCGGCACAGCCGTGTCGGCGGGCAAATACCTCAACGACCGCACCTATGTGACGATCCAGAAGGGCGACAAGCCGGGATCGGGCAAGGCGACGATCGACCTCAATGTCGGGCGCGGCGTCAAGCTGCGCGGCGAGGCCAACGACGGCGGCGAGGCCAAGGGCGGCATTTTCTACGAGAAGGAATATTGATCGTTCGGCCGGATTTGGCCTCACAGGCGGTTTGAGCCTGGCACTGGTGGGGCCTCAGTAAATGTTTCAATTTAATCGACGAAACGAGATTCCTGAGGAATCCGTTGGGCAGTAGCAAATTTGCGCCAAGACTGTCGTTATCACGCGAACCGCTCCCTTATCAAAGTTGCACATTCGCTAACATGTTCCCGATCCATGCCGTCTTTGACATCGCGGCCTGGATGCGGAATGTTAAAAGGCGGAAAGCCAACAATGGGAGTTAAGTCATGACAATTTATAAGAGTAATGGCGATCGCGTTCCGGATCACATCCTGGCCATGGCCGAAGAAGCCAAGGCAGGCAAGGTCGATCGCCGCGAATTCCTCGCCATGGCCAGCGTCTTCGGTGCGTCGACGGCGATGGCCTATGGAATGCTCGGCCTGGCAGCGCCGACAGAGGCGCGAGCCGAAGACGCCCCGAAGAAAGGCGGCGTCCTGAAGGTTGCCATGTGGATCAAGGATCCCAAGGATCCGCGCAAGGCCGACTGGTCGGAGATCGCCAATGCCGAGCGCCAAGCACTAGAACCCCTGGTCAAATATACAGCCGAATATACCTTCCGCCCCTATTTGCTGGAGAGTTGGGACGTCAACGACGACGCCACCGAATACACGCTGCATGTGCGCAAGGGCGTGACCTGGTCGAACGGTGACGCGTTTACCGCTGATGACGTCATCTTCAACTTGAAGCGCTGGGCCGACAAGAAGGCCGAGGGCAATTCCATGCCCGGCCGTCTCGGCACTCTGGTCAAGGACGACAAGCTGGATGAAAGCGCCGTGACCAAGGTCGACGATCACACGATCAAGTTGAAGCTCGGCAAGTCCGACATCGCGCTGATCCCGAACGTATGCGACTATCCCAGCCTCCTTGTCCACAAGACGTTCGACGAAAAGGGCGGCGATTTCAAGGCCTGCCCGATCGGCACCGGTCCGTTCGAGCTGGTCTCCTACGATGTCGGCCAGAAGGTGGTCTACAAGCGCCGCGAGGACAACAAGTGGTGGGATGGCGAGGTTCCTCTCGACGGCATTGAGTTCATCGACTATGGCACCGATCCGGCCGCAACAGTCAGCGCCTTCGAGGCGGGCGAAGTCCATTGCAACTACGAGACCACTGCGGACTATGTGGCGATCATGGACGGTCTGGATCTGGTCAAATCTGAAGTCGTCACGGCCACGACGATCGTCTGCCGCACCAATGTTAACAACAAGCCGTATGACGACCAGAAGGTGCGCCACGCACTGCAGCTCGGCGTCGACAACAATGTCGTCCTCCAGCTCGGGATCGGCAACGCCGGCAAGGTGGCTGAAAACCATCACGTCTGCCCGATCCATCCAGAGTACTACGAGCTTGCGAAGGTTGCACGCGATCCCGCCAAGGCCAAGGCTTTGATGGCCGAAGCCGGCCAGGCCGATTTCGAACATGAGCTGATCACGGTTGACGAGGATTGGCACAAGAATTCCGGTGACGCCATCGCCGCGCAGCTGCGCGACGCGGGCATCAAGGTGAAGCGCACGGTGCTGCCGGGCTCGACGTTCTGGAACGACTGGACCAAATATCCGCTGTCGATGACCAACTGGAACATGCGGCCGCTCGGCGTCCAGGTTCTGGCGATCGGCTACCGCAGCGGTGAGGCCTGGAACGAGACTGCCTGGTCGAATCCGGAATGGGACGCCAAACTCAACGCCGCACTTGGCGTTATCGACCCCGCCAAACGCAAGGAGATGATGAAGGATATCGAGCAGATCCTGCAGGATTCCGGCATCATCATCCAGCCCTTCTGGCGCAATCTGTATTGTCACTCGACGGCTGCGGTGAAGGGGTACTACATGCATCCGAGCTTCGAGCACGATTTGGGCAAGGTATGGCTTGACCAGGCGTGATAGGACCGACCCCAGGAAGGGGCCGATGGCCCCTTCTTTTCACGCCCCGCATGAATCCAAAATCGGAAGTCGACGCAGCAAAAAAGTTGCGGACTCTTCGGCAAGGATCGTGCAATAAAAACAGGGTTGATCGCATCCGAAGGCCGGTTTGACAGCCAACTCTGCCGGCAACGGTAGGGCTGGCTTTCCAAGCCGACTCCAACCCCAACCAGACCGGCAGGGGACCGCCATGCTTTCTTTCGTAATCCGGCGCCTGGGCACCATGGCATTGACGATGCTGTGCCTGACGATGATCGTCTTCTTCCTGATCAACCTCGAGCCGAATTTGAAGAAGCTGGCGATCAGCCAGACTGAAATGCACACCTCCGCCGAGCAGCTCGAAAACTGGCTGGTCAACCATGGCTATCGGCAGAACTTCTTCGCGCGCTACGGCCAGTGGTTGGGCGTCCTGCCCAAGCAGCCGGTGACAGATCCCGTGACCGGCAAGCCGACGCAGCGTTTTTCCTTCTGCAATGACCAGCTGGAGCCGAAATTCTCCGGCGTCCTGGAAGGCGATTTCGGCTGTTCGACCAAGTTCAAGACCACCGTTGCGTCAAAGCTCTTCCCCGCACTCGGCGCCACCGGCATACTGATGCTCTGCGTGCTGGCGGTGATGGTACCGATTTCGCTGCTGATCGGCATTTTGGCCGGCATGCGCGAGGGCTCGCGAACGGACCGGACGCTGTCCGTCGCCTCGATCGCCTCGACGGCGACGCCCGAATATGTGTCGGGCGTCATCTTCACCGTCATCTTCGCCTCCTGGCTCGGCTGGCTGAACGGTTCGGCCGCGTCGGCCAGCCAAGGCATCACCTTCTACAATTTCACCCTGCCGGTGATGACGCTGGCGATCTACGGCATCGGCTATATCGCCCGCATGACGCGCGCCTCGATGGTCGAGGTGATGACGCAGCAATATATCCGCACCGCCCGCCTGAAAGGCCTCTCCTTCGGCAGCGTCGTGGTCAAGCACGCGCTGCGCAATGCGCTGATTGCCCCCTTCACCGTCATCATGCTGCAATTCCCCTGGCTGCTCACCGGCGTCGTCATCGTCGAGGTGATGTTCCGCTATCAGGGCTTTGGCTACACGCTGGTTGAAGCTGCCGGCAATAACGACATCGACCTTTTGCTCGGCTGCTCGCTGGTCTCGGTGTTCATCGTGCTGATCACGCAGCTCATCTCGGATGTCGGCTACGCGTTCCTCAATCCGCGTATCAGGGTTCAATAGGGGTCTGGGCAGATGCAGGTCGAATATATCGGCGCCTTCAACATCGTGCTCGGCGTGATTGCGCGCTTCTGGCCGGTCTGGCTGGGGCTGGCCCTGGTGATGGGGGCGAGCTTCACCTACAAGAAAAGGCTCGGCCTTTACGGCCAGCTGTTCGACAGCGGCGTCGGCATTGTCGGCGTCGGCATCTGCCTGTTCTGGCTGTTCACCGCGATCTTCGCGACGACTGTCGCGCCCTTCGATCCGCTTTCCCAGGTGCCGATCATGAAGGACGCGCTGCCGGGCGGTATCGAGCCGGTATCCAAGCTCATCTACTATTTCGGCGGCGACAAGCTCGCCCGCGATGTCTTCTCGCGCATGGTCTACGGCAGCCAGATCGTGCTGATCATCGCACCGGCGGCGACGGGGTTCGCACTGATGGTCGGCATCACGCTCGGCCTTCCTGCCGGCTATTACGGCGGCAGGATCGACACCGTGCTGTCGTTCCTGGCCAATCTGGTGCTGGCTTTCCCGGTGATCCTGCTGTTCTACCTGCTGGTGACGCCGGGCATCATGGACACGCCCATCCCCTACGCCATGGCTGGGTTGTTCTTCCTGTTTCCGATCATCTTCTTTTCCGTGCTGTTCTGGACCCGCTACAAGAACCGGCCGGATCGACTTTACATTCTCATGGGACTGACCCTGGTCATCGGCGGCTGGGTCTATGCCGGTCTGGTGTTCGATGCCGACCCGTTCAAGATCATCCACATCGATCCCAACCAGCTCAACATCTTCGTGGCGGTGGTGTTCGCCTCCAGCCCCGGCGTGTTCCGCATCGTGCGCGGCCTGGTGATGGACATCAAGACGCGCGACTATGTGGCGGCAGCGCAGACGCGCGGTGAATCGCCCTGGTACATCATGCTGTGGGAAATCCTGCCCAATGCGCGCGGACCGCTGATCGTCGATGCCTGCCTGCGCATCGGCTACACCACGATCCTGCTCGGCACGCTGGGGTACTTCGGTCTCGGCCTGGCGCCGGAGAGCCCGGACTGGGGCACCGCGATCAAGGACGCCAGCCGCCTGCTGCGTTCCTTCATCCACCCGGCGTTGCCGCCGACAATCGCGCTGATGTCGTTCGTGCTGGGCTTGAACCTGCTCGCCGACTCGCTGCGCGAACAATCGATGAAAGACTGATCTGCGGGTTCGGCCCGACGCATGAAAACAGGATTGGAGCGACCCATGAATGAGGCAGTTCGAAATCCCGGAGAACCGATCATCGAGATCGAGAACCTGTCGATCTCCTTCTTCACCCGCAAGGGCGAGATCCCTGCCGTCATGGATTTTTCCTGCACGGTGATGCCCGGCGAAGCGATGGGCATCGTCGGCGAATCCGGCTGCGGCAAGTCGACCGTGTCGCTCGGCATCATGCGCGACCTCTCCAACATCGGTAAGATCGTCGGCGGCAAGATCAAGTTCCAGGGCAAGGACATGGGCGAGCTGTCCGACGAGGAACTGCGCGCCATTCGCGGCAACAAGATCGCCATGATCTACCAGGAGCCGATGGCGAGCCTCAATCCGGCGATGAAGGTCGGCCAGCAATTGATGGAAGTGCCGCTGATCCACGACAAGGTGTCGAAGGAAGAGGCCTACACCCGCGCGCTGGACATGGTGCGGGCGGTGAAGCTGCCCGATCCCGAGCGCATGATGCGCTCCTATCCGCACCAGCTCTCCGGCGGCCAGCAGCAGCGCATCGTCATCGCCATGGCGCTGCTGTCGAAGCCGGCGCTGCTTCTGCTCGACGAGCCGACGACGGCGCTCGATGTGACGGTGGAGGCCGGCATTGTCGACCTGGTCAAGGGACTGGGCGAAAAGTTCGGCACGTCGATGATCTTCGTGTCGCACAATCTCGGCCTGATCCTGGAAACCTGCGACCGCATCACTGTGATGTATTCGGGCGAAGCGGTGGAGACCGGCAAGATCAAGGACGTGTTCGACCGGATGCGTCATCCCTATACGCAAGGGCTGTTCCGCTCGATCCCGCTGCCGGGCGCCGACAAGAATTCGCGGCCGCTGATCTCCATTCCCGGGCAATTGCCGCTGCCGCATGAGCGCCCGAAGGGCTGCAATTTCGGTCCGCGCTGCCACCATTTCGTCGAGGGCGTCTGCAACGCCGCCGAAATCCCCATGATCGAAGTCGCCGGCCATGAAGGGCATTTCTCGCGCTGCGTGCGCTTCAACGAGATCGACTGGGAAGCACTGCCGCCCGGCGCCAAGAAGGTCAATGAGAAGGTCGTGCCCGGCGCACCGGTGCTCAAGATCGAGGACCTCAGGAAATACTACAAGGTCGGCGGCAGCGAAGTGTTCGGCTCCAGCGAAGGCCGCGTCGTCAAGGCCAATGAGACGATCTCGTTCGTGGCGCGCGAATCCGAGACTGTCGCCATTGTCGGCGAGTCCGGCTGCGGAAAGTCGACGCTGGCCAAGGTGCTGCTCGGCCTGGAGACGGCAAGTTCCGGAACGGTGACGCTCGGCAACAAGGAGATCCAGTCGACCAGCATCGAGAAGCGCAGCGTCGATACGGTGTCGTCGATCCAGATGGTGTTCCAGAACCCGTTCGATACGCTCAATCCCAGCCACTCCGTCGGCTCGCAGATCATCCGTACGCTGGAAAAATTCAATGTCGGCAACAACGTCGCCGAGCGGCGCAAGCGCATGCTGGAACTGCTCGACCTTGTGAAGCTGCCGCGCGCCTTCGAGACCCGCAAGCCGCGTCAGCTCTCAGGCGGCCAGAAACAGCGCATCGGCGTGGCGCGCGCCTTTGCCGGCGACGCCAAGGTGGTGGTGGCCGATGAGCCGGTCTCGGCCCTCGACGTCTCGGTGCAGGCGGCGGTGACCGAATTGCTGATGGACATCCAGCGCAAGAACAAGACGACGATGCTGTTCATCAGCCACGATCTGTCCGTCGTGCGCTACATCGCCGACCGCGTGGTCGTCATGTATCTCGGCTATATCGTCGAGCAAGGCACGACCGACCAGATCTTCGCGCCGCCCTACCACCCCTATACCGAGGCGCTGCTGTCGGCGATCCCGATCGCCGACACCAGTGTGGTCAAGAAGCACATCGTGCTGGAAGGCGACATCCCGTCGGCGATGAACCCGCCATCGGGCTGCCCGTTCCAGACGCGCTGCGGCTACAAGAAACTGGTGCCGGACAATCTGTGCGAGACCAAGGTGCCGCCGGTCAAGCATCTCGGCGACGGCCATATGAGCCTGTGCTGGCTGTCGGACGATGTGCTGGCGACGATGGAGCCGGTGATCAAGTTCGACAAGGAGCACGCGGCGCATGAAGGCGTGCCGGAGGATGCGCCCAGTACCGGGCCGGTTTCCACTGGAAAAGCACCTAACCGGCCGCGAGGCAAAACGGGCAGCGCGGAGGCCGACCACATCGGGGATGCCGTGGAGCAGGGCCAGGCCGGGATGCGAGCCCGTCGCCACAAAGTAGTCGACGAGGCTTCCGAAACCGGTGTCAAGAAGCCGAAAGATACGACAAGGCGGCACTAGACCAGGAGGGTGCTCGAGCAATTCCAGGAAAAGTGTGAGCGGTTTTCCGTCCGGAATTGCGTAAAGACAAAGACCTAGCCGCATTGCCGTAGCTGCGCATCATAGTCGCGGGCCATCTTGTCTGTCGCCCGCGCATAGCCCTGCAGGCCGGCATCGCCGCGGTTGCCGTGGCCATAGGCGGGTCCGGCCGAGGCAATAGGCGAGGTGCAGTCGCGGAGGGGCCGATGTACATTCTCTATGGCGGTGACTTCACCCGCGCTCCTCTCGTCCAGTGGGTGCTCGAGGAAGGCAAGATCGACTATGAGCTCAGAAAAATTGACATTCTGAACGGTGAGCACCGCAGCGCGGAATTCCTGGCGATAAATCCGGCCGGGCTCGTGCCGGTGCTGATCACGCCTGAGGGCGAGGCGCTCTACGAGGTAGCCGCGCTGATGCTTTACCTGGCCGAACGGCACCAGCTCACGGAGCTTGCGCCTGCGGTGACCGACCCGGACCGTGGTCTCTTTCTCTCGACGTTTTTCCATATCGCGGGAGACATTCAGTCAGAAATGAAGCGCTTTCATTTCCCGCACCGTTTCTCGCTGCGAAGACACGACGATGCCGCGATACAGGACCTCGCCAAATCGATGGTTCTCAGCCGCCTGGGTGTCACGAACACGAGGCTGGCGGCAAGAGGCCCCTACGTCCTTGGCTCCCGCTTTTCGCTTGCCGATTTCTATCTGAGTTTCTGGATTGCCTATCTCGATCGCCAAGCGGCGTGCGAGCAGTTTTCATCGATTGCCAGACTGTACGATCTGGTCCGATCCCGTCCCGGTGCAACGCCCTATATCGAGGACACTGAAAAGGCGGCGGATGCGTATGCGTTGATGATGAAAAAGCATCCGGGTGGCGTCATAGCCTGATCGATCCGACGGCCATTGAACGGGCGGCGCGTTCAGCTGCCGCACTGCTGCAATTGGACTGCATAGTCGCGGGCCATCTTGTCTGTCGCCCGCGCATAGCCCTGCACGCCGGCATCGCCGCGGTTGCCGCGGCCATAGGCGGTCCAGCCGAGATAGTAGGCGAGATAGAGATTGTAGGTGTCGTTGCGGGCGACACCGAACGTGTCGGCGGTTTTTGAGTGATACCAGCCGACGAAATCGACGGCATCGGCAAACTTTGTCCGCCGCGCCGCCCAGCTGCCGGTTTCGCTCTGGTATTGCGACCAGGTGCCGTCGAGCGCCTGCGAGAAACCGGTCGCCGAGGAGACATGCTTCCACGGAATGAAGCCGAGCAGCTTGGTGCGCGGCGGCCTGGCATTGCTCTTGAAGCCGGACTCCTTGCGCACCGTCGCCATCAGCACGGGGACGGGGATGCTATATTTCTGCGAGGCGCGTTCGGCCGCCGACTGCCAGTTGTCGAACCAGCCGTCATTCTGGTCGAAGACGGCACAGACATTGTTGATATGGTTTGGCGGCGTCGCGCAGGCCGACAACGCCAGCAGCACACCAACCGCTACAATTTTACTAAAACTCGACCTACGCATGGGAAGACGAATAGGCCGAAATCATAAAGGGAATCTTGCGGCGTTTCTTAACGGGTTGCCGGCTCGGCTGCGCCGACTCGAGGCTGTGTCATTATTCCGACCCTTTGCGTCGCCTTTGTCTTCATCGGAATCCGGAAATGCCGCCTTGGCTAAAATCGCG
Organism: Mesorhizobium sp. CNPSo 4684; assembly: GCF_057784315.1. Taxonomy (NCBI): domain Bacteria; kingdom Pseudomonadati; phylum Pseudomonadota; class Alphaproteobacteria; order Hyphomicrobiales; family Phyllobacteriaceae; genus Mesorhizobium; species Mesorhizobium sp. CNPSo 4684. The sequence goes on along the minus strand of NZ_JBWLUX010000033.1, from coordinate 22,956 downwards.
CCCGGGAAGGGCGTATTCCTGACAGCCCCGCCATGGCGCGGGCGCTTTGATGCGGCGCATGAATGAACCAAGACGCAAGCGCGGTGCCGAGCGGACCAGCAACCGGGGGCCGTCGGCCATCCCGCAACTGCCGCTGCGGCGCGTAACCAATCCCTATCCGCCGATGGCAATGCTGTCGGCCGACCAGATAGAGGCGATCCATCAGGCCTCGATGCACATTTTGGAGAATTTCGGCATCGAGGTGATGAGCCCGCGGGCGCTGTCGCTGTTCGAGAAGGCCGGCGCCACGGTCGATCATGCGACGGCGAATGTCCGCATCGACAGGGGCCTGGTTGCCGAGGCGCTGAAGACCACCAAGTCCAGCTACCGGCTGACACCGCGCAATCCGGCCAACGCCATCCATCTCGGTGGCAACACGATCAATTTCACCCTCGTCGCCGGGCCGCCCAATGTGCATGACATGGAGCGCGGCCGGCGCGCCGGCAATTTGCGCGACTATGCCGATCTCACCCGGCTGGCGCAGCATTTCAATTGCATCCACATGCTTGGCAACCAGGTCTGTGCGCCAGTGGAGCTGCCGGCCAATACCAGGCATATGGACACCTATTTCACCAACCTGACGCTGACCGACAAATCCTTCCATGTCTCGGCGATCGGACGCGGCAGGGCGCTGGACGGCATCGAGATGATGGCGATCGCGCGCGGGCTGACGCTGGACGAGATGCGCGACGATCCAGGTATCGCCACCATCATTTCGGTCAACTCGCCGCGCCGCTTCGACGAGATGATGGCCGAAGGGCTGATGACCATGGCCGAATTCGGCCAGTCGGTGGCGGTAACGCCGTTCACGCTGATGGGCGCGATGAGCCCGGTGACGCTCGCCGGTGCGCTGGCGCAGCAGAATGCCGAGGCGCTGTTCGGCGTGGTGCTGACGCAGCTGGTGCGCCCCGGCGCGCCGGTGATGTACGGCGCCTTCACCTCCAATGTCGACATGAAGTCGGGCGCGCCGGCTTTCGGCACGCCGGAAAACACCAAGGCCAACATTGCCTCGGGGCAGTTGGCGCGGCGCTACAATCTGCCTTACCGCACGACGCCGGGATCGGCCTCCAACGCCGCCGACGCGCAAGGCGCCTATGAGACGCTGATGGCGCTATGGGGTGCGGTGCTCGGCCACGGCAACCTCGTCTATCATGCCGCCGGCTGGCAGGAGGGCGGGCTGACGGCATCGTTCGAGAAGCTCATCATCGATGTCGAGATGATCCAGCACATGATGGAGTTTCTGCGGCCGATCGTGGTCGACGAGGCGGAGCTGGCGGTCGAGGCGCTGGGCGCGGTGCCGACCGGCGGCCACTTCTTTGGCGAGCCGCACACGCTGGAACGTTATGCCACCGCCTTCTACCAGCCCATGCTGTCCAACTGGCAGAATTACGAGGCGTGGCAGGAAGCCGGCGGCCTCGACACGACGGCGCGCGCGACGCGGCTGTGGAAGAAGGCGCTGGAAGACTATGTCGAGCCGACGATGGATCCCGGCGTACGCGAGGCGCTGGAGGCGTATGTGGCCAGACGTAAGGAAGCTATCGGGCAGGGCGAGCCTTGATGCCTTCCCATCCTGATTCATCTCATCCATCCAACTCGCTGATATCAGAGAAAAATCCATGAAATCGCATGCAAAGGTGGTGGTCATCGGCGGTGGCGTCGTCGGCTGCTCGGTGCTGTTCCATCTGGCGCGCCATGGCTGGACCGATGTCGTGCTGCTGGAGCGCGATGAACTGACCTCCGGCTCGACCTGGCATGCGGCCGGCGGCATGCACACCATCAATGGCGACCCCAACGTTGCCAAGCTGCAGAAATACACGATCTCGCTCTACAAGGAGATCGAGGAGCTGTCGGGCCAGGCGACCGGCGTGCACCTGACCGGCGGCGTGCTTCTGGCGGCGACCGAGGCGCGGCTCGACTGGCTGCGCGGCGTCGTCGCCAAGGGGCGCTATCTCGGCATCGACCTCGAGGAAATCTCGGCCAATGAGGCGGCCGAACTGATGCCGCTGCTTGATCCCAAGCAATTTGTTGGCGCCGTCCGCAACAAGGAGGACGGCCATCTCGATCCGTCCGGCGTGACCCACGCCTATGCCAAGGCGGCGCGTAAGCTCGGCGCCGAGGTCGAGCGCTTCACCAAGGTTGAGGACATCGTGCGTCGGCCCGACGGGCTATGGCGGGTCATCACCAACAAGGGCGAGGTGGTGGCCGAGCATGTCGTCAATGCCGGCGGCCTGTGGGCGCGCGAGGTCGGCCGCATGGTCGGGCTGGAACTGCCGGTGCTGGCCATGGAGCACATGTACCTGATCACCGAGGACATGCCGGAGGTCGCCGCGTGGAACGCCAAGACCGGAACGGAGATCATCCATGCTGTCGATTTCGACGGCGAGCTTTACCTGCGCCAGGAGCGCGGCGGCATGCTGATGGGCACTTATGAGAAGGCCAACAAAGTGTGGTCCGAGTTCTCCACGCCGTGGAATTTCGGTCATGAATTGCTGGAGCCCGACATCGACCGCATCGCGCCGTCACTCGAAGTCGGCTTCCGCCATTTCCCGGCCTTCGAGAGGACCGGCATCAAGCAGGTCATCAACGGGCCTTTCACCTTCGCGCCGGACGGCAACCCGTTGGTCGGGCCGGTGCGCGGGCTGCCGGGTTTCTGGGTCGCCTGCGGCGTCATGGCGGGCTTTTCACAGGGCGGCGGCGTCGGTCTGGCGCTGTCCAACTGGATGATCGAGGGCGATCCCGGCGCCGATATCTGGGCCATGGATGTTGCGCGCTATGGCGACTGGGCAACGATGGCCTACACCAACGCCAAGGTGCGCGAGAATTATTCGCGCCGCTTCTCGATCCGTTTCCCCAATGAGGAACTGCCCGCCGGACGAGGGCTGAAGACCACGCCGATCTACGATTTGTTGTCGGCCAAGGGCGCGCAATGGGGCGTCTCCTATGGGCTGGAAGTGCCGCTCTGGTATGCGCCCGAGGGCGTCAAGGACGAGTTTTCGTGGCGGCGGTCCAGTGACTTCATCCATGTCGCGAAAGAGGTCGCGACGGTCCGCGACGGCATCGGCCTGGCGGAGATTTCCAACTTCGCCAAATACAAGGTGACGGGCGAGGGGGCGGCCGCCTGGCTCGACCGAATTTTTGCCTGCAAGCTGCCCAGACCTGGCCGTATGACGCTGGCGCCGATGCTGAAGGACGACGGCAGACTGATCGGCGATTTTACGCTCGCCAACATCGGCGACGGCGAGTGGTTCATCGCCGGTTCCGGTATCGCCGAGCAGTACCATATGCGCTGGTTCGAGGCGCATTTGCCGCAAGACGGTTCGGTGTGCATCGAACCGCTGGGGCAGAAGCTGACCGGCCTGGCGATCGCCGGGCCGAAGGCAAGGGAGGTGCTGGCGAAAGTCAGTCGTGCCGATGTGTCCAATGCAGCGTTTCCCTTCATGGCGGTGGCAAAAATGGATATCGGCATGACGCCGTGCCTGGTCGGCCGCGTCAGCTACACCGGCGATCTCGGCTACGAGATCTGGGTGGCGCCGGAATATCAGCGCGCCGCCTTCCAGGCGCTGATGGCGGCGGGCGCGGAATTCGGCATCGGCTTGTTCGGCTCGCGCGCGCTCAATGCGCTGCGGCTGGAGAAAAACTATGGTTCATGGGCGCGCGAGTACCGGCCGATCTACGGGCCGCTGGAGGCCGGGCTCGACCGCTTCGTCGCCTATGGCAAGGAGGCTGATTTCATCGGCAAGGCGGCGGCTCTGGCCGAGCGCAAGCAGGGCGGCAAGCTCAGGCTGCGCACCTTCATTCTCGATGCCGACGACGCCGATGTCATCGGTGACGAGCCGATCTGGTTCGGCGGCGCGGTGCGCGGCTGGGTGACGTCAGGCGGCTATGCGCATCATCCGAAAAAATCCGTCGCCCTCGGCTATGTGCCGAAGGAGATCGCCGACGAGAGCGACGGCTTCGAGATCGAACTTTTGGGCAAGCGTCACCCGGCGCGCATGCAGGCGGCGGCGCTGTTCGATGCGAATTTCGAGCGCATGAGGGGATGAAGTTTCACCCCCTTCGTCTCGCCCCTGAAGCGGGTCAGCCGTTGCGGCGGTTGTCGAGCGCGAAGGCGCCGGCGCCGGCAAACACCAGATAGAGGAAGATGAAGCAGAAGGAGATGGCGGCGTCGCCGTTGTTGTTGATCGGGAAGAAGTCGCGCGGGTAGTGCGCCATGAAATAGGCAATGGCCATTTCGCCGGCCAGCAGGAAGGCGACGGGGCGAGTGAGGAGACCGAGCGCCAGCAAGATGCCGCCGGCAAATTCGAGAATCGCCGCCGTCAGCGTCAGGCCGGTGAGGGCATGCGGCTCACCGCTGCTAACCGGGAAGTTGAACAGTTTCTGCGAGCCATGCTCGATGAACTGCAGGGCCGTCATGATGCGCAGGACGCCGAGGGCCTGCGGCTGAAACCGGGCGAGACCGTCAAAAAGCTTCATCTAAAACTCCATTTTTCCAACCCTTCGGCCCGGCCATAGATGATCACTTTGCGTTGGACCATTCACTTCCCGGGGCCTGCCATCAACAATCGGTGATTGGAAATTGCTTCCAGTCGAACTTCGATATTTGTTCGCGGCATGGTTGCATTTATATCGCTATGGTTGTATATCTGTGTGTAGACTCTCCAACCAAATGGGTTCCCCTGGTCATGAAAAAAGTCGTCCTCAGCCTGTTCGCAATCCTTGCAGGCACCAGCTTCGCCATGGCCGCAGACGGCGGCTGTGATGCCTTCAAATGGCCGGTGGAGCGCGAGCAGGCGCTGTTTGCGGCAGCGCCTGCTACGCAGTCCGGCGCTGCCCTCGCGGCTGGCGAGGCCGCGGACCTGGCGCTCGAGCCGGTCGATGCGGTCAGCTATACCGTGCCGCCGGAGCGTGCGCCGGCAGCCGGAACGTTTGGCGCGACGGCGAGCGTGACCGTCCCACCGGAAGGCGAGCTCCAGATCAGCCTGTCAGGCGAGGCCTGGATCGATGTGATTCAAGACGGCCATGCCACGAAGTCGGCAGCGTTCAGCGGTGTGAAGACCTGTCCCGGCATTCGCAAGAGCGTGCGATTCAAGCTGACGCCGGGCGCAGCCACCATCCAGCTCAGTGGCGCCAAGGACGAGAGCATCAAGGTCGCGGTGCTGGCGCCGGAATGATGCGCTTCCTCATCGCACCGGCGTGCGATGAGAGCAGTTTCGTGTTGATGCGCCTCTGGCCGGATCAGCGCGCCGGCGCGATCAGCGCGAAATAGGCGCCTTGCGGATCGGTGAACTGGGCGATCCATTGGCCGGTCGGCACCGGCATCGGACCCATGACGATCTTGCCGCCATTGTCGGTGACGCGCTTGGCGGCGGCGTCGATGGCATCGACATTGAAGTAGAACAGCCATACCGGCACCGGAAGCTGCTGCGGCTTGTTCATGATGCCGCCGCCGGACTCAGGACCGGCCGAGAAGGTCTGATAGATGCCCATCTCGCCGATGTCCATGCTGCCGGCATCGGTCCAGCCGAACTGGCTGGAATAGAAATCGAAGGCCGCCTCCCGGTCCGCTGCATAGAGCTCGTGCCAGCCGACATGACCGGGTGTGGTGGCCGGAAGGACGGGCTGGTCGGGGCCATTGGGCTGCAGGAACATGAAGGCAGCGCCCTGCGGGTCGGCGACGACGGAAAAGCGACCGACATTTGGAATGTCGTCGGGTTCGCGGTGGACAGTTCCGCCGGCGGCCTTCAGCGCCTTTGTCGATGCGTCGGTATCCCTGGTGTGGATATAGCCGAGCCAGGCCGGCTTCATGCCCATTTTGGCGGCGTCCTCGGGAATGGTCATCAGCCCGCCGACGCCACGCTCGGCGGAGTTCATCACGATGTAGCGCGGCATCCCGGGCGTCTTGTCGAAGGGCTCGGCCCGCCAGCCGACGACAGTGGTGTAGAACGCTTGCGCCGCATCGAGGTCGGTGGTCATCAGTTCGTACCAGAAGAAGGGCATTGGGGTTTTCGGCATTTTTTCGGTCTCCTCACCTTCATGCATCGATCGTTGTCCGATCCATCAAAGGACTATTTCAGCGGCGCAAATCCGACAGCGCGCATGAGAAAATTCAACGGCTGCGTTGACACATCGTTCCGCATTTCGTCGCGCCCGGCGGCTTGCACGTGCGGCGGTTTTCGACTTTCCTTTAGGGAATGAGGGGTAGTCGTTTCATGCGCCGGATGTCGCTCACGCCTGAGCTTGTGTCACTGTGTCATCGGCAGGAGGTCGATCCCGGACCCGACGGCAGCTGGACACAGCTCACCGACGAGGATTTCCGTGCCCTTTCCGCGCAGCTTTCCGATGAAGCCGATGCGGGGCCGTTATGGGTGTTTGCCTATGGCTCGCTGATCTGGAAGCCGGCTTTCGAATCCGTCGAACGCCAACGCGCCACCGCATTCGGCTGGCATCGATCGTTTTGCCTCGACATGGTGCGCTGGCGCGGTACCGCAGCACAACCGGGGCTGATGATGGCGCTCGAACGCGGCGGGCGATGCGATGGCGTCATCTACCGGCTGCCCGACGGCGACAAGCCACAGCAGATCGAAAGACTTTTGCGGCGCGAGATCGACGACCATGAGAGTGTCAGCTCGGTCCGTTGGGTTCCGGTGCGTACGGCGCAAGGGGTGGTGCGGGCGCTCGGCTTCTGGGTCGGGGTGACGGGCAGAGGCACATCGCTCGGGCAGCCGCTGGACCGGGTAGCGCGGGTGTTGGCGCGGGCTTGCGGCCATGTCGGCTCGGGTGCCGAATATCTCTACAACACGGTCAGCCACCTCGAGGAATTCGGCATTCGCGACCGCAATCTGTGGCGGCTGCAGCAACTGGTCGCCGATGAGATAAGGTCGATCCATGGTGGCGCTCCAGGCTCTAGCTTTTCGCCCGCGCCATAGGGGCATAACATGAGTAAAAAGATCATGTTATTATCGAGGCTTTTCAGTGCCTTGCGCCGAAAATTGACCAATTGATAAAAAAATAAAACGTGCTAGCCTTCCCCAAAACGAAAACATGGGGAACTGACGATGCCAGAAGGCCAGTTCAAGGACGGTATTGCCGGTGGCCGGCTGCCGGCCGACCAGTATGCCGAGAATTTTTCCGACCTGCATCCGCCGCTCGATCACCACGAGGCGCTGGTCGAATCCGATCGCTGCTATTTCTGCTACGACGCGCCGTGCATGAATGCATGCCCGACCTCGATCGACATTCCGCTGTTCATCCGCCAGATCTCGACCGGTAACCCGATCGGCTCCGCCAAGACGATCTTCGACCAGAACATTCTGGGCGGCATGTGCGCCCGCGTCTGCCCGACCGAGACGCTGTGCGAAGAGGTCTGCGTGCGCGAAGTGGCGGAAGGCAAGCCGGTGCAGATCGGCCGTTTGCAGCGCTACGCCACCGACGTCGCGATGGCCGAGCACAAGCAGTTTTATCCGCGTGCGGAATCGACCGGCAAGTCGGTCGCCGTGGTCGGCGCCGGGCCGGCCGGCCTTGCCGCCGCGCACCGGCTCGCCCGCCATGGCCACGAGGTGACCATCCTGGAAGCACGGCCGAAGGCCGGCGGCCTCAATGAATATGGCATCGCCGCCTACAAGAGCATCGACAATTTCGCCCAGGCCGAGGTCGACTATGTCACGGGGATCGGCGGCATCGACATCCAGAACGGCAAGGCGCTCGGCCGCGACTACCAGCTGTCGGACCTGATCCGGAATTACGATGCCGTCTTCCTCGGCATGGGCCTTGGCGGCGTCAATGCGCTGCGCGCCGAGGGCGAGGATGCCGACGGCGTCACCAATGCGGTCGAGTTCATCGCCGAACTGCGCCAAGCCAGCGATCTCGCAAGCCTGCCGGTCGGCCGGCGCGTCGTCGTCATCGGCGGCGGCATGACGGCGATCGACGCGGCGGTGCAGTCGAAGCTGCTCGGAGCCGAGGAGGTGACGATCTGCTACCGGCGCGGCCAGGAGCATATGAACGCCTCCGAGTTCGAGCAGGATCTGGCCGCCGCCAACGGCGTCACCATCCGCCACTGGCTGCAGCCGAAGCGGGTGATTGTCGAAGGTGGCAAAGTGTCGGGCATCGAGCTCGAATACACCGCCATGAACGGCGACAAGCTCGTCGGTACCGGCGAGCGGCTGACGCTCACCGCCGACCAGGTGTTCAAGGCGATCGGCCAGAGCTTTGTGCCGGCGGCGCTCAACGGCAGTGGTGCATCGATCGAACTCGAAGCCGGCCGTATCAAGGTCGATGAGGAAGGGCGCACCTCGCTCGCCAATGTCTGGGCCGGTGGCGACTGCATTTTTGGCGGCGACGACCTGACCGTCTCGGCCGTGGCCCAAGGGCGCGATGCGGCTGAGAGCATCAACAGGAGTCTGACACAGGGATAGAGATCATGGCCTCGGTGGAATCGGGCATCGCCCGTCACTACGACGTATCGGGTCTTGAGCAGCACATCCTTGCCGTGCTCGCCGATACCGGTGTGGACATTGCCCATCTGCGCGCCGGCGATCTCGAAGCGGTCGACGAGTTCCACATTGGCGGCGTCGCCGCCACCAGGGAACTCATCGGTCAGATGGGGTTGAAGCCGGGGGCCAAGCTGCTCGACATTGGTTCCGGCGTGGGTGGTCCAGCCCGCTTTGCCGCCAACAATACCGGCGCCGATGTCACCGGCATCGATCTGACGCAAAGCTATGTCGATATCGCGACCAGCCTGTCGAAGCGGGTGGGAATGGCCGACAAAGTCCGGTTCGTGCAGGGCAGCGCGCTGGATATGCCGTTCGGCGATAAAAGCTTTGATACGGCCATGATCCTGCATGTCGGCATGAACCTTCCCGACAAGAAAAAGCTGATGAGCGAGGCGGCGCGCGTGCTCAAGCCGGGCGGCGTCTTTGTCGTCTACGATGTGATGCGGCTCAAGGCAGGTGCGCTGACCTATCCGCTGCCATGGGCATCCGACGTGAGCATGTCCTTCGTCGCCACGCCCGACGACTATCGCTCGGCTGCCGCGGCTGCAGGGTTCTCTGTAACCGCCGAGCGCCCACGCGGCGCCTTCGCCATCGAATTCTTCGCCACGATACGGGCGCGCATGGCTGCGGCGCAGGCGGAAGGCAAAAAACCGCCACCCGGCGTTAATCTTATCATGGGCGAGAACGCGCGCACCAAGATCGCCAATCTCACCGCCGCGCTTGAAGGCGGCATTCTTGCACCTGTGGAAATGCTCCTTCGTCTCGGTTGAAAGGGACCTGTCATGGCTGACATCCGCAACAATTTCGTCGGCATCAAATCGCCCAATCCGTTCTGGCTGGCTTCGGCGCCGCCGACCGACAAGGCGTATAATGTCATCCGCGCCTTCAAAGCTGGCTGGGGCGGTGTGGTCTGGAAGACGCTCGGCGAAGAAGGCCCGCCGGTGGTCAACGTCAACGGCCCGCGCTACGGCGCGATCTGGGGCGCCGACCGCCGCCTGCTCGGCCTCAACAATATCGAACTGATCACCGACCGCGATCTGCAGGTCAATCTGCGCGAGATCAAGCAGGTCAAGAAGGACTGGCCCGACCGCGCCATCGTCGTCTCGCTGATGGTGCCGTGCGTCGAGGAAAGCTGGAAGGCGATCCTGCCGGTGGTCGAGGAGACCGAGGCCGACGGCATCGAGCTCAATTTCGGTTGCCCGCACGGCATGTCGGAGCGGGGCATGGGTGCGGCTGTCGGCCAGGTGCCGGAATACATCGAAATGGTGGTGCGCTGGTGCAAGGCCAACACCCGCATGCCCGTCATCACCAAGCTGACGCCAAACATAACCGACGTGCGCAAGCCAGCGCGCGCGGCACTTGCCGGCGGCACCGACGCGGTGTCGCTGATCAACACCATCAACTCGATCACCGGTGTCGACCTCGATAGTTTCGCGCCGCAGCCGACCATCGACGGCAAAGGCTCGCATGGCGGCTATTGCGGCCCGGCGGTGAAGCCGATCGCCATGAACATGGTGGCCGAGATCGCCCGCGACCCCGAAACCCACGGTCTGCCGATCTCCGGCATTGGCGGCATCACCACCTGGCGCGACGCCGCCGAATTCATGGCGCTCGGCGCCGGCAATGTGCAGGTGTGCACGGCGGCGATGACCTACGGCTTCAAGATCGTGCAGGAGATGATCGCCGGTCTGGAAAACTGGATGGACGAGAAGGGCCATGCCTCGCTCGACGACATTATCGGCCGCGCCACGCCCAACGTCACCGACTGGCAGTATCTCAACCTCAATTATGTCGCCAAGGCACATATCGACCAGGACGCCTGCATCAAATGCGGCCGCTGCCACATCGCCTGCGAGGACACCTCGCACCAGGCGATCACCAACATGGTCGACGGCGTCAGGCACTTCGAGGTGATCGAGGCCGAATGCGTCGGCTGCAATCTGTGCGTCAATGTCTGTCCGGTGGAAAACTGCATCACCATGGAGCCGCTGGCCGCAGGCGTGATGGACCAGCGCACCGGCAAGCCGGTGTCGCCGGTCTACGCCAACTGGACGACGCATCCGAACAACCCCATGGCCAAGGTGGCCGCGGAGTAGGTTCTTCTTTGCGGTAGCTTAATCGCCCTGTGCATCCGCATCGGGCGATTTTGCATGTGCGCAACGCTTGGATTTCAGAGGTCAGCGCCGCCCCTCATCCGCCCTTCGGGCACCTTCTCCCCGTGAACGGGAGAAGGCAATTGCACGGCCGCTGTCGCCTTTTCCTGCGCCGTCAGTAATTGGCGAAATCATCGATGACGGCATCTTTCGCCCCGTTTACGGGGAGAAATGCCCGGCAGGGCAATGAAGGGCAGCGCCAACTTCGAGTCTATGCGCGGAGAATTCCTTTAGCTCTCCACACCACCGTTGGCACAATGAATAACATCGTCACGAACACGTGAAATTCTCCATTTTCCTATTGCAGATAAAATTTATCCACGATATAAAATATCCATGAATTGGATGTCACCACTATGAAGCTGGGCGAGGGCGTTGAGGCGGCCATCCATTGTGCGGCCACGCTGGCCAGCGTGGAGGGCAACAGCACCATGCCGGGCGCTGCCTTGGCGGAGTCTTTCGGCCTGTCGCCGAGCTATCTCTTGAAGCATCTCAACATGCTGACGGCCGAGCGCATCCTGGAATCGGTACTCGGGCCGGCGGGCGGTTACCGGCTGGCGCGGCCGGCCGAGCGCATCACGCTGCTCGATATCGTGCTGGCGATCGAAGGGCGGGAGCCGGCGTTTCGCTGCGGCGAGATCCGCCGCAACGGGCCGGTCAAGCTCGACGCGTCCGCCTATGTAAAACTGTGCGGCATCAACGCCGCGATGCTGAAGGCCGAGCGCGCCTATCGCGCGGCTCTCGCGGAAACCCGGTTGTCCGACATCGTGGCTGACTACCAGGCAGAAGGCGATCCGAGATCGATCGCCGCCAGCTGCGCCTTTGTGGCGCGCCATCAGCGGCCGCAGAAATCCGCTTCGACCAAGCAAGTTTAATCCTCGCCAGAGAGACGTGAAAGGAAAGACGATGAAACAGAGACTGCAATTCTTCGCCAAGGCGCCGGAAATCATGAAGGCGGTGTCGGCGCTCAACAAGGCGGTCGACGAATGCGGGCTGGAAGTGGGCCTGCTGCATTTGATCAAGCTCAGGGCTTCGCAGATCAATGGCTGTTCCTACTGCGTCGAGATGCACAGCCGCGAGGCGCGGCGCGACGGCGAGACCGAGACGCGGCTCTACCTGGTCGCAGCCTGGAAGGAATCGCCGCTGTTTTCCGAGCGCGAACGGGCGGCCTTGGCCTGGACCGAGGCGACGACCTTGATCGCCAACAATGGCGTGTCGGACGAGCTCTATGCCCGCACGCTCGCGCATTTCTCGGAAGAGGAACTGGTCAAGCTGTCGGTTGCGATCGGCATGATCAACACCTGGAACCGGCTCTGCATACCGTTCCATGCCATTCACCCGATGCCGGCCGCCAAAGCAGCCTGACCGTCCGGTTTATCCATGGAGCGTCGTCGACAGGGCGGCGCTCCAACTGTTTTTAAGGGGAGAGTTTTGTGCCTGTCGATTTGCCTTTGACCTTGTTGTTTCTCGGCCGCCTGTTGCTCGGCGGCGCCTTCGTCGTCGCCGGCCTGCGCAATGTTCAGAACGAGACCTTCCTGACCGGGCTAATGGCCGCGCGCGGCGTGCCGGAGGCCAAGCTGGCGCTGTGGGCCGGCATCGTCCTGCAGACCATTGCCGGCGCGCTGGTGATGGCAGGTGTGTGGACCGCGGTCGCAAGTGCTGTGCTGGTGCTGTTTCTCATCGCCGCCACGCCGATGTTCCATAATTTCTGGGACCATCAGGGCCCGGACCGGGCATCGCGCATCAACGGCTTCGTCGGCAATGTCGCGCTGGCCGGCGGTTTTCTGACGCTGATCGCGCAGTCGCTGTAAGTTTACGCCGCAAAGCGCAAACCACCATCGCAGGTCAGCACCTGGCCGGTCATGAAGCCGTTGGAGACGAGGAAGGCGATCGCGCCGGCGACATCCTCGGCGTGGCCGATCCTGCCGACAGGGGTCTTGTCGGCATAGTCGGCAAAGACCGCCTGCCGCTGGTCGTCAGGCAAAAAGTCCCACCACGGTGTGTCGATGACGCCGGGCGCGACGACATTGACGCGCAGCGGCTTCAGCTCGACCGCGAGGATTGGCACCACGGTCAGCAGCATGCCGTTGACGGCGGCGATGCCGGCAACGCCGGGCGCGGTCAGTTGCGCCGACACCGCCGATATGAAGGTGACCGATCCCGATTTGTTGAGCGTCGGCAAAGCCGCCTGCAGGCAAGACAGCTGCGGCCGGACTTTCTCGTCGACGCCACCGGCGACGTCGGCAAGGTCGAGGCTTGCGAACGGGCCAAGCCCCTTGCCGCCGCTGGCAGCCAGCACAAGGTGGTCGAAGGGTCCGAGGTCGCTAAAGAATTGGCGTACTTCGTCCGGCTTCGAAGCATCGAAGGCAGCTTTTTCGGCGGCGCCGCCGAGGCTCTTCCAGGCGCTGGTGAGTTTTTCCGTATTTCGGCCGGTTATGGTGACCTTCATGCCCGGGCCGAGCAGTTTGCGCGCGGTCGCCAGGCCGATGCCGGACGAGCCGCCGATGATGATTGTGTGTTGGATGTTGCTGGTCATGAATGCTGTTCCTTCGATTTTGCGGAGGCTTGGCCGACGAGGTCGAGGCTTAGAGCCCACAATTGTTCTCGCGCCTTCGCGTCATAGGCTTGCGCATCGGCGCGCGATTCCTTTTGGCCGTCGAAATAGAGGCCGCTGCGGCCTTCAAGGGCGGGCGATGTCGCGAGGTTGAGGATGGCGTCGGCGCCGGTCTCGACCGAACTCCATGGCGTCACGCCGGCCTGTCGGACCATGGTGGTGTTCATGTAGCTCGCCGGATGCAGGGCGTTGACGGTGACGCCGCTGCCCTTCAGCTCCTCGGCCAGGTCGATGGTGAACAGGATCTGCGCCAGCTTGCTCTGGCAGTAGGCGCGCACGCCGTCATAGGAGCGGGTCAGCATGACATCGCCGAAATCGATCGCTTGCTGGCCGGCCGAGGCGACGTTGACGATGCGCGATGGCGAACTCGCCTTGAGCAGCGGCAGCAGCTCCGACGTCAGCAGGAAACCGGCGAGATAATTGACTGCAAAGCGCAGTTCGAAGCCGTCGGCGCTGAGCTGTCGCTTGGCGCCGGCGGTACCGATGCCGGCATTGTTGATGAGGATGTCGAGCCGGTTGGTTCTCGCAAGCACGGCCTCAGCGAGACGGCGAACTTCGGCCAGCGAAGCGAGGTCGGCGGCGAGGAACTCGGCCTTGCCGCCGGCGGCTTCGATTTCGGCGACGGCGGCCTTGCCGCGCGCGGCATCGCGGCCATGCACCAGCACGCGCGCGCCGCCGGCGCCAAGCCGTTGCGCGACGACGCGGCCGACGCCGTCGGTCGAGCCGGTGATGAGGATCGTCTTGTCTTTCAGGTCCATGTCGGAGAGCCTCCATATTCGCTCTGGATAACAAGATGGGGCGATCGGCGCGCCGCAAACAGTTCAAACTTTATCCTGGTATCGATACTGCTATACTGAACCCATGGATGTTTCCGTACCATCACCCGAAGACAGCCGCCGGCGCGAACTTGGCGCCTTCCTGCGCTCACGCCGCGAAAGGCTTTCGCCGTCTGCCATCGGCATCGCGGCCGGTGCCAGGCGGCGCACGCCCGGTCTGCGCCGCGAAGAGGTGGCGATGATCGCCGGTGTCGGCACGACCTGGTACACCTGGCTGGAGCAGGGCAGGGACGTGCGGCCTTCCGTCGAGGTGCTGACGGCGCTTTGCGAGGCCTTGCGCCTCGACGCCGCCGAGAAGCGGCATTTGTTCACGCTGGCCGGCCGCCAGCAGCCCGAGCGGCGGCGCATCACTCCGGTCGTGGTCGAAGGTCCACTCCTGCACATGCTGCAGAGCCTGGTCCTGCAGCCGGCCTATATTGTCGGGCCGCGCTGGGATGTGCTGGCGTGGAATGCCGGGGCCGTTGCCATTTTCGGCGACTACGGTCTGTTGGAGGGCGATGCCCGCAACATCCTCCATGGCGTGTTCACCGATCCGCGCCGGCGCCATTTGCTGGTCGATTGGGAACAACTGGCGCGCGCCACCCTTGCCGCGTTTCGCGCCGAGAGTGCGAAATACACCGGCGATCCGGACTTCGACCGGCTGATTGCGCTGATGATGCGCTCCAGCCCGGAATTCCGCGAATGGTGGCCGCAGCGCGATGTGGTGCATCGTCTGTCCGGCAAGAAGTATCTGCGCCACCCGATCGCCGGCGCGATGGCGTTTGAGCATATGAGCCTTTCGATCGACGACGGCTCGGATATGAAACTGATCGTCTACACGCCGCTGGCCGAGCAGAATTCGGTTGCGAAGCTGCAGACATTGCTGGATGCGATGCCGGTGGAGCGTCGCAGCGCGTAAGGTTGGGTGGCGGCACCCCTCCGACTTCGTCATCCTCGGGCGGAGCGGGAGCGAAGCGAACGCGGAGACCCGAGGATCCATTCCGTTACCTTGGCCGTGGAGTACAGCGGTGCAGAATTCTGAACCGTAGCGGCGCTTTGACGTCACGGCATGGATCCTCGGGTCTGCGCCGCGTCGCTACGCTCCTTGCTCCGCCCGTGGATGACGAAGTCACGAGTGCCTCGACCAATCTCCACGATCAGCAAAACCGGACGATTGGTAAGCGCTGCTTGCCTCCTTCGACTAGGCACTATCCTTTCGGCTTCAGCCCATCAATGAACAACTGCTCGAGAAATCGCGCCGCGTCCTCGAAGCGGCCGTCGCCGCCGCGGTCGGCGCCGAGCACGGCGCGGACCTGGACGTCGAAATCGGCGTAATGCTGGGTCGTCGCCCAGATCGAGAAGATCAGGTGCCAGGGATCGGTACGGGCGATCTTCCCGGTGCGCATCCAGCCCTTGATGACATTGGCCTTTTCGTCGACCAGCGTTTTCAGCTCGCCTTCCAAAAGCGGCATGATGCGCGGCGCGCCCTGCAAAATCTCGTTGGCGAACAGCCGGCTTTCCCTGGGAAAATCGCGCGCCATTTCAAGCTTGCGCCTGATGTAGTTCCTGAGTTCGGTCAGGGGATCGCCGATATCGTCGAGTTCACGCAGCGGCGCCAGCCAGGTCGCCAGCAGCCGCTCCATCAGCGTTTCGTGAATGTCTTCCTTGCGGCGGAAATAATAGAGCAGGTTCGGCTTCGACATTCCCGCGGCTTCGGCGATCTGGTCGATGGTCGAGCCGCGAAAGCCGTTGGTGGAAAAGACTTCGAGGGCCGCTTCCAGGATCAGTTCGCGCTTTTCCTGCTGGATGCGGGTGCGGCGAGGAGCGGAGCCTTCCATGGCGTCGGTCATACGGCCAAGCCTTGGTCGCGCGGGTCATCTGGACCAATTCTCTGGACCAGTTTTTCCCTGAGCCGTGGAGCGCACTTCGGAGGCCGCATTTCCGCTAGTAATCCCTTGACCGCCGACAGGGCGGTGCTAACGTTTGTCCAATCGGTCAAAATTTGCGTAGCATGAAAACGCAGCAAAGACCAAGCGTTGGAAAGACCAAGCGTTAGCCGCACCGAAACAGGTTACAAGGGGAAGTCTTGGTCATGTCCAACCGGCTGAAAGTCACGCCGAACGATCTCAGCGCATTCTGGATGCCGTTCACGGCAAACCGGCAGTTCAAACAGGCGCCACGCATGTTCGTGTCCGCCAAGGACATGCACTACACCACCAGCGATGGCCGCAAGGTGCTCGACGGCACCGCGGGTCTATGGTGCGTCAACGCCGGCCATTGCCGGCCGAAGATCACAGAGGCGATTCAGCATCAGGCCGCCGAACTCGACTATGCGCCGGCCTTCCAGATGGGCCACCCCATCGTGTTCGAACTGGCCAACCGCCTGGTCGACATCGCGCCCAAGGGCATGGACCATGTCTTCTTCACCAATTCCGGCTCGGAATCGGTCGACACGGCGCTGAAGATGGCGATCGCCTATCACCGCGTGAAGGGCGAGGGCGCGCGCACCCGGCTGATCGGCCGCGAGCGCGGCTATCACGGCGTCAATTTCGGCGGCATTTCGGTCGGCGGCATTGTCAGCAACCGCAAGATGTTCGGCACGCTGCTCGGTGGCGTCGACCATATGCCGCACACGCATCTGCCGGAAAAGAACGCCTTCTCCAAGGGCGTGCCGGAATATGGCGCGGAGCTTGCCAATGAACTGGAGCGCATCGTTACCCTGCATGACGCCTCGACCATCGCCGCCGTCATCGTCGAGCCGGTCGCCGGTTCCACCGGCGTCATCCTGCCGCCGAAGGGCTATCTGCAGAAGCTTCGCGAAATCTGCACCAAGCACGGCATCCTGTTGATCTTCGACGAGGTCATCACCGGTTTCGGCCGCCTCGGCGCGCCGTTTGCCGCCGACTACTTTGGCGTCACGCCCGACATCATGACCACCGCCAAGGGCGTTTCCAACGGCGTCATCCCGATGGGCGCGGTGTTCGTGAAGAAGGAAATCCACGACGCCTTCATGACCGGCCCCGAGCACATGATCGAGTTCTTCCATGGCTATACCTATTCGGGCAATCCGATCGCATGCGCCGCCGCACTCGGTACGCTCGACACCTACAAGGAAGAGGGCCTGCTCACCCGTGGCGAGGAGCTGGCGCCTTACTGGGAAGACGCGCTGCATTCGCTGAAGGGCGAGCCGCATGTCATCGACATCAGGAACATCGGCCTGATCGGCGCGATCGAACTGGCGCCGATCGCCGGCAGCCCGACCAAGCGGGCCTTCTCGGCCTTCGTCAAGGCGTTCGAGCGCGGCGCGCTGATCCGCACCACCGGCGACATCATCGCGCTGTCGCCGCCGCTGATCATCACCAAGGGCCAGATCAATGAATTGATCGACCATGTGCGTGAAGTGCTGAGGGCGATAGATTGAAGATCTGGGCGCGGATATCCCTCCCCCTCGAGGGGAGGGTGGCCGCGAAGCGGCCGGGTGGGGTCCTCGGTGCAGCGCGCCGACCTGGTCTTTTGCTGGGAGGCTGCCGCTGATGCCTCGCACTCGCGTGAGCTTCGAAATGCGTCAAAAAGCGCGCGCGCTTCGAGTTCACGCGACCAAGGGCGAAAATCTGCTCTGGTATGAATTGCGCGATTTCAAATCGGTCGGCATCAAGTTTCGTCGCCAGTGCCCCATCGGGCCGTACATCGTCGACTTTGCCTGCCTGGCTGTGAAGCTGATCGTTGAGGTCGATGGCGACATGCACGAACATGAGAAGGGCAAGCTGCACGACGCCGTCCGCGATAATTACCTGCGGTCGCTCGGGTACGATATCTTTCGCGTTGACGAACCCGATGTCATAAACAGCGCTTGGCATGTGGCGCAGGTGGTCAAAGAGAAGGTCGCGCGCGTCGCGGGCGACCCCACCCGACCGCTTCGCGGCCACCCTCCCCTCGAGGGGGAGGGGGACGCTGTGCAATTGGAGAGACTTTGAATGGCCGCCCCAGGCGAGAATCTGCGAATCAATTCAGACCGTTTGTGGGATTCCATCATGGAGATGGCGAAGATTGGCCCCGGCATTGCTGGCGGCAACAATCGCCAGACCGTGACCGACGAGGATGGCGAGGGCCGGCATCTGTTCAAGCGCTGGTGCGAGGCCGCCGGGCTTGAGATGGGCCTCGACGAGATGGGTACCATGTTCGCCCGCCGGGAAGGCGCCGATCCCAGCCTGCCGCCGGTCTATGTCGGCAGCCATCTCGACACGCAGCCGACCGGCGGCAAATATGACGGCGTGCTTGGCGTGCTCGGCGGGCTGGAGATCATCCGTTCGCTCAACGATCTCGGCATCACCACCAGGCATCCGATCGTCGTCACCAACTGGACCAACGAGGAAGGCTCGCGCTTTGCGCCGGCGATGATGGCGTCCGGCGTGTTCGCTGGCGTGCTGGAGCAGGCGGACGTGTATCAGCACACCGATAAACAGGGAAAAAAATTCGGCGAGGAACTGGAGCGAATCGGCTGGAAAGGCACCGAGAAGGTCGGCGATCGCAAGATCCACGCCTTCTTCGAATTGCATATCGAGCAGGGGCCGATCCTCGAGGATGAAGGCATCGACATCGGCGTCGTCACCCATGGCCAGGGCCTGAAGTGGCTGCAGGTGACGCTGACCGGCAAGGAGGCGCATACCGGCTCGACGCCGATGCCCAAACGCCGCAATGCCGGGCTCGGCATGGCGCGCGTGATCGACCTGGTGCACGAGATCGCCATGGACTACCAGCCCGACGCCGTCGGTGCTGTCGGCCACATGGAGGTGTTTCCCAACTCGCGCAACATTATTGCCGGCCGCACCGTCTTCACCATCGACATCCGCTCGCCCGAGAAGGAAGTGCTGGACGCGATGGACGGCCGCGTCCGCGAAGGCATCGACACGATCTGTGAGGCGCTCGACATCCAGTACAAGGTCGAGCAGGTCGGCGCCTTCGACCCGGTGACCTTCGATGCCGGTTGCGTCAAGGCGATCCGCGACGCCGCCGATCGCCTCGGCTATACCCACCGCAACATCGTCTCCGGCGCCGGCCATGATGCCTGCTGGATCAACCGTGTTGCACCAACCGCCATGGTGATGTGCCCCTGCGTTGACGGGTTGTCACACAACGAGGCCGAGGAAATCACCAAGGAATGGGCCGGCGCCGGCGCCGACGTGCTGTTCCACGCGGTGGTGGAGACAGCGGGGATCGTGGCGTGAACTAAAAATCTGGATTCAAACGACGCTCACAAAGAAGCGCGGCAAGAACAAGGGAACACGAAAATGACCAAAGTCATCCGAAACGGCACCATCGTCACCGCCGACCGCACCTGGAAGGCCGATGTGCTGATGCGGCACGGCAAGATCGTCGCCATCGGCTCGGACCTGCATGGCGATCATGAGTACGACGCCACCGGCTGCTACGTCATGCCGGGCGGCATCGACCCGCATACCCATCTCGAAATGCCGTTCATGGGCACTTATTCGGCCGATGATTTCGAGTCCGGTACGCGCGCAGCGCTTTCCGGCGGCACGACGATGGTCGTCGATTTCTGCCTGCCGTCGCCGAAGCAGTCGCTGCTCGAAGCCTTGCAGATGTGGGACAACAAGACGTCGAAGGCGTCCTGCGATTATTCCTTCCACATGGCGATCACCTGGTGGGGCAAGCAGGTGTTCGACGAGATGGCCACCGTCGTCGACAAAGGCATCACCTCGTTCAAGCATTTCATGGCCTACAAGGGTGCGCTGATGGTCGACGACGACGAGATGTATGCGTCGTTCCAGCGCTGCGCCGACCTCGGCGCGCTGCCGCTGGTTCATGCCGAGAACGGCGACGTGGTCGCCGCACTATCGCAGAAGCTGCTCGCCGCCGGCAACAACGGCCCGGAGGGGCATGCCTATTCGCGCCCGCCGGAAGTGGAAGGCGAGGCGACCAACCGCGCCATCATGATCGCCGATATGGCCGGCGTGCCGCTCTATGTCGTGCATGTCTCCTGCGAGCAGGCGCATGAGGCCATCCGCCGGGCACGGCAGAAAGGCATGCGCGTCTTCGGCGAGCCGCTGATCCAGCATCTGACACTCGACGAGAGCGAATATTTCAACAAGGACTGGGACCATGCGGCGCGCCGCGTGATGAGCCCGCCCTTCCGCAACAAATTGCACCAGGATTCGCTGTGGGCCGGCCTACAGGCCGGTTCGCTGCAAGTGGTGGCGACCGACCATTGCGCCTTCACTACCAAGCAGAAGCGCAACGGCGTCGGCGATTTCACCAAGATCCCGAATGGCACCGGCGGGCTCGAGGATCGCTTGCCGATGCTGTGGACCACAGGCGTCAACACCGGACGGCTGACGATGAACGAGTTCGTCGCGGTAACCTCGACCAACATCGCCAAGATACTCAACATGTATCCGAAGAAGGGCGCCATCGTCGAAGGCGCGGATGCCGACATCGTCGTGTGGGACCCGAAGCGCAAGAAGAAGATCACCTCGAAAAAGCAGCAATCGGTGATCGACTACAACGTCTTCGAAGGTTTCGAGGTGACCGGCCTGCCGCGCTTCGTCTTCTCGCGCGGTGAACTGTCGATCGAGGAAGCCGAGGTCAAGGCCAAGCCCGGCCATGGCGAGTTCGTCGCCCGTGAACCGAACGCGGCGGTCAACCGGGCGCTGTCGACCTGGAAGGACATTACCGCGCCACGCAAAGTGGAACGCACCGGCATTCCGGCGACGGGGGTCTGAGGTTGCCGAATTCCGCAGCGCTCATCTCGTTGGTCGCGGCGACCGTCATCGCCGGTCCGGCAGAAGCGGCCAGCGTGCTGGTTGGCTCCTGGGGCAACGATGCCGGCTGCGTCGTCGCAAAGGCCGGTTATCAGGACCGCGACGACTACATCGTGCTGACCGCGGAGGGCATCGAGACCTATGGCAGCGGCTGCCGGTTTGCGCAGCAATTGACCTCGGCTTCGGGTACGCAATCGCTAACTGCGACCTGTTCCGCCGAGGGCGAGGCGGGGACGACGGCTGAAACCGTGGTGGTCACCGACGACGGCGAGGGTGGTTTCTTCGTGACCATTCCCGGCCTTGAGGAGATGGGGCCGCTGCAGCCTTGTTCGTGATTTTGGATTTGGGGGAATGAGCGTGCGTGGTTTTGGTCTCTCTGTCGCGGTGCTTGCCGTTCTGGGTGCTGGTCAGGCTTTCGCGGCAGGCATCGACCTGTCGAAACCCTACGGTGACAAATATGGCTGCATCAACCGCAACGGCCAGGAGGTCGCCGCCGATCAGATGCTGCTGTTGACCGACGAGGCATTGGTCACTGCCGCCAGCGCCTGCACCTTCACGGACAAGCAGGCGCAGGCCGATGGGTCGCTGGTGGTGACGGCAACATGTGAGGCGGAAGGCGAAGAGGGCTCGGAGCCGACCAAGTTCACCATCAAGCGCAGCGCCAAGAACGCCAAGAGACTGACGATTGCCGACGAGGACGGCAACGTCATGGGGGAAGTTGCGCTGTGCAAATGACGGCGATCCCGTCGGTGTCAGGCGACCAGAGCATCCAGTTCCGGCAGCAGGACGACGCTTTCCTGTTCGTTGGGATCGGTGCGGGCGATGACGGCCGACGACGGCGCGTTGCTCAGATTGGCCGGCAGATGCGGCACGCCGGCGGGGATGTAGAAGAGGTCGCCGGCCTTGACGACGATGTGGTGCTCCAGCCGGTCGCCATACCAGGTGTGAACCTCGCCGGAGAGCACGTAGATCGCCGTTTCATGGCTTTCATGCAGGTGCGCCTTGGCGCGGGCGCCGGGCGGCATGGTGAGCACGTGCATGCAGATGCCGGAGGAACCGACGGACTCCGCCGCGATGCCGGCAAAATAGGTCAATCCCTGCTTGCCTTCATAAGTGCTTTCAGGACGGATAAGGTGACAGGTGGGTTTGGGCGACATCGGCAAGGCTCCGGGCGTCGATTGATGGGGATTGGACGAGTGGAAAACAACATCAACGCAAATGCAACGGCATTTCATCCTGCGCGGCAGCGGCTGCGAAAGGCAGGCTGCGGCAAATGACGGGAACCTCGCCAGCCGTCGTTTCGGCAAGCAAACTTGGCCTCACCTTTCAGACCAATGACGGTCCGGTCCAGGCGCTCTCCAATGTCGACCTCACCATCGGCAAGGGCGAGTTCGTTTCCTTCATCGGCCCGTCCGGCTGCGGCAAGACCACCTTGCTGCGCGTCATCGCCGATCTGGAGAAGCCGACCTCGGGCACCATCTCGGTCAACGGCATGACGCCGGAGCAGGCGCGCGAGAAACGCGCCTATGGTTATGTCTTCCAGGCGGCCGCCCTTTTTCCCTGGCGCACGATCGAACGCAATGTGGCGCTGCCGCTGGAGATCATCGGCCTGTCCAGGGCCGAGCAGGCGGAGCGCATCAAGCGCACAATGGAACTCGTCAACCTCTCCGGATTCGAGAAGAAATACCCTTGGCAGCTTTCCGGCGGCATGCAGCAGCGCGCATCGATCGCCCGTGCGCTCGCCTTCGACGCCGATCTGCTTTTGATGGACGAACCGTTCGGCGCCCTGGACGAGATCGTGCGCGACCATCTCAACGAGCAATTGCTGGAACTGTGGGAGCGGACGAACAAGACGATCTGCTTCGTCACCCATTCCATCCCCGAGGCGGTGTATCTGTCGACGCGCATCGTCGTCATGTCGCCGCGCCCGGGCCGGGTCACCGACATCATCGAATCGACGCTGCCGAAGAAGCGGCCGTTGGATATCCGCGAGACGCCGGAGTTTTTGGCGATTGCGGCCCGGGTGCGCGACGGCTTGAGGGCGGGGCATAGCTATGATGATTGAGG
>NZ_JBWLUX010000032.1:0-77012 GCF_057784315.1 Mesorhizobium sp. CNPSo 4684 | reverse complement strand
GATCCCAAGCTCTCCCGCGGCTGTAACCTCAGGTGGTACGGGCGACTTCGCCAAGCCAAGGTCCGGGCGGCCGCCCGGACCTTGGCTCAATCGCTTCAATCCCACGAAATCTCTCTCGTGTAGATACAAGGTGGCTCGGCGAAGCCGAGGCGGAGAGGGGGCTAGCGCTGCCAAATGCGATTGGCCCGGAGCGCGGGACAGATAACGTAAGGCGGGGTTACCCCCCAGCCTGCCCGCGGATAGCCTTCCGCAACCGCGAATGCCGCACCGGCGATGCCGCTTCCGGCACCGGCGCTGCCTCAATAGGCGCCTCGCCGTCGTGCAGTCCAACGCGCAGTGCCGCGCCCGCCAGGTGGTCGCGCATCGCGGCTTGCGACCCTTCGACATCGCGGTTTCGGATCGCGGTAAAAATGCGCTCGTGCTCGCCGAGCGTAATGCTGGCCATGTCGTCGGATTTCTGCTGGTTGCCGGCGGCGAGAATGCTTTCGCGCACGCGCTCGGAGACGAAGACCAGGAACTGGCCCATATAGGCGTTGCGCGTCGCCTCGGCGACGGTGCGGTGGAATTCGAGGTCGCTGCGCAGCCAGGCGACACTGCCATAGGGCGCGGCGCGCATGCCGGACAGCGCATCGCCCATGGCTTTCAGATCGGCGTCGCTTCGGCGTTTGGCGGCGAGCGCCGCCGCCTGCACTTCGAGGATGCCGCGCAGTTCGAACAGATTGCGGAAGGAATCGGCGCGCTGCAGCGTCTCATAGTCGATGGTCAGCACCGTCGGATTGTTGCTCTCCGCCACGAAGGCGCCGCGGCCCTGCTGCGACCAGATGCGGCCTTCCGAGCGCAGCCTGGCGATCGCCTCGCGCACCACATTGCGGCTGACGCCGAATGTGGTTGCCAGCGCCGCCTCGGTCGGCAGTTGGTCGCCCGGCTTCAGCCGCCCTTGTGCGATCTCGCGCGAGATGGAACTCGCCACCAGAGTGGAGAGGTGTGGACCGCGATTGACCTTGTCGAGTTTCAGCGTCATCGCTCACCTATAGTCGACAGCGGCGGTCGGCGCCAGAATGCGACCGTTGCTCAAGATATGGCGCGGGTCGAACGCGTCCTTGATGCCGGCCGCCAGATCGAGTGTCACCGGATCGATGCGGTCGAGGAACGCTTTCTGCTTGACCCGGCCGATGCCATGCTCGGCGCTGATCGAGCCGCCGTAGCGGTCGACGACGGTGAAAATCTCGGCTTCCGCCTCTTCGAACAGATGCTCGACCGCGTCCGGTGCCATGCCTTCCGGCGGCACCACGTTGAGGTGGATGTTGCCGTCGCCGACATGGCCGTAGGTGACGGCCAGCGCGTCGGGCCGCGACTTCTCCAACGCGGCCAGCGCATCGGTGACGAAATCGGCGAGCCTAGAGATCGGCACCGAGACATCGGTGCGCAGATAGCGTCCGCCCCTGCCCTGCCGCTCAACCATGATCTCGCGATAGAGCCACAGCCGCTCACCTTGAGCCCGCGTCGAGGCGATGACACCGTCCTCGACAATGTCCTCGACGCTGCCGAGGAAACCGAGCAGCATGCTGTTGAGGTCGATCAGCCCGCCGGAGGATACCTCGATCAGCACATAGGCCGGATAGGGCTTGCCGAGCGGATCGGCAAAATCCTGACCTTCGCGCATGGTAATCTCGATGCCGACGCGCAGGATCAGCTCGAAGGCGGTGAGCAAGTCGCTGCAGTCACGCCGGGCGCGGGCATAAAGCGCCATCGCGTCCTCGACCGATCGCAGGCCGACCAGTGCGGTTTCGATTTGTGTCGGCTTGGGGAACAGCTTCAGCGCAGCGGCGGTGACGATGCCGAGCGTGCCTTCCGAGCCGATGAATATCTGCTTCAGATCATAGCCGCGATTGTCCTTGCGCAGCACTTTCAGCCCGTTCCAGATGCGGCCGTCGGCCAGCACCACTTCAAGGCCGAGCACGAGGTCGCGGGTCATGCCGTAGCGCAGCACGTTGAAGCCGCCGGCATTGGTGGCGACATTGCCGCCGATGCGGCAGCTGCCTTGGGCGCCGAAAGTGATCGGCAAAAGGCAGTCGCTCGCTTCGGCGGCGCGCTTGGCGTCCTCGAGGATGCAGCCGGCCTCGACCACCATGGCGAAGTCGATCGGGCTGATCGAGCGGATCCTGTTCATGCGTTCCAGCGAAATGACGATCTCGCCGCCATCTGCGGCCACCGCAGCACCCACCAGACCGGTCAACCCGCCCTGCGGCACGACTGGAATGCGTTCGGCATGGCAAAAGCGCATCACCGCCGACACCTCTTCCACCGAGGATGGCCGCGCCACCGCCAGAGGCCGGCCGTAGTGATCGCCCGACCAGTCGCGGCTGTAGCGCGCCAGATCCACTGCCTCGGTCAGCAGCCCGCCATCCGGCAGCAGGCCGGCCAGGGCTGCGATCAGCGATGCGGAGGTGGGCGGCACGGCATTCATGAATGGACTCTGCACCCCAGGGGAAAACGACTGGACAAACACAGCTGTTGTCGTGTTATCATACAACCCTGATTGAGAACATCAAGCGAAGCCATATCCCCGCCAACCGTTTGATGTGGACGGTCAGAACTGCAAATCACAGAATTCGGAGGACTTACCCAATGAGCGACGCCCCGGGCTTTCGCTATATGCACACCATGATCAGGGTGCTCGACCTCGACAAGTCGATCGCCTTCTACACCGAAGTGCTCGGGATGACCTTGCTGCGCCGCGACGACTATCCCGGCGGCAAGTTCACCAACGCCTTTGTCGGCTATGGTCCCGAGGACAAGGAAGCCGTCGTCGAGCTGACGCTGAACTGGGGCCGCGAGGAACCCTATGAGATCGGCACCGGCTTCGGCCATCTGGCGCTCGGCGTCAACGACATCTACGCCGTCTGCGCGGAACTGGAAAGGCGCGGCGCCAAGATCCCGCGCAAACCCGGCCCGATGCAGCACGGCACCACCCACATCGCCTTCGTCGAAGATCCGGACGGCTACAAGATCGAGCTGATCGGCCTCGACACGATGTAGTCCTCTGGGCAGTAATTTCCGACCGGACCGCATCGGCCTAGCGCCGATGCGGTCCCGTCCTGTCCGCGCTTGCTTGGGAGGCGCGATCACTTGATGACCGCGATCTTGCTGCGGTCGATGGTGATGGCGACGGCGGCGATCAGCACCGCGCCGAACACCATGTTTTCCAGAAAAATGTTGACGCCGACAAAGGTCATGCCGATGCGCACGATCGAGATGATCAGCGCGCCGACCGCCGTGCGCGCAACGCCGCCCAGCCCGCCGGTAATGGCGGTACCGCCGACGATGACGGCGGCGATGGCCGGCAGCAGCAGCTGGTTGGCCAGCACCGGCGAACCGCTCGACAACCTCGCCGCCAGCACGACGCCGGCGATGGCCGCCAGCATGCCGGACGCGGCGAAGGCGATGATCTTGGTGCGGTCGACATTGATGCCCGCCGCCCAGGCTGCCGGCTCACCGGCGCCGACCGCAATCGCCTGGCGGCCGAAGCGCGTGTAGCGCAGCGCCAGAAAGGCGGCGATGCCGATCACCGCCGAAATCAGCACCACCACCGGAATGCCGGCAACGGTGGCATTGATCCATGCGGTGTTTTCGCGCCCGCCTTCCTCGATGGTGATGGCGCGGCCGTTGGAGACCCAGAGCGCCAGGCCGGTGACCACGCCACCGGTGGCGAGCGTCGCGACGAAGGATGGCACCCGCAGCTTGACGTGGACGACGCCGCTCAAGATTCCGAAGGCAAGACCGGACAGGATCGCCACTGGAAAGGCGGCGAGGCCGAGCGAAGGCAGCAATTGCGCCAGGATGACACTGGCCAGCGACGCCACGGCCTGGATCGACAGGTCGATGCCGCCGAGCAGGATGGCGAAGGTGACGCCGGTCGCCAGGATGAACAGCACCGCGGTGTTGGCAAACAGCAGCGCAACGGTCTCGCCGGTTAGAAAGCCGGGCGCTGCGATCTCGATGATCAGAAGCAGCCCGACAAGAAGGATCAGCGGAATAGCGCCTTGCGTCCACTTGCCTTCGAACACCCGCTGGATGGAGAACGGTTCATTCATCGGCTCACACCATCGCTCGCAAAAGGTCGACTTGATTTGGCTTGTTGCCGGGGCTGGCGTCGAAGCGCGCGGTGATCTCGCCGTCGCGCATCACCAGCACCTGGTGCGACAGGCCGATCGTTTCCTCCAGCGTGTCGGAGATCAAAAGGATCGCCACGCCTTGCGCGGAGAGATCGCGCACCAGCTCGTAGACCTCTTCCTTGGCGCCGACATCAAGGCCGCGTGTCGGGTGGTCGAGCACCAGGATGCGCGAGCCCGCCGTCATCCAGCGCGCCAGCACCACCTTTTGCTGGTTGCCGCCGCTGAGCTTGCGGCAGGCGGCATCGGGACCCGGCGCCTTGATGCTGAGGCGCTTGATCCAGTCGGCGGCAAGCCGGCGCTCCTTGCCATAGTCGATGGCGCCATGGCGCATGACGCTGGAGAGGTCGGCCAGCGAAATGTTTTCCGCGATCGACAGGAACATCACCAGGCCTTCAAGCCGGCGCTCGCGCGGCACATAGCCGATGCCCTTGCGCACCGCCGGTTCGGGCGAACCGAAGCGCACGGCGTCACCAGCGATTTTCATCTCGCCGGCATCATGCTGCAGGAAGCCGCCAATGGTGCGCGTCACCTCCTCGCGGCCGGAGCCGACGACGCCGGCAATGCCGACGATCTCGCCGGCGCGGATCGAGAGATCGACGCCGTGATAGAAGCCGTTGGCGCCAAGGCCCTTGGCCTCGACCATGACCGTGTCGCGCGGCGCCAACTGGCGGGCCTCGCGGTAATACTCAGCCTGCAGGCCGCGGCCGACCATGATCTCGTGCAGCTCCGGCGCGGTGACCTCGGCGGCACGATGTTCGGCGACGACCGCGCCGTCCTTCATCGTGTAGACGCGATCGGAGATGTTGAGCACCTCGTCGAGGCGGTGCGAGACGAAGACAAAGCTGGCGCGGGATTTCAGCGAGCGCACGCGCGCAAACAGCACCGCGATGTCGGCGGCGTTGAGCACCGACGTCGGCTCGTCCAACAGGATGAGCAGCTGCCGCTCGACCACTTCCTCCAGGGTCAGCGCCTTGGCGAGCTCCACCATTTGACGTGCGGCGAAAGTGAGTTCGGAGGTGCGGGCGGTGACGTCGATGTCGATGCCGATCTTGGCCAACTGCCGGCGCGCCGCCGCGTTCATGGCACGCCAGTTGACGAGGCCGAAACGGGTGAAGCGGTCTTCCTCGCCGAGATAGATGTTTTCGGCGACCGTCAGATTGAGCACCAGCGACTGTTCCTGGAACACCATGCCGATGCCGTGCTTCGCCGCGTCACGGGCGTTGCGCATGCGAAGCTGCTCACCGTCCAAAGTGAGGCTGCCGCCATCCGGCCGGTAGCCGCCGGCCAGCACCCGCATCAGCGTCGACTTGCCGGCGCCGTTCTCGCCGATCAGCCCGACCACTTCGTTGGGCCGCACCTCGATGGAGACGTCACGCAAGGCATGGACGCCGGGAAAATTCTTGATGACGTTGGACGCCTGCAGCATGGCGCTCACTTCACGATCTTCAGGCGGACGCGGTCGAGCGACAGCGCCACCGCGGCGATGATCATCAGGCCTTGCACCGTCTGCTGGATGTAAGGCGAGATGCCGAGCAGGATCATGCCATTGGCAAGCACGGTGACGATCAAGACGCCGATCAGTGTGTTGACGACGCCACCCTCGCCGCCGGTTAGCGCCGTGCCGCCGACGACGACGGCGGTGACCGCGGCAAACAGCCTGCCGTCGCCGATGACGGCATGCGATTGGCCAAGCTGTGCCGCGGCAAGCACACCGGCAATGCCGAAGAAGAAACCGGCCAGCGCAAAGGCGGTGATGCGCACGCGCACCACGTTGACGCCGGAGAGCTTGGCGACATCCTCGTCACCGCCGATCGCCAATATGTGGCGCCCGAGCTTGGTATGATACTGGATGACGGCCGCAAGTAGGAACGCGCCGAACGCGACCCACACTGCCACCGGCAGACCGAGGAAACGGTGCAGTGCCAGGTCGCGGATCGAGGCGTCGTTGAGCTTGATGGCCGAGCCACCCAGCATATAGACCGACAGGCCAAGGCCGATGAACCACATGCCGAGCGTGGCCATGAAGGACGGGATGCGCAGCATGGTCTGGACGAGGCCGCTGACAAAGCCCATGGCAGTACCGGCGACGATTGCGGCTAGCACTGCCCACCAGCCATAGTCGTTGCCATTGCCGTCATTGGCGGCGAGCAGCACGACGACCATGGCCGATACCGACAGCGTGCCTTCGACCGAAAGGTCGATGCTGCCCATCAGGATGATGAAGGTCAGCCCCATGGCCAGCGTCAGCGGCACGGCGGCCGAATTGGCAAGCCGCACCAGATTGCGGACCTCGATGAAATTGGGATTGGCGATCGCGATCAAAACGCAGAGCACAATCAGCACCGCCAGCGGCGCCAGGCTGCGCCAGCGCCTGCCGCCAAACAGTGTGGCGATGCGACCGGGGATCAAACTCATGGAAGTCGTCCGCTCGATGTCCGAAACGGACTTCAGGGGTTCTGTATGGATTGTCAAGAAACGCTTCCCGTCTGCTGGTGACAGCCGTCGCGACAAGGGGATCGCGACGGCTGCGGGAGGAAGCGGGCCGCCAGGGAGCAGCAGCCCGCTCCGATGGATCAGGTGCGGATCGCTCCGGTCACCCGGCCCCACAGATCGTTCCAGTCGATCTCGGGCTTCGCGTCGACATTGGTCTTGTAGTATTCCTCGACATTGTCGTGCGAGATCAGCACCGCCTTGCCGTAGAATTCGCGGTGTTCCGGCGGCTCCTTGGTCGGATCGAACTTGCCGATCTTGGCGTTGTAGCCGATGGCCAGACCCATGCCGCCCTGCCAGAACGGATCGGAAGTGACGGTGCAGGCGAACTCGCCGGTGCGCACCGCGTCGACCGCCGTCTTGATGCCGTCGACGCCGACGATCGGCACCTTGCCGGCGAGGTTTTCGGCGCGCAGCGCTTCCAGCGCGCCGGAGCCCATATCGTCATTGGCAGCCCAGATGCCCTTGATGTCGTCGCCGAAGCGGGTGAGCAGATTGCCCATCAGGTCGAAGGCTTCCGTCGATTTCCAGTTGGCGACCTGGAAGTCGAGCAGCTTGATGTCGGGGTTGGCAGCAAGCGCCGCGTCGAGGCCCTTCTTGCGCTCGATCGCCGCCGTGGTCGAGATCAGGCCGCCAAGCGCGACGATGCCGCCCTTGCCGCCAATGGTCTTGAACAGGATTTCGGCAATGGTCTTGCCGCTGTCGATGCCGTCGAACTCGATATGCGAGACATAGTTCGGGTTGAAGTCCTTCGGATGCAGGTCCGCCGGCTTGTTCCACTGCGTCACCACATAGGCGCCGGCCTTGGCGCAGGCCTCGACGATCGGGCGGGCATCCGGCGTATCGTTCGGGTCGGAATTCAGCACCATATTGCCGCCGGTCTTGGCCAGCATCGCCTTGATGTCGGCAATGCCCTTCTCGGAATTGCCTTCCGACACCAGCGTGACGTGTTCGAGCCCCGCCCATTTGGCGTAGGCCTCGGCGCCGGTCTTCCACACCGCATGATAGGGGTTGGACAAAGAGCGGATCGACGTCACCAGTGTCGGCTTGTCCTGCGCGCGCAGCACGCTCGGCATGGCGAGCGTCGCCACGCCGGCGGTGGCGCCCAACATCAGCGTGCGCCGGTTGACGGTAAAATTCTTCGTGTCCTTCATGTCGCGAAATCCTCCCGATTGAATTCTGTTCCGCCCGGCGTCTTGCGCGGAGCGCGCGGCCGGGACTTCCACGTGACGGATTATCAAGCTCCTCTACTTGTACGACAACCCTTCAACACGATAACCATACCCTTTCTCTTGACGCGGCACAAGCGACTTGAGATCGTCGCGCGCAAGAGAAGGGGGCACTGATTTTGCCCCCGGCAAAGGGAGTGAGAATGCCGGATTACATCATCGTCGGCGGCGGTTCGGCCGGCTGCATTCTGGCCGCCAGGCTGAGCGAGGATGCGGACCTGTCCGTGGTCCTGCTCGAGGCCGGCCCGCCCGACACCGATCGCTACATCCATATGCCCGTCGGCTTCTTCAAGATGACGTCGGGGCCGCTGATCTGGGGCTATGACACCGCACCCGGCAAGGCGATCGACGGCCGCACCATGGTCTATCCGCAGGCTCGGGTGCTCGGCGGCGGTTCCTCGATCAACGCCCAGGTGTTCACGCGCGGCTGCCCGCAGGATTATGATGGCTGGGCGGCCGACGACGGCTGCACCGGCTGGAGCTATGCCGATGTGCTGCCCTATTTCGTCCGCGCCGAGGGCAACGACACGTTTGCCGACCCGCAGCACGGCATTGACGGACCGCTCGGCGTCTCCAGCGGCGCGCCGCATCCGCTGACTCGCATCTTCGTCAAGGCAGCACAGCAGGCCGGCTTGCCCTTCCGCGCCGACTTCAACGCGGGTGAGCAGGCCGGCGCCGGCTTCTACCAGACGACGACGCGCCGGGGGAAACGCTCGAGCACCGCGGTTGCCTACCTGAAGCCGGCGCTTGGCCGCAAGAACCTGACGCTGCGCACCGATGCCACGGTCAGCCGGGTCGTGGTCGAGAACGGTCGTGCCATCGGCGTCGAGATCTTCGTCAATGGCCGCACGGAACTGCTGCGCGCCGAGCGCGAGGTGATCGTCACCGCGGGCGCCATCGGCTCGCCGAAACTGTTGATGCTGTCCGGCATCGGCCCCGCCGCGCATCTCGGCCAACATGGCATCAAGGTCGTCCACGATGCGAAAAACGTCGGCCAGAATTTGCACGACCATATGGATGTCGATGTCGTCGCCGAACTCAACGGACCGCACGGCGTCGACCGCTACAAGAAGAAGCGCTGGCAGGCGGTGGCCGGTCTCGAATACGCGTTGTTCGGCAAGGGGCCGGTGGCCTCCAACATCGTCGAAGCCGGCGGCTTCTGGTGGGGCGACCGCGCGGAGAAGACGCCCGACATCCAATTTCATTTCCTGCCCGGCGCCGGCGTCGAGGAAGGCATCGGCTCGGTCCCCGGCGGCAATGGCTGCACGCTGAATTCCTACCATGTGCGACCCCGCTCGCGCGGCAGTGTCATGCTGAAATCGGCCGACCTGCGCGATGCCCCCATCATCGATCCCAACCCCTTCGCCGAACGCTACGATCTCGAACGCGCCATCGACGGCATTGAGATCAGCCGCGAGATCCTGTCGCAGCCGGCTTTTTCGAAATACATCAGCCGCGAGCATCTTCCGGGCAAGGCAATGCAAGGACGCGCAGCACTCGAAGCCTTCGCCCGCGAACATGGCCGCAGCGCCTATCACCCGGTCGGCACCTGCCGCATGGGCGGCGATGCCGACAGTGTCGTCGATCCCGAACTTCGCGTGCGCGGGCTTCAAGGCCTGCGTGTCTGCGACAGCTCGGTCATGCCGAGCATCGTGTCGTCCAACACCAATGCCGCCGTCATCATGATCGCGGAGAAGGCGGCGGATCTGATCGCGGGGCGGAAGCTGCCGGCGGCTTAGTAGCTCACTCGTCCGGAAACATCTCGCGCGGCGGGAACCCGTCGCGGCTATAGTCCACCACGATGAACTTGCCGCCCTGGTAGCGCTCCACCACCGGATTGTCCGTGACCTTGCCGCGCACGCGTTCGGCCTGGCTGTCGGAACTGTCCTGCGGCGTCCAGCCGAGCGCGAGCCTGGCATCGTGGCGCCAGAATCCCCTGCTGTTGTTGGACTGCCCCCAGATCACCGAGCAGTCGACACGCTCGGCTTGAGCGCAACGCTCGATCAGCCGCACGAAATCGTCATGCGATATCCAGGTCGACAGGATCCTTTCGTCGGGCACTTCGGGAAGCACCGAACCGATGCGGATGATCACGCTTTCGACGGCATGCTTGTCGAAGTAGAGCCGCGCCAGCATCTCGCCATAGGCTTTCGACAAGCCGTAATAGCCATCCGGCCGCAACAGACAGTCCTGGTCAAGGATTTCCGTCCGCTCGTAAAGGCCGACCGCATGCACGGAAGACGGAAACACCACCCGCGCCTTCTCCCGGCGCGCCGCCTCATAGATGTGGAAGAGCCCGCGGAAATTGGGGCCGAGCACGGTCTCGAAGGATTGCTCGGTGGAGATTCCGCCGAAATGCAGGATCAGCCCGCAGCCTTCGGCGAGTTCGTTCACCGCTTGCCGATCCTCGATATCGGCAAGGGTGAAGCTGGCCCGGTCGGGCAGCGGTATCCGCAACGGCACGATATCGGTGAGACGCAAGGTCCAGCCCAGCGCCGCCAGCCTCACTGAAAGCAGCCGTCCGATCGTGCCGGAAACTCCGGTCAGCAGCACCGGTTTTTCAGGAATCATCACGCCTTGTCCTTCGACTGATGCCGCAGACACGTTCGCACTGAGGCGGCAAAGCGAACGAAGATTGCGCGCCACTGGCGCGCTGGAAATCTTATCATATCACCAGACAAATAATGGGTTGCCAAGAAACGCGGTTCGTTTATTGCTTGGGGACGATGAAACGTTCCTTTGGCCTTCCCCCGCAGATCAGCCGGACGGCGCAGGTTGCCGACTGGTTTGCGCGCGAAATACGGGCCGGTCATTTGACCAGCGGCGAGAAATTGCCGACCGAGCAGGAGCTGATCGCGCAATTCGGTGTCAGCCGCACGGTGATCCGCGAAGCCATGGCGTCGTTGCGCTCCGAAGGGCTTGTGGTCAGCCGCCAGGGGTCGGGCGTGTTCGTCGCCGACCATGCGGCCAACACCACGTTCCGCATCATCTCCGACGAGCTTCACTCCCTGACCGAAGTCCAGAACGTGCTGCAGCTTCGGCTTGCGGTGGAACTGGAAGCCGCAGGCCTTGCCGCCGAAAAGCGCGGGGACGACGACCTTGCCCGCATGCGCGATTGCCTCGATGCCATCGACGCCTCGATCGCCGCCGGCGACAGCGCCATCGAGCCGGACTTTGCCTTCCACCGCGCGATCGCGTCCGCCACCGGCAATCCCTATTTCGAGCGCTTCATGCATTTTCTCGGACCCGTCCTCATTCCGCGCCAACTGATGCGCCCGCGGGACGAGACGCCCGAGCAGCGGCGGCATTATCTGGAGCAGGTCCAGATGGAGCATCGCCGCATCTACCAGGCGATCGAACGGCAGAATGTCGAAGCCGCCCGCTTCACCTTGCGCGAACATCTGGAGGCCGGGCGCGAGCGCTATCGCCGCATGGTCGACAGCTAGGCCTAGCCCGTCGTCGATCGTTGTATTCGATCCGCCCGCCTGACCCATCAGACCTTACGCCAGCTCCGCGACCGGCATCTTGCAGGACTGCATGAGATCAGTGAGCTGGCGCTCCTCATCCGCCGTCAGGTCGAGAAGCGGGGACCGCACCGGGCCGCAGTCGATGCCGGCAATGCGCGCACCCGCCTTGACGATCGACACGGCATAGCCGGCGCGGCGGTTGCGGATAGCGAGATAGGGCAGGAAGAACGAGCGGATGAGATCGCCGACTTCCGTCGTGCGTCCGGCACGCAGCGCGTTGAAGAAACGCAGCGCGATATCAGGCGCGAAATTGTAGATCGCCGACGAATAGGTCGTCATGCCGATGGCCGCGGCGGCACTGGCATGGACTTCAGCCGTCGGCATGCCGCCGATGAAGACCAGCCGGTCGCCCATGCGGTAGCGCGTTGCGGTGAGGAGCTCGATATCGCCGACGCCGTCCTTGAAGCCGATCAGGTTCGGACAATCCTGCGCCACACGATCGAGTGTCTCGGGCGTCAGAATGGCGTTGTCCCTGTTATAGGCGATCACGCCGATCCCGACCGAGCGGCAAATGGCGGTGAGGTGACGGCGCAGGCCCTCCTGCTCGGACTTGACGAGATAGGGCGGCAGCACCAGCAGCCCGTCGGCGCCGTTGGCTTCGGCGGCCTTGGCGAACTCCACCGCCATATGCGTGCCGTAGCCGACGCCGGCGAGCAGCGGCATGGTATCGGGAACCTCCTGCGACGCCGCCCGTACCACGCGCTTGTATTCTTCCAGCGTCAGCGAAAAGAACTCGCCCGTGCCGCCGGCGGCAAAAAGCCCGCTCGCGCCGGCAGTGCCTTGGGCAGCGACATGGGCGCGATAGCCGTCTTCGTTGAAGGCGCCGTCATCATCGAAAAAGGTCAGCGGAAAGGACAGCAGGCCACGGCCAAGGGATCTGGTCAGTTCGGTGGGTGAGAACGTCAAGACGAATACTCCATGCGAGGCGCCGGCAAGTGGGAGGTCTTGCCGGCAAGGATTTTGGCAGCCGTTGCCGGCGGCTGGTTCATACGAGGCCCGGCCGGATTTCGGCCGCGGCGGCTTCGATCGCCCTGGTGCCCAGGCCCGACTTGACGATGCGGATCAGTTCTTCCTCGCTGGTATCGGCGGTGGAGGCGTCGAGCGCCACCTCGCCCGCATGCAGGAAGTTGATGCGGTCGCAGACCTCGAAAATCTGGTTGTAGTTGTGGACGATCAGGATCACCGACACCTGGCGCTGCCGGCGCAGATTCTGGATCAGGCCCAGCACATGCGCGCTCTCGCGCACGCCGAGTGCCGCCAACGGCTCGTCGAGCACCAGGATCTTCGGCGACGAATAGATCGAGCGGGCCACCGCGATGCACTGGCGCTGTCCGCCTGAGAGGAGATCGACCGTGCTGTTGACGCTTGGAATCGTGATGCCCAGCGTGTCGAGATAGAGCTGCGCCTGCTCGCGCATCTTCCTGTTGTCGAGCAGGTTCAGGCCGAGGAAGCGCTTGTGGTATTCGCGTCCCAGAAACATGTTGTGGAAGACGCTGAGATCGCCGACCAGCGCCAGGTCCTGATAGACGGTTTCGATGCCTTGGGCGCGCGCATCGCGCGGCGAGGCGAAACGCACTTCCTTGCCTTGCGAGACGATGGTGCCGGTGTCGGGCTGGTGGAAGCCGGACAGGATCTTGATCAGCGTCGACTTGCCGGCACCATTGTCGCCGACCAGCGCCAGAACCTCGCCCTGGCGTAGCTTGATCGAGACATCGACGAGCGCGGTGACGGCACCGAAACTCTTGGAGATGTTCTTCATCTCCAGCACGGTCGGCGCATCCGCGGCGAGCGGTGGAATGGTGGTCTGCGTGTTCATACCCGCCTCCGTGTGCGCAGGCGGTCGACCTGGATTGAGAGGATCATGGCGGCGATGATGGCAGCGCCCAGATAGATGTCGGACACGGTGGCCTGGGCGCCGATCATCACCAGGCCGTTGTTGAGCGAGGCGACGACGAAAGCGCCGATCAACGCGCCGATGACGGTGCCGGAGCCACCCAGCAGCGAGGTGCCGCCGATGACCGCCGCCGCGATCGCCTGCAAGGTGAGGAACGGGCTGCCGGCCTGCGGATCGGCCGAGGTGAACTGGGCGGTGTTGATGATGCCGGCAAAGGCAGCGAAGCCGCCGGCGATCATGAAATTATAGATCTTCATGCGGTCGGTGCGCACGCCGATTTCACGCGCGCCGATGATGTTGGAGCCGGTGGCGATCGTGTGCAGGCCGAAGGTGGTGCGCGAAAGCACCAGCGCCAGCACCAGCACGAGAACCATCGCCCACAGGAAGGGCGTGAAGGCCGTGATGCCGTGCAAAGAGAACAGTCCATCCGACGGCTGGTAGAGGCTCTGGCCGAAGATGGCGTTGAAGGGCTGCTCGACCGGCGCCACGATCGGCTGGCTGTTGTAGATCGAGACGACGATGCCTTGCAGGAAGAACAGCATGCCGACGGTGGTGATCAGCGACGGCACCTTGAAGCGCACCGTGATGATGCCGTTGATGGCGCCGACGAGGATGCCGATCAGCACGCCGATCAGCGCGCCGACGGCCAGCGGCACACCATAGGTGACAGACAGCAGCGCCATGACATAGGGCGCGATCGAGAAGATGGCGCTGAGCGACAGGTCGATCTCGCCGGTGATCATCAGCATGACTTCCGCCGCGGCGATCAGGCCGAGCCGGCCGGTGTCGCGCAGCACCACGCTCATGAATTGCAGCGACAGGAATCCGCCATCGCTGCCGAGCTGGAAATAGATCACCAGCACGATGGCGACGACGGCGATACTGGCCTC
Source organism: Mesorhizobium sp. CNPSo 4684 (assembly GCF_057784315.1). Taxonomy (NCBI): domain Bacteria; kingdom Pseudomonadati; phylum Pseudomonadota; class Alphaproteobacteria; order Hyphomicrobiales; family Phyllobacteriaceae; genus Mesorhizobium; species Mesorhizobium sp. CNPSo 4684. The sequence goes on along the minus strand of NZ_JBWLUX010000032.1, from coordinate 62,807 downwards.
GCGGTAACGGGACAAAAGGATGAGCAGCCTTTCCGTCATCGTGTGCGGGACCTTGACGCCAACGGCGCCTTTCCCGGCTGTTATGGCTTTGCATGGCGGCACTTAATCACTTCCTGATCTCTAGGCGGATGGCTGCCTGCCGGCAGCAACTGGCGCCCTCGACGCGTCACAGTGAAATGACGCGGCGGGGGCTGGAGTTAATGGAGAACGTGTCAGGTCGGCTCGACGTCGCTTCGGCCCTCGAAACGCGACTTGCCGACATAGGCGTCGACATTGTCCTTGGTGACATAGGCCTGGCTGGTGTCGCTGTTGGCCGGGCCGACGAGACCGCCGGAGAGCTTGTAGAGATACATCTGCTGCACCGGCAGGAAGCCCTGCAGATAGGCCTGCTGGTCGGTGGTGAAGTTGACGTCGCCGCCCTTGATGAAGTCGAGCGTCTGGGGGAACAGGTCGAAGCCGGCAACCGCGCCGCCTCCCTTCACCAACCCGTATTTGTTGGAGACGAAACCGCAGGCATAGGTGTCGGAACCGCCGGTGCCGAACAGGCCGTTGACGGACTTGTGGCTGAGATAATAGCTCTCGACGCGCGAGATTTCGGTTGCCGGATCCGGACCGGTGTTGACCACATCGTAGGTGACGCCGTTGTTGGCGTCCTTGATCGCCTGGATGTAGCCATCGAGGCGCGGCTGCGTGTTGAGCGAGCCGGGCACGCCGATCGACAGCATGACATGGCCGCCCTTGGGGATCAGCTTCAGCCACTTCAGCGCCGAATTGTAACCCGACTGGTAGAGCGGCTGGCCGACATAGGAGAGCCGCTTGTTGGGACTGCCGACCGGCACGTCGGCGTTGAAGGCGACAACCGGGATTCCGGCCTGGGCTGCCATGTCGCTGGCGGCGTCGAAAGCCGTCGGATCGACCAGGCACACCGCGATGCCGTCCGACTTTTGCGCAATCGCGGTTTGCATGGCGCTGACCATTTCGGAGACGACGTTCTTCTGCGATCCCGTCCACTGATAGCTGCAGCCGAAGGCGGCGCAAGCATCCTGGATGCCATAGACGGTCGGCGTGAAGAACTGGTCCAGCGTCACGTGGCAGACGAAGTGGAACTTGTAGGGCTTCTTCGGCAGGCCGGGCGATGAATCGGCCGCCTTTGCCGCGCTGATGCCACCGGCCAGACCGGCCCCTGCCAGTCCGCTGGCAAGGCCTGCAGCGCCGAGGCCGAGTTTTCCCGCAAGCGCAAAGGCGCTGCGCCGGCTGATCGCCATCTGATCTTTCGTTTCGTCGTCCATGCATTCCTCCCTTGTCGTTTTGCGGGCTTGCCCGCCTTTGTCATCTGGTTACATTGTTATATGACAACTTTTGTGTCAATGCTTTTTCGACACCGGATTTGCGCCAGCCTTTTTTGCGGTCGCAACACCGTGCGGAAGGGCTGCCGTTTGACCGGCACGATGGACAGCAGGAATCACAGGAAGAGAAAATGGCTGAAATCGAATTCAGGGCTGTTGCGAAGAACGGCCTGCAGGTGACGACGATCGGGCTCGGTGGCACCGGGCTGGGCAACATGTACCGCGCCGTCGACACGGACGCAGCCGTGAAGACCGTGCAGGCGGCCTTTGACAACGGCATCCGGTATTTCGACACCGCTCCGGTCTACGGCTTTGGGGTCAGCGAGACGCGTCTGGGGCTGGCGATCAAGTCACTGCCACGTGCTGAAATCGTCATCTCGTCCAAGATCGGCTACGACCTCGTCCCGATCCCGCCAAAAGAGCTGCAGCCGGCGCTATGGGACCAGCCCGGTTCTTTCCGCGCCGAGTTCGACTATACGCGCGATGCGGTGATGCGCTCGCTCGAGGGAACGCTGAAGCGCCTCGACACCGACTATGTCGACATGGTCTCGATCCACGATCCCGACGAAGCCATCCATTTCGGCCCCGGCGAAGACCCCTACGCCAGAAGCCGCTTCAGGGAGGCGATGGACGGCGCCTATCCGGCGCTCGACGAACTGCGCGCGCAAGGCGTCATCAAGGCTGTCGGCGTCGGCATCAACCAATGGCAGATGCTGTCCGATTTCGTCGTCGCGGGCGCGTTCGACTATTTCCTGCTCGCCGGCCGCTACACATTGCTCGAGCAGGAGCCCCTGGCGAGTTTGCTGCCCCTGTGCGAGCAGCGCGGCACCAGGATCATCATCGGTGGTCCCTACAATTCCGGCATACTGGCAACAGGCGCCGTCAAGGGCGCCACCTTCAACACCAGGCCGGCGCCGGAACCGGTGCTCGAACGCGTCCGCCGCATCGAGGCGATCTGCGCCCGCTATCATGTGTCGCTACCGGCGGCGGCGCTGCAGTTTCCGTTGGGCCATCCTTTGGTGACGAGCGTTATCCCAGGCGCCCGGTCGGTCGAAGAGCTGAGGCAGAATCTGGGTTACCTGCGGGAGACTATCCCCTGGGCACTGTGGGCGGATCTCAAAGGGGAGGGGCTCATCGAGCCCGGCGCACCCATACCCGGGACGTGACGATGGGTTGGGTGCACCGGAGTACGCTATGCCACGGCTGTCGGGTGGCCCCTGCGACCGGGCATGCACCTCTATTGGTTATCCAGGCAGGCCGGCCTTCCGCATGGCGTCGGTTACGTCATCGAGGATATCAGGCGCAATTCCAACGGCGACGGACCAACGGCCGATTGTGAAATTTGGGTCGAGCGACATCAGCCGCGCTGCCGACGCTCTTGCCTCGTCGAGCCGGCCGAGCCTGGCAAGGGGTGCGGCCAGCCATCCGTGCAGGATGCTGAAGCCAGGGTTGAGTTCCACTGCCCGGCGGCCCGCCGCGACGGCCTGCTCATGCCGGCCGGATAAGAAGTTGCCAAAGCCAATGATGCCTTGCGGCACGCAGCTCATGGCGTCGAGCGGCGAGAGCCGCATTGCCTGCTCGCACCAGGCGATCGCCCGCGCCGCGTCGCCGCCATAGGCCACCGGCACACAGCCGAAGGCATACACGAAGGCGCAGGAGGCGCTGAGCGCCAGGGCTTGTGAAAACGCCTCGTCGGCGAGCCTGCGGTCGTGTTCGACCAGGCCGATGGTGAAGCCGGCCAAGGCGAGTGCCATCGCGTCGCCCGAGCCGTGCTCGATAGCGGCATGCGCGTGGCGGGAAGCCTTGTCGCGATGCTCCGGCCGCAGGCCGCCGCGGATGAACAGCGTCTGGTGCGCCCAGGCGGCAAAGCCGTGCGCAAGCGCATAGCTCGGCTCGATGGCCAAGGCCTGATCGAGCAGCGGCAGGCCCTTGGCGGCACCCTGCGGCATGAAGGTGTAAACGTCGGGCAGCGCGCGCAGCAAAAGATCATAGGCATCGAGACTGTCGGGACGCTTGCGCTTGACGCGCTCGATCTCGGCCCGGCGCAGATTGGGTTCTATCGCTGCGACCACGCTGACGGTGATCTCGTCCTGCAGCGCGAACACATCTGTCAGTTCGCGGTCGTAGCGTTCGGCCCATAAATGGCTGCCGTCCTCCGCGTCGATCAGCTGGCCGGTGATGCGCACGCGGTTGCCGACCTTGCGCACTGAGCCTTCCAGCACATAGCGCACGCCGAGCTCTTGCCCGACCTGCTTCACGTCCACCGCGCGGCCTTTGTAGGTGAAGCTTGAGTTGCGCGCGATGACGAACAGCCAGCGGATGCGCGCGAGACCCGTGATGATGTCCTCGACCATGCCGTCGGCAAAATAATCCTGCTCGGCATCGCCGCTCATATTGGCGAAGGGCAGCACGGCGATGGATGGACGGGCGGGAATGCCCAGGTCAACCACCTTTGCTTGCTGCACAGGGGCGCTCGCCTGGCCAGCGCCCTCCTCGCGCACGGTGCCGACGAAGCGAAAGCCCCTGCGCAGGATGGTACGGACGAGGCGCTGCTGTTCGCCGCTATCGTGGAGCGCATTGCGGGCGGCGTTGATGCGGCTGGCGAGCGTGGCGTCGGAGACGATGCGTCCCTGCCAGACTGCGTCGACCAGATCGTCTTTGCTCACCACGCGCTCGCGATTGCGGATCAGATATTGCAGCAAGTCGAACACCTGCGGCTCGACGGGGACCAACTCGCTGCCGCGACGCAGTTCGCGCCGATCGCCGTCCAATGCGAAATCCTCGAAATGATACGACAAACTGCTCGCTCCAGGCCGCGTGGCGAATAGGTCGCCACTTTAATCCTGTCGTGGACGCAAAATCAAAGCGGTCTCAAGGGAAAATCAAGGTCCCCTGAATGCCGCCTGAAAGCGCGTCCATCAGCCCTGTCGCATAGTCCTCCTGCAACCAACGCCAACAAATGTTTTGAAAAAGGAGAACTCAAATGTCGAACACCGCAGCAATCGTCGCTTCCGCCGCCCTGGCCCTCAGCGCAAGCGCGTCCGGAACGTTCTCGGCCAAGGCCGAACCTGTGAAATCCGTCGTGCTCGTGCATGGGGGCTTCGTCGATGGCTCCGGCTGGGACGGGGTCTACCAGATCCTGAAGAAGGACGGCTATGACGTGACCATCGTCCAGAATCCCACCACCTCGCTCGCCGACGACGTCACCGTCACTAAGCGCGCCATTGCCGCCTCCAAGGGCGACGTCATCCTGGTCGGCCATTCCTATGGCGGCGTCGTGGTGTCGGAAGCCGGCACAGATCCCAAGGTGGCTGCCGTCGTCTATATCGCAGCCTTCGCGCCGGATGCCGGCGAATCGGTTTCGACCCTGATCGCCAACCCGCCGCCCGGTGCGCCGGTGCCGCCGATCCTGCCGCCCGTCGACGGCTTCCTGATGCTCGACAAGGCCAAGTTCGCGGCCTCGTTCGCCGCCGATGTCCGTCCCTCGCTCGCCTCCTTCATGGCGGATTCGCAGGTGCCGTGGGGCGTGGCGGCGCTCGAAGGCAAGGTCACCGCACCGGCCTGGAAGGTGAAGCCGAGCTGGTACCTGGTCGCCACCGACGACCACATGATCCCGCCGCCGGCGCAGCGCCAGATGGCCAGCCGCGCCAAGGCGACGACCGTGGAAGTGCCCGGCAGCCACGCCGTTTACGTCTCCAATCCCAAGGCCGTCGCCGACCTCATCGAAAAGGCCGACACGGCCAAGAATTGAACCGAGGATTCTGTCATGGACAGCCTGGGCGCTGCAGAGGCGCCCAGGCTGTGCTGTTCTCGTGCGCAGGTTTGCCCGGCCCGATTTACGGCTCGGAATTTAGCGAGCCCGAATGCCTTTGCCCTGGTAGTAGGTCCTTGGAGCAACCTGCATCGCGTCAAACCGAGCGGAAGTCGAGCACACTCTCTAGGCCTGGCGCAACTTGTTGATGGTTTCAATCAGACAGCGACGGGGGTCATCCAAGAGGGGTCAGGTGCGCTTGCGCTGTCAACGACTGCGTCGACGAAGGCGACACCTTTGAGCCCGTCGTAAGCGGTCGGTATATCACGACCTATGGCCATGGGCTCACGCTTTTCGCGCCTAGCGTGGATCGCTTCCGCAAACCCGGCATACAGGTTGGCGAACGCTTCCAAGTAGCCCTCCGGATGCCCCGGTGGCGTCCGGGTTCGCGCCTTCGCTGCTTCGCTGAGATTGTCGGCGCCGCGCTTGATGATTTCAGTCCGCCCGCCAAGACGCGCATGGATCAGCTCATTCGGCTGTTCTTGAAACCAAGCGAGCGAAGCCTTCTCCCCAAATACGCGCAGCCGGACGCCATTTGACGATCCCAGCGCCACCTGGGAAGACCACAGGAGACCGCGAGCGCCACCTTGGTAGCGAAGCATCACATGCGCGTTGTCATCGAGCGCCCGCCCTTGCACGAAGGTTGCAAGATCCGCGGTGAGAGACTCGAGCTTAAGGCCGGAGACGAAGCCCGCAAGGTGATAGGCGTGCGTGCCGATGTCGCCGATCGAACCGCCCCGGCCGTTCTTCTTGGGATCGGTACGCCAAGCCGCCTGAGCGTTGCCCTCTGTCTCGATGGCGGTCGCCATCCACTCCAGCGGGTATTCGACCTGGACGGTCCGGATCTTTCCGAGTTGGCCGTTGGCGACCATCTCCCGTGCTTCGTGCACCATCGGATAGCCCGAGTATGTGTAGGTCACGCCCATGAATCGGTCAGTGTCGCGCACCAGCTTTTCCAGAGCAATGGCGTCTTCCAGGGTTGCCGTGAGCGGCTTCTCGCAAATGACGTCAAAGCCGGCTTCCAGGAACGCTTTGCTGATGGGGAAGTGGGTGAAGTTCGGCGTACAGATGGCGACGGCGTCTATCCTGTCCTCGCGAGACAACTCTCCACTGATCATCGCCCTGTAGTCGTCATAGGAACGGGCGGGATCGAGGCCCTCGCGAGCCGCAAAGGCGTGACCGCGGGCCGCGTCGACATCGAACGCGCCGGCGACGAGTTGCCATGCGCCATCCTGCCTCGCGGCGATGCGGTGAATGTTGCCGATATAGGCCCCCTGGCCGCCTCCCACCATACCCAGTCGGAGGGGCTTCTTCGTGATCGTATCGGACATTCGTCTATGCCTCAGTCAAGCCAAGCATCGCCCGGTTGGCGGCTTTGTTGGCACCGGATTTCACAAAATCGTCGAATGCGCGGTCGGCGACGCGGATGATATGCTTCCGGATGAATTCGGCGCCTTCAGCCGCGCCGTCCTCCGGGTTCTTGATGAAGCATTCCCACTCAAGAGTGGCCCAGCCATCGAAGCCGTAGGTGGATAGCTTGGTAAAGATCGTCCCGAAATCCACCTGGCCATCGCCGAGCGAGCGGAAGCGCCCGGCGCGCTTGGACCATGGCTGGAAACCACCATATGCACCGGTCTTGCCGTCGGGCCGGAACTCCGCGTCCTTGACGTGGAACATCTTGATCCGCTCATGGTAGTGATCGATGAAGGCGAGGTAATCCAGGGCCTGCAGGACGAAGTGGCTGGGGTCGTAGAGTATGTTGCAGCGCGGATGGTTGCCGAGCCGTTCGAGAAACATCTCGAAGGTCAGCCCGTCATGGACATCCTCACAGGGGTGGATTTCGAAGCAGAGATCCACGCCCTGCTCGTCGAAGTCGTTGAGGATAGGCAGCCAGCGACGGGCAAGTTCGTCGAAGGCATCGTCAACCAACCCTTCCGGCCATTGCGGATAGGGGTAGAGATACGGCCAGAGAAGCGAGCCCGTGAAACTCACATGGCGGTCGATGCCAAGGTTGCGCGAAGCCCGGGCGGCGAACCTCATCTGTTCCTCCGCCCAGGCGCGCCGGGCTGCCGGGTTGTTGTGGACGGCCGCCGGAGCGAAACTATCCATGAGGCGGTCATGCGCGGGATGCACCGCCACCAGCTGACCGGTGATATGTGATCCGAGCTCGGGCAGCTCCAGGCCCCTTTCGGCGACAATGCCTTTCAGCTCATCGCAGTATGTCTTGCTTTCGGCCGCAAGCTTCATGTCGATAAGGCGCGTGTCCCAGGTCGGTATCTGTACGCCGGCAAAGCCCTTGTCCGCTACCCAGCCGGCGAGGCCGGGAAGCGTGTTGAACGGCGCCTCGTTGGTTGCAAACTGCGCCAGATAAATGCCGGGTCCTTTTATGGTTTTCATCATCGCGTCCTCATGCGGATAAGGCCAGTGCGGGTGCCGGGGGACCACCATCATAGGCGCCCCAGACCGATTGATCGAAATGGACAACGGCGCCCGTCATCATGCCGGAATCGTCCGATGCCAGGAAGAGAACCGCGCGGGCAACCTCCTCTGGCGCGAGCAGCCGGCCAAAGGGTTGAGCGGCCGCCGCTTTGGCCAGCCAGTCGGCTTCTGCGTGATGGTATTCCCGCTGCACGCGGTCCTCGCCGTCAGACGCCATCCAACCGATATCGAGCTGGTTCACCCGAATCTGGTTGCGCATGAGCGCGTAGCCGGAATTTCGGGTCAGGGTGGCTAGGGCACCTTTCGACGCCGAATAGGAGGACAGGAAGGGTTGCCCGGCCCTCTCCGACGTCGAGCCGATGTTGACGATGCTTCCCTTCACGCCTTGGCCGATCATCAACCTGGCGGCTTCCTGCATCAGGAAGAACGGCGCCCTGACATTGATCGCGAACATGCGGTTGAACAATTCAGGACTCGTGTTGAGAAGGTTTCCGCGATCAGTGAGGCCGGCCGCATTCACGAGGATGTCGACGCGCCCGTATGTCGCTTCGGCCTGCGCTAACACTGCCCGGCAATGATCGACGTTCTGAAGATCGGCGACCACGAAAGTGACCGGGACATCCGTGTCCGAGGTTATCGCTTTGGCGACAGCCTCGCCTTTATTTCGGTCGCGACCGCAGGTGATGATGCCTGCTGCGCCCGCCTGGGCGAAAAGCCTGGCAACGGCTGCGCCGAGACCCTGCGTGCCGCCAGTGACGACTGCTATTTTCCCATCGATCCGGTTCACGTCAAACTCCGACCCGCTGCTTGCTGCGGATTTCAAGTTGCTGGACGCGCGCCTTTTGCACGGACTCATGCTCGGAGATCTCTGGCACGCCAACGTCCCAGTCGGCGTCTCCAGGCACCCATGCAAAGGCATCCGTGACGATGGTGAGCACGGTCGTTCGGTCGGTCTCTTGCGCCCATTCCATGGCGGCCTTGAGATCGGCGAGGCTTTCGCAACGGCGCGCCAAAGCCCCCATGGATTCGGCGTGCTTCACGAAGTCGACGGCGAACGGCTCCTTGACGCGGCAATCCTTGAGGAGATTGTTGAAGCCGGGTACACCCTTGAATTGCTGCAGCCGGTTGATGACGGCGAAACCGCCATTGTCGCAAACCACCACGATCATCTTGTGGCCCGCAAGCACGGTCGAGTAGATGTCGGAATTCATCATCATGTAGGTGCCGTCGCCGATCATCACGATCGGCATGCCGTCACCGTTCTTCGCCATGGCATGACCCCAGCCGGCGGCGATCTCGTAGCCCATGCAACTGAACCCGAATTCGCAATCGAAGGTGTTGCTCTGCTTCACCCGCCAGCCCTTGGTGACTTCGCCTGGCGTGCCGCCGGCGGCGGCGATCAGCGTGTCGTTCGGTTTGGCGGCCTCATTCACCACCGCCACGACCTGGGCATAGGTGGGAACCGGGCCGTTGGTCGGTGCCTGATACTCGTCGAGCAACTTGTTCCAATCCGCGAACAGCGCCTTCGCGCGCTTCATGTGGTCGGGACTGATCTTCCAGTCGCCGAGCGCCGCGTCCAGTTCGGTAACCGTTTCGAGCGCATCGCCGACGACTGCGACCGCACGATGCTTGGTCGCGTCATAGCGGGCGGCGTTGATCGATATGAATCTGGCGTCTCGCCGAAAGGCGGTCCAGGATCCAGTCGTGAAATCCTGCAGCCGTGTTCCGATCGCCAGGATGACATCTGCGTCCTGCGCGAGCGCATTCGCGGAGGTCGAACCGATGATGCCGATAGGTCCGGCGTGCGCGGGATGGTCATGTGTGAGAGCGCTTTTGCCGGCTATGGTCTCCACGATCGGAATGCCGCGCCGAACCGCGAAATCAGCGACGAGCTCCTCGGCCATTGAGTATCGAACGCCACCGCCTGAGATGATAAGGGGCTTCTTTGCCTTCTTTAAAAGCTCCACGGCCTCGGAAAGCTTGTTGCGGTCCGGCCTTGGACGCGGCACAGCCCAGGTCGTCGGCTCAAAGAACGCAAGCGGATAGTCATACGCCACCTCTTGCGCGTCCTGTGCCAGGCCGAGAAACGCGGGTCCGCAATCGCCCGGGTCGAGCATTGCTGCGACCGCTTGCGGCAGCGACGAAATGATCTGCTCGGGCAGCAGGATGCGATCCCAATACCGCGTCACTGCCTTGAAGGCGTCGTTGACGGATATGGTCGGATCATTGAAATGCTCGACCTGCTGCATGACAGGATCCGGCACGCGATTTGCAAAGATATCGCCGGCAATGAGAAGCACCGGCAGGCGATTGGCATGTGCCGTTCCGGCGGCGGTTATCATATTGGTCGCGCCTGGTCCGATCGATGTCGCTGCGACCATGAGCCGGCGACGTCGATATGCCTTTGCAAAGGCAACTGCGGCGAGCGCCATCGACTGCTCGTTCTGGCCGCGCCAGGTCGGCAATTTGTCTTGTACCGCTTCCAGCGCCTCGGAAAGGCAGGTGACATTGCCATGGCCAAAGATACCGAATACGCCGGCGAACAGAGACACCTTCTCCCCGTCTATCTCCGTGAATTGATTGCATAAATAGCGCACTAACGCCTGCGCCATCGTCAGGCGCACGGTCTCGCGGGACATAGCATCTCCTCCCATGCATCAGGTTTCGAGATACCTACGAAAAATTTATTGACAATGCAAGAGTTTCGCAACAAACATTGCAAAAATGTGCGCGAGTGGAGGAATTCTTGTTGAAAATCGCAGTGCTTGGCTGCGGCAGAATTGGCCGCATGCATGCGGCCAACATTGCCACGCATCCCCGTGCATCGCTGGCCGGCGTGCTCGATGTGCATCGTCCCGCCGCTGAAGAAGTGGGCGCTAAATTGGGTGTGCCGGTTTTCGATTCTGTCGATGCCGTGATCGAGAACGAGCACGTCGACGCGGTGCTGATCGCCACATCCACGCCAACTCACGCTAGTTTGCTCGAGAAGGCGGTCGCCGCCGGCAAGCCGGTTCTTTGCGAGAAGCCGATCGATCTCGATCTGAGCCGCGTGCAGCGATGCGCAGAGGCCATCCGGTCCAATAGCAATATCCCCATCATGCTTGGCTTTGTCAGGCGCTTCGATCCTGGTCATCGGGCCCTGCGCGACGCGGTCCGCGCGGGGGACATCGGCGATCTGCATCAGGTGGTCATCACATCGCGCGATCCTGGAATGCCGCCAGTGGCCTATGCCGAGGCTTCCGGCGGTATTTTCCGCGACATGACCATTCACGACTTCGATATGGCGCGGTTTGTTCTAGGCGAAGAGGTCACCGAAGTGTTCGCTGCCGGAAGCCGGCTGGTCGACAAGGCGTTGATGGATCGCCTGGATGATTACGACACCGTTTCGGTCGTTCTCAAAACAGCGTCGGGCAAGCAATGCATCATCAACAATTCGAGGCAGGCAACCTACGGCTATGACCAGCGTGTTGAGGCCTTGGGTTCCGGCGGTATGCTGGTTTCGGAAAATCGCCGGCCGCACATGACCAGCCTCCATCGGGCGGACTTCACGGGCAAGGCTGCTCCGCTGCTCAATTTTTTCATCGATCGATATGCCGAGGCTTTCATGGCGGAAATCGGCGCCTTCGTGGATGCCATCGAAACTGGAAAAAAGCCGGAGGTCGGTTTCGAGGACGGCCATGCGGCCCTCGTGCTGGCCGAAGCGGCGATCAGGTCGGCCGCCGAGCGCCGCACCGTCAGCATCAGTGAGATTGGGTGATTCATGTACGAGAACTATGGTCTGTTCATCGATGGCCAGTGGATGGCCGCATCGGACAAGACGCAAGCCGAAGTCGTCAGCCCCGTCAGCGACCAAGCAATGGGCGCTGTGCCCGTTGCGACCGTGGCCGATACCGAAGCCGCGCTCGCGGCGGCCGCCAGAGGGTTGCGAGAATGGCGGTCCACGGGCGGGTTCGCCCGTGCGGATGCCCTTCACAAGATCGCCGATGAGATGACACGGCGTGCCGACGACGCCAAACGCATGATCGCGCTCGAGACGGGCAAGCCTGTCGCGCAAGCGGAGCGAGAGTGGATATTGGCGATTGACCAATTCAGGTGGTTCGCCGAGGAGGCGCGGCGGATTTACGGCAGGATCATCGAATCGCGGGTTCCCGGTGGCCGCTTCGAAGTGTCCCGTGAACCGGTGGGCATTGTCGGCGCCTTCACCGCCTGGAACTTCCCCGCAGCGCTTGTCGCACGCAAAGTCGCGCCGGCGCTGGCCGCCGGCTGCTCGGTCGTCGTGCGTCCGTCAAGCCAAACGCCGGGGGTCGCCATGGTGATGGTGGACTGCATGCGTGCCCTTCCCAAGGGCACCGTCAACCTCGTGGTGGGACCCACGACCACCACCTATGCCCCGATCATGGCCGACAAGGCCGTGCGAAAAGTGTCCTTGACCGGCTCGACCCGCATCGGCCAGCAGATGATCCGGGACGCAGCAGACACCGTCAAGAAAGTGTCGATGGAACTTGGCGGCAACGCCCCCTTGATCGTCTATGACGACGCGGATCTCGAACTCGCGCTCAACGTTTCGGTGCCGACGAAGTTTGCGAATGCCGGCCAGGTGTGCGTAACGCCGGATCGGTTCTTCATCCACGACAGTCTTCACGATCAGTTCGTCGACGGCTTCGTCAAGAGGGCCAAGGCACTCAAGCTAGGCGATGGGCTTGATCCGTCGACCCAGATGGGCCCGCTGATAAACGCAGCGCGATTCAGAGAGATCGACGCCATCGTCGCCGATGCGGTGAAGGCAGGCGCGACTTTGGTCGCGGGGGGCGGTCGCGCGCCGGATCTCAATGCGGGCCACTTCTTCGAACCGACCGTCCTGACCGATGTCACCGACGATATGAAGGTCTTCGACCAGGAGAACTTCGGTCCCATCGCGGCAATCACGCGCTTCACCGAGGAAGAGGAGGCGCTCTCCAGGGCAAATGCTTCGGACATGGGCCTGTCCGCCTATGCATTCACCCGTTCGCCGGGGCGAGCGCGTCGTACTGTTTCCGCGCTGAAGGCCGGGATGGTCGGCATCAACAGCTTCGCGCTGGCGGCATCCGAAGCTCCATTCGGCGGCACCAACCACTCCGGCATGGGACGTGAAGGCGGCACCGAAGGCATTAACGACTACCTCGATACCAAGCTCGCGCAAATCGTCTTCTAGGAGGCTCGGATGATAAAGAACAAGCTGAAGCAGATTTGGGCCGAGGGTCGACCGACAATCAACGGCTGGCTTTCCATCGGCAACGCTTTCACAGCCGAGATCATGGCTGCGCAAGGCTATGACTCCGTTTCGATCGATATCCAGCACGGCGCTTTGGACTATTCCACGGTGCTGCCCATGTTTCAGGCCATGCGGGCTTCCGGTGTCGTGCCGATGGCTCGTGTTCCCTGGCTCGAACCCGGTATCATCATGAAAGCGCTGGATGCGGGCGCATATGGCATTATCTGCCCGATGGTAAACACCGGCGCGCAGGCTGCGGAGTTCGTCAGCTACCTGCGTTATCCGCCATCAGGGCAGCGCAGCTTCGGGCCAACCAGGGTCAGCTTCGCGGCCGGCTCCAACTACGCCGGCGAAGCCAATGACGAAATCCTGGCTTTTGCAATGGTCGAGACCAGGCAGGCGATGGACAACCTCGACGAGATCGCCGCTACACGCGGCCTGGACGGGATCTATGTCGGGCCTGCGGATTTGACGCTCAGCCTGACGCAGGGCAGGCTGCCTCCCGCCTTCGATCGCGAAGAGCCCGAGATGATCGATGCCCTGCACCGGATCGTCGCGACCTGCAAAGCCAATGGCATCAAAGCTGCCCTGCACTGCGGCACCGCCGACTACGCAGCCCGCGCCATCGAATGGGGGTTCAACATGACCACTGTTGCGGGGGACTCTCGCCTCCTGGCCGCAGCCGCGGCGGCAAGTGTCGGTCGGTTTCGGGAACTGACGGGTCGGGTCGCTGCCGCCGGAGAGAAGGGGGCCTACTGATGCCGCACATCCTCGTTGCCGGGAAACTGCATCCCTCCGGCGTAGCCCTCCTGAACAGCCTGCCCGATGTCACGTTCGACTATGTCGAAGAAGTGTCCGAGCAATCATATGCACCTCTGATCGGCAAGGCCGACGCGCTCGTTCTTCGGACGCAACCCTTGTCTGCCGAGACCGTTGCGAAAGCCGATCGCCTGAGGGTCGTCTCCCGGCATGGGGTTGGATATGACGCCGTCCATTTGCCGTCGTTGAACGAGCGCGGCATCGCGCTCACGATCGTTGGGGATGTGAATTCAGTCTCGGTCGCTGAACACGCCATGATGCTGATCCTTGCCGCATCCAAACGTGCGCTTCGTGCCGATCGCTCGGTACGGCAACCCAGCGAGTGGGGATGGCGCAACAATTTGGAGGCGGAGGAGATCTCGGGCAAGAACCTTCTCATTGTCGGATTTGGCCGAATTGGGCGCCATCTGGCGCGCATGGCTTCCGGCTTTGGCATGGAGGTCAGGGCTTTCGACCCCTACTTGAAGGAGCAAGGCTGGCCCGAAGGTCCGGTCCGCGCGGTAGACACGCTGCGTGATGGTTTGTCGTGGGCCGATTTCATTTCGATCAACATACCGAAGGCCGACCAACCTCTGATAGGCCGCGCAGAATTTGCTGTCATGAGGCGCGGCGCCATCCTCGTGAATACGGCCAGGGGAGGCATTGTCGAGGAGCAAGCCCTCGTTGATGCTTTGCGCTCTGGCCAGGTCGGCGCCGCAGGCCTTGACGTCTTCGACCGTGAGCCACCAGCCGAAGGCAACCCACTGGTCAATCTGGATCAGGTCATCCTCTCGCCTCATATCGCCGGACTGACAAAAGAGTGCGGAGAGCGAATGGCTGTGGCTTCAGTCCGAAACGTAATCGATTTCTTTTCGGGGAAGATCGATCCGGCCCTGGTCGTGAATCGCTCCGCAGGCAAGGCCGCTTGACCAGGTCGTTACGTCGAGGCGGACGCATCGATGCAATGTTTGTTGCGGATTTATGTATCGGTCACGCATCGTTGCATTTTTCCTTTGACTCATCGTGTTTTGCAGAATAGATAATTACGCAATGGGCATTGCAAACGTCAGTGTTCAGGCCGGGGAGGAGAAGGCGAGGAGAGGGATCTCTAGCCCGCAGCTCCGGGTAACCATTGTTCCACGGGAGGTATGAATGGAACGACTGATCTCTACCCTTTTCGCGTCAACCGTCATTTCCGCGACCCTGATTGGCGGCGCCGCTGCTGCGGACAAGGCGAAGGTTTTCTTCCTTCTGCCCAACGAAACCACGATCCGCTTTGAGAGCCGTGATGCTCCTTTTTTCGTTGCGGCCATGAAGGAAAAAGCCCCGGACGTTGAAGTCGTCGTCGCGAACGCCCAGGGCGACCCATCCAAGCAGCAGTCGCAGGTCGAGGACGCCATTGCCCAGGGGGCGAAGGTCATCCTCCTCACTTCCGCCGATGCCAATCTCGCGGCTGGCGAGCTGGCGGCGGCCGCCAAGGCGAATGTGCCGGTCGTGCTCTACGATCACGATGCCGTCGGCGGAAAAGCCGAGGCTCACGTGGTGTTTGACTCGCTTGCCGTTGGCCGCGAGCAGGGCAAGCGCGCCGCCGAACTGATCAAGGCTATGTCGAAAACCCCGGTAAAGGTTGCCCGAGTGAAGGGCAACCAGGGCGAATATGGCACCAAGCAGTATGAAGCTGGCCAGGACGAATTCCTGAAGCCGCTGATCGATTCCGGCAAGGTCCAGGTCGTCTGTGAGCAATACACGCAGAACTGGGATCCGACGATCGCTCAGAGCTTTGCCGAAGACTGCCTCACCAAGAATGGCGGCGACGTCGATGTCTTCATCGGCATGAACGACGGCACGACCGGCGGCTCGGTTGCAGCACTGATTTCCCAGGGCTTCAAACCAGGCGACAAGCTGGTGACTGGCGGTCAGGATGCAACCGTCGAAGCGCTGCGCTACGTCGCGCAGGGCTGGCAGGACAACTCCGTGCTCAAGGACCTCAAGGTTCAGGCGACCTATGCCGCCGATGTGGTCGCATCGATCGTGGCAGGCAAAGGGGTTCCGCAGAACCTGATCAACGGCAAGGTCAACAACACCTTCATGGACGTGCCAGCCGTATTCCTTCCAGTCTCCAACATCACCAAGGACAACCTCGGCGATGTGGTCAAGGCAGGTGTCTGGACCTGGGCGGAAATCTGTAAGGGCATTGAGACGACGGATACCTGCAAGAAGAACCTGTAGAGCCACCAAGGGGGGCCACCGAGGATGGCCCCCCACCGAGCCTGGGGAGGAGAAACGATGACCGCACCAGCAGATGCGCCTTCGATGCGGAACGCGCCGGCCACGAGTTCGTCGGTGCCGCTCATTTCCCTCCGCAACATCCAGAAGTCCTTTGGGTCGGTGCATGCGCTACGCGGCGCGTCCGTGGACGTTCACGCCGGCGAGATTGTTGCCCTTGTCGGTGACAATGGAGCCGGCAAGTCGACGCTCGTCAAAGTCATGGCAGGCGTTCACGCCGCTGACTCCGGCGAATACGAGATCGAAGGCAGGCCGGCGCTCGTTCGCACCCCGTCGGATGCCACCAAGCATGGCATTGCCACCGTCTACCAGGATCTCGCCCTATGCAACAATCTGGACGCGGTGCAGAACCTGTTTTTGGGACGCGAGCTTACCGGCTCGCGCCTGTTTGGTAGCCGCATAAGACGAGCGGAGTGCGAAGTGCGGGCACGCGAGGTCATGTCCCGGATGCGGCTTAGCAATCTATCGCTAACCCGACCCGTCGGTGCGATGTCGGGAGGACAGCGCCAGAACATCGCCATCGCCCGATCGGTCCTGTGGAAGCCCAAGGTGGTGATCTTGGACGAGCCCACGGCGGCCCTGAGCCACTCGGCCGCGCAGCAAGTCGCGGACCTTATACGCAGCCTGGCCGATGATGGGCTTGGTGTGGTCGTTGTCAGCCATGACATCCATCATTTCGTGGTCAACTCGACAGACAGGATCGAGGTTATGCGCCTTGGCGCGAACGCCGCCAGTTTCCGGTCGAAAGAGGTGACCGGCGAGACGGTCGTGAATGCGATGGTGGGCGGCAACGAAGGTGTAAATCTGGCCGGCTGATCCGCCGCCGAAAATTCACCTCAGGGAGGAAATCATGGTCTCGATCCCGGCAAGCGCGGCTCCGAAACGCCGCACCTTTGGCGAGTTGCTTGGAAGCGACCTTCGGGCGTTGCCAGTAATAATTGGACTCGTGGCGCTTTGGGTCTTCTTCGCTCTTCAAAGCGACGTGTTTCTCACGCCTCGCAATCTTTCGAACTTGTTGCTGCAGTCGACTGTCGTCGGCATCATGGCGCTCGGTCTGATGTTTGTGCTTCTGGTTCGCGAGATCGATCTCTCGATTGCGGCTATCCACGGCGTCACGGCAGTGATGAGCGCCAAAATGATTGTCGACTACGGCATCTCCCCCTGGCTTGCTCTTCCGCTGTCCGTCTTGCTTGGTGCTGCAATCGGGTCGGGCTCAGCCCGCTGGGTAAACTGGATCGGTGTGCCTTCGTTCGTGGTTACGCTAGGGCTCGGTCTCGCCTTGAACGGCATCCAGCTTCTTTTATTGCCTGCCACCGCACGTTTCGGGCTCATGGGCACGGGCGTCGAATTGATCGCACAAACGACGATCGAAGGAATTTACGCCTGGGTTGCCTGGGCGGTCGGCATCGTGGTGCTGGCGCTTCTCATTCTTTCCAGCATCCGGCGCAGACGCAAAGTCGGCCTGGAAGTCTCTATCATGCATTCGGTCGTTATACCGTTGACTGTATCGGCACTCATCGGCGCGGGGGTGGTCGTAATCCTCAATGCCAATCAGGGAATTCCGTTACCAGTGCTCATATTTGCCGTTCTGCTTGGGCTGGGCGGGTACATTCTCAACGAAACGCAGTTCGGGCTCTACCTCTACGCGATCGGCAACAATGCCGAGGCCGCCAGGCGCTCCGGCATCAAGGTGCCGCGCATCCGGACTGCGGCGTTTGCCATCGCCGGTGGCGTCGCTGCAATAGCGGGCATCATTGCCTCCTCACGTACGCTGGGTGTGGGTGTGTTTTCCGGCGGCGGCGTCGGCGGCGGTACCCTTCTGCTGGAATCCATAGCGGCGGCAGTCATCGGGGGCGTCAGCCTGTTCGGTGGGCGCGGCGCCATCCATGCGGCACTGCTTGGGGCGTTGGTCATCGGAACCGTTCAAAACGGCCTGAATCTAATGGGCGTCAAGAACGAGGTCAGGCTTATCGTCACCGGATTGCTGCTCGTCCTTGCGGTCTCGATCGACAAGATCATCGAAAAATTGACCGGTCAGCAGGCCTATTGAACGATGGAAATGGTCCGCATTGAAAGGTGCGGACCATTTCGCCAATCCATTGGCAATTCCAACGAGTTCGGGGCACACTGCAACGAATTTTGCAGGAATCTTGAATATGAATGTTGCCGAACCGCCGAAGAACTACGAAGAGCTCATCCGCCTCGTGCATGATCGTTTCGAGGGCATGAGTAAATCGTATCAGGCCATCTCAGTTTACCTGACCCAAAACCCGAACGACGTAGCGGTTCTCTCGGTAACCGCGATCGCCGAGCGCTGTGGAATCCACGCGTCCAGTTTTGTTCGGTTCGCGCAGTCACTCGGCTATGAGGGCTTCAAAGAGCTTCAGGGCTTGTTTCAGAAGCGCCTTTCCACGGCCGCGCCAGGCTTCGAGGCGAGAATGCGGGCTCTCGAAGCGGAGCTGGGCAGTCGCGAAGATCGAAGCGAACTCGGGTTTCTGCGGGATCTGGTTGTGCGGGATATCGCATCGCTGCAGGATTTGCTGGCGGACGTTTCGGCTGACAAGATCGTCGAGGCCGTCGATTTATTGCAGAAGAGTGAGACGGTCTACCTGATAGGACAGCTGCGCTCGGCCCCCGTTGTCGATCTGCTTCGCTACGTCCTGACGATGCTTGGCAAACGTTGCGTTCTGCTGGATCCCAGTGGCGGCCTCGCAACCTACATGGCGCGCACGATTACTCAGCGCGACCTGCTGTTTGCGGTATCCTTCCGGTTCTACGCAACGGAAGTCGTCAATGTCGTGGAACAGGTAGCCGCGGCGCATGTGCCGATCATCGCCATCTCCGACAGCACCTTGTCGCCACTCGCGAAGTCAGCCTCGGTGCTTTTCGCTGTCCCGGAACACGAATATACGTTCTCGCGCTCGCTGGCAGCGCCGATGTGCCTTGCACAAGCCCTCACGGTGGCATTGGCAAGCCGGCTCCAGCAGAGCCCGGATAGTCCTCGCATACCAACAGTTACCAGTCCTCACGGCCGGCAGTAGCAGCCTGCTTCTTGAAGGGGGGTTCGACGCAAAGTGGTCGTGCCACATCAGACGCATCTGAAAGCGGACGATCCGTTTACGCCCCAAGGCTGCCGGACTGCTTCGCGCCTCCTTGTCGCCTTCCTAGACAGCTATACAGCTTCCCACAAGCTGCCGTACATTCAGGCTTCTAATCTGCAGATTGGGGCACCTTGTCCCAGAAAAACCAATGTGATCGGGAAACTCGCGAGACGCGTTGGCGCCTATACATCACGCGCCTTAAGATTCCCAGGCCGCTACAGCGCGCCTGAAACGCGTTTACCCCAAAACAATTTTTTCACGTCAACAAAAGTCAACATAATCGTAATACCCCATGGAACGACGCGCTTTTCGTGTGATGTTATTCGTAAGCTTTGTTGACCTATCCATATTGGTTTGCGACCGTCCGGAAACATCTGAGATCGTCTCTCAAACACCACGGCCAGCCAAGCCAATTTGCAGACGTGAGCCTGGCTCCATCATGGATTGTTCTCAGCTCTCCACCTTTCCCAACGAGAGCGTTGCGCTTCGGCTATCCGATCCTTTCCAGCTTGAGATGTGGGGCCTGTGCTCAGCCCACCATGAAACCGACATCGGAGCTTCCCTGGCACAACTGCGTTTCTGCATTCCGTTCCCTTCCTGGTCTTAGCTTCGCATGACTCGACGTAGCTTTGCGACAACTGGTTCTTTCCTCCTTGATCGATCCTCACGTCCAAAGCAGGGGATGGATTTTCCCGCTAGCGCGAACTTTTTTCGAATGACGGTCTAGGTAAGATTCTTTGGTTGGTTTCGGTGGATTTCCGTTTTGTCTCTCTGCGTAAAGTCTCTGTGTTGATACCCTATCGATAGGGTATGGATAGGGTGTCGATACGGTATCCGTAGGGTATCGGTAGTGTATCGATACTGTATCGATAGCGTTTGGACGGGCCTTTGATGGCGCACTGAGAGCGACCCATATCTGCTAGGCGTTCGGCTTCCCACCCTGGCCAATTCGAGTATTCGCAATGCGCGAGTTAAATGGAACTACGTCGGAGCTCTTCACCATCTTTCCTGCGCGCTGCTCGAGATCAGCTAGCATTCCTGGGCACCGCTGCTCAAGTTCAGCTAGCACCGCAGTGCGCACTCGTTTGCTACAGATTTTTTCGATGTGGCCTTTTACACCAATCAGATGTTTAGGATTCATCGGTTTGTTATCTTTGAACCAGCCAACAACAAAATACTCATCCGTTTTTGGGTCGTAGATGATCAAACGACCTTGAATGAGGGAACTACGAGCCAAGGAAAACTGCTGTTTATTCAAGCTGCTATCCGTCATCACGTGAGCGTCGGGTACTTGAAAGCAGCCCGCCATGCTTTGGTACGGAGATGTAAGCATGTAAAAATACAAATAGCGGCTCTCAAGGGTCAGGTTCCTGAAGCGTCGATCTAGCCACATCCGTGGTGCTATCTTCGCAAAATTGCGCATCAGCTCAGCCCTTTCCTGCTGGAGGTCAGTTGATCTTTGGGAAGAGCCCCTGCGGTTTCCTGATGGACAGCTCGGCGGAGTTGCTGGGCATGCGTTTTGGCTTTTGCGCTTTCCCGGACGGCGTCACGTTGAGCCGTCTTTGCATTGAGCCAGGTCTCAAATTCACTTTCGATCCATCCGATGGCGCGCTCGCCAATCTGAACAGGGGCCGGAAAATCTCCGGTCGATACCATCTCGTAGATGGAGCTACGCCCCAGTCCCGATCGGAATACCAGTTCCTTTAGTCTCACTATGCGTACGGCCATTCCATTTCTCTCCGGTGTTTAATGCGAACAGCCGGACGTTAGCGGACGGTCTCTGTAGAGATGGTTGCAGGTTAACAGTTCATTAATTTGTTGCGAAGCGCTTAACCCGCTGTTTTTGCGTGATATTGCCGATTTTGACGGCGCGCTAATTTCGTTGCCGGATGAAGAATCGAGAGAGATTTCGGTCGGCGGTCTGGCCTGGTTGCCTCGGAAATTTGCTGATTCGAATGAGTGATTCGGCGGATGATCTGGACGTTGCCAAACGTCATTGGAGCTGCGGTTGCGGCATACCTAGAGACTGAGACAAGGCTAAAGCGACGCAAGGGCCTTCGAACCTCGGCTGGCCTTCAGGCACTTTGAACGCCCTATATGCAGTTACAACTTCGCCGGCGGCCCGAAGCGCGTCTCGCCGTTCATGCGACGCAGCTGGCCGAGCTTAGCTTTAACGATCGATTTGTCGGGATCTGTGAGGAACAGCGCTTGCACGCGATGGAACGCCTCGTGGTAGGCCGCAACGGGTCGCTGCTGTCCAGCGCGATGACGATCGCGCCTCGACTGGGCGTGTAGTAGCCGCCCGCGGTCCCCGGGCCCGTCGTTCCCAATTCGGCCGCGCCATTCGGAAGCGGGATGCGATCCTCGTGCGTGGTGTCGGCAGGCCAGACGTTTGATGCTGCTCCGCGGGGCTCAGGCGCGTCTGCTCGGTGCACCTCAAGCGCTCAGGCTGCTTTTGCTGTTTTGGGGCGTAGACCATGGAAGGCCTTTCGCGCGACGTCGCCCGTCTCCTTCGACTGTTGCCGAAGCAAGTCGAGCTCAGAGGGCGTCAGCATCGCGGAAGTCGAGGATGTACTCCGCTTCGGAGCGGGTGAGGGCTGAAGGCTGGAGGTTGAGTTCTTGCCTGGCGACATCGCCATACCTCCTTTCGACCTCTCGGATTTGGTCTCGGCTCGCGACCAATTTATCGGAGCGCGCCGCAAGCGCAAGCGTGACCGTTCCTGGAAGCGCATACGCGCCGACGTTCGGGCATCTGGAGCGCGCCGTCGAGCTCAAGTGCGCCAAGTTGGATAACCGTGGCCGAGCTCGGGCCGTTTTGTCGGCGATGATGAGGCGAGTGATCAAAGATGTGCCGGCGGTATGAAAGCGATCTTCAACAGCCATTCGCGCTTGTGTTCAAGCGTCGGGCCGGCGCCGTATTTCGGGCGAATCCACTTGTGACCCATTAGTTCAGCGATAATCTTCTCAGGCGCCTCCACGGCCGTCAGCCGATCCTCGAATGTGTGGCGCAAGCTGTAGAGGCTATGATTATCGGTCGGCAGCAGGCCATTGGCATCTAGCGTCTTGTTCACGATCGCCGAAAGGGACGCCGCCTTGTCGCGGTATCGAGGGAAACCTTTGGGGTGGAGCTTCATCACCGCCAGCGCGCAGCCGACCAGCGGCATATCGCGGGCGGATTGCTCCGTCTTTAGTCGGCGGCCGATCGCGCGGATTTTTACATGTGGCACGTCGTGCTCGAGGAGGATCTGGTCAGGGAGCAGATTCGCCGCCTCCGACAGGCGCAGGCCTGTGTCGGCGATCAGCAGCACTAGGTGGCGCGCTTCGTCATTGAGCGGTTTCAGGGCGCCTTCTGCGAGAATCTTGTCTTTCACAAATTTGGTGTCGAACGCCGCTCTTTGGGCCGCCACCTCGCCAGACAAACGCAACTGCTTGAACACTGGCGGCAGCTTCAGCTGGTGTGCCATGTCAATGTCGGTCAGCATCTTGGAGATATGGCCGATGTCCTTGTTAGCAGTGCCGATGTCGAGGCCTTCGACACTTACGCGCCGCTGCCAGTACATACGGAATTGAATGCCGTGGTCGCGATTGAGGCTCATGATGTCTATATCGCCGACGACTTCGATTAGATTGGCCAGCGCCCGCTTCTTTGGGTTGCGCCACTTCTTGATCTGGTTCGGCGACATAGAAAGCAGGTTCTGGCTTTCGAGCTCCTCGAACATCTCGACAAGTTGCGAAAGCCGCTTTGTCGGCCGCTGCTCGCCACCAAGGACAGCCGCGACGTCAAGCTCACTATCAATGGCGTTGCGGTCGAGCAGCAGGCGGATACGGCTGACAATATCGTCGGTCGGACCCGCGGCAAGCTCGGCATTGGTGTTATAGACTAAACCCAGCGACCGGGCGCGCAGCTGAGCCGCCTCGAAGCGCAAGCGCGCCTCGCCAGACTGGCCGTCACGGACTCCTCGCCAGTAGGCCTCGAGCTCGATGTTGAGCCGCGAGACGACTTCCTTTGCGCGAATGCCGCGGGGATCATCTACGATCGGGATATCGGTGCTGATGCGGACCAGAACGCGCCGATCGAGCGCGGCGAATTCCTTCGGAACACGGCGGATGAGGTACCAGGTGCCGTCGCGCTTATGCGGCTTTGGCGGACCTTTCCGCGCCATTCAATCGCCCCCGTGTTACACAGTTTGTTACACGAGATAAGGCACATGTTGCGCGTTCAAGGTCAATAGGAGGATGGAAATGCCGGTAATGGTGGGTTTTTTGAGGGGTAAGTTGGCGGAGAGAGCGGGATTCGAACCCGCGTTACGGTCTCCCGTAAACACACTTTCCAGGCGTGCGCCTTCAACCACTCGGCCACCTCTCCGTCCTTGCATTCGCGTCGGCCGGTTTTGCCGAGCGGGTTGGGGAGATGCATCCCTTTGGGAGTGCGGGGGAGACCCGCGCTGCGGGCGCCGCCAACCAGCGGATGCCCTTCCCGGCGCCCGTCAATCAAACAGGCGCGGGGCTCATCTAGTCGATCCGGCGCCGAATGCCAAGCCATAACGGCAGTCTATTATCTTTGCCGGCCATGCATCGTTTCGCGGGATCGTCGGCGCCTACGTTCCAGAAGCGCTGGGCGCCGAATGGTGTGCACAGGCAACGCCGTGGGGACGGCCGCGCTTGACTTCGCCCCGGGCCAGTTGTCGAGTGAGGCAGAGGCTTTGCGGGGGGGCATTGTCCGACATGACATCGATTGGCGAAAATCCCGGCAGCGGAACGCCAGCCGGAGGCATCCCAGGCGGGTTGCCGCCCGGGCGTTCGGACCTGTCCTTCATACCGGTGGTCTGGCTGGCCTTCGTCATGGCGTGGTCGGCCTATGGCCTGGTTTCGGCCTGGTGGCTGGTCGGTAATTCCGGCCTGCCGGACACGGTCTTCTATTTCGTCCTTGGCGCGCTGGCCTTCGATATCATCACCATCCTGTGGGGGCTCTATCTGCTCGGCCTCGCCTTCGGCCGTTCGGCGCACTTCCCGCGCCATTTCACCTTCTGGCAGATCGCCATCATCGTCTTTCTGCTGGCAAGGCAGGCCTATGTGCTGGCTGTGCCGGATTTCGTCTTTTCCGCCAGGAGCATGGCGATCACTGCCGCCGAAATCGGCATCGGCCTGTTCTGCATCTACCTGCTGCGCCGCGATGCCGGACCTGCGGCCGTCTATACCGCGCGGCAAGCGCAAGCGCCGTCAGTCTTCGCCTCGATCGTCGCCGCGCTGCTCGGCATCATTCTCGGCGCGGTCGGCGGCGCCGTCGCCGGCTTCGCGCTCGGTGCTGCCATCGCCGAAGTCACCGACATCAGCTGTTTCGAGGGCGGCTGCGGCTACTTCGCGGTGTTCATCGGCCTTGCCGGGCTGGTGGTCGGCGCCATCGGCGGCGGTATCCTCGGCGTCTGGCTCGTGCATCGGCGCAGCCGAAAGGCGACCATATAGGCGGACGGGGAGCTTCAAATTCGCGTAGGCCGATTGCGCGCCGGGCATACGCATTCTATTCCTCGTCTTGACCGGATGGTCCTCGGGAGGAGCTTGAGGACCGGAGGAAAGATCTCGATGTTGCGTTTTCTGTTTCGCCTCGCGGCCATGGTCGCCCTTTCGGTCGCCGTCATCATGGCGGTGCTTGACGCGACGCGCTCGGTGGCGGCCTCCGCGCTGGTCATGACACCGCTCAATTCGAGCTGGCTGGCGGTGTCGCCCGACACCCGCGCGGCCTTCGAGACCTTCGTGCGCGCCAACGCGAGCCCGATCGTATGGGATGCCGGCATCGCCTGGGTGCTTGCCCAGCCCGGCTTTGCCGTGTTCGCGGTCGCTGCCTTGCTGTTCCACGCAATCGGCTACCGGCGCCGGCGGCGAGGCGGAGAATTCGCCCCGGGCTGACGGGTTGTTCCGGCGGATCGGCGACGACAAAGCGGCAACCGTTCACGGTTGTTCACCGCCTTGGGCATGCTTTTCCAAAAGGTCAAAATTCCGCGTGAATTTTGTTTCGGGCCGTGCCAGATTGCCTGGAGCGGGAGGGGAGTACACTCCTGGCTGATGTCGCATGCCTGCCGGAGAACCGGGCAAGCGGGCGGCGCGTAACGGAAAAAAATAACCGACAGGGTGTGGATCACATGAAACGTATCGTTCTCGGCCTCCTGGCCGCAACCGCAATGGTTCTTCCGGCTTTCGCCGCGGATGTCCAGCCGGCCATCCTCTACGATCTCGGCGGCAAGTTCGACAAATCCTTCAACGAGGCTGCCTATCACGGCGCCGAAAAGTTCAAGACCGAGACCGGCATCGCCTATGTCGAGTTCGAAGTGTCCAACGCCTCGCAGCGCGAGCAGGCGCTGCGCCGCTTCGCCGAAGACGGCCGCAATCCGATCGTCATGGCCGGCTTTGCCTGGGAGGATGCGCTGAAGGTGGTCGCCAAGGAATATCCCGACCTCAACTTCGCCATCATCGACGACGCCGTCGATATGCCCAATGTCCGCTCGCTTGTCTTCAAGGAAAACGAAGGCTCCTATCTCGTCGGCATCATGGCGGCGATGGCCTCGAAGACGAAGAAGGTCTCCTTCATCGGCGGCATGGACATTCCGCTGATCCGCAAGTTCGAATGCGGCTATGTCGGCGGCGCCAAGTCTGCCGGTGCTACCGACGTCATCCAGAACATGACCGGTGACACGCCGGCGGCGTGGAACGATCCGGCCAAGGGCGGCGAGATCGCCAAGACGCAGATCGACCAGGGCTCCGACGTGGTCTATGCCGCGGCCGGCGGCACCGGCGTCGGCGTGCTGCAAGCGGCGGCGGATGCCGGCAAGCTCGGCATCGGCGTCGATTCCAACCAGAACGGCCTGCAGCCCGGCAAGGTGCTGACCTCGATGCTGAAGCGCGTCGACGTGGCCGTCTACACCGCCTTCATGGACGGCAAGAACGGCACCTTCAAAGGCGGCCTGCAAAATCTCGGCCTCAAGGAAGGCGGCGTCGACTACGCCATGGACGACAACAACAAGGCGCTGGTCACCGACGAGATGAAGGCGGCGGTCGAAAAGGCCAAGGCCGACATCATCGCCGGCAAGATCGAGGTGCATGACTACACCGCCGACAACGCCTGCCCGTATTGATAGGCAAGGACTAAGGTTTGGAACCGCCGGGTGAAAGCCCGGCGGTTTTGTTTTGGGGTCGTTGAAGATTGGCGAGGGTCTCGGCGACATCCGATCTCCCCCCTTGCGGGGGAGGCAGAGGGGGGTGCTGTCCCTCAGCCTATCAGCCAATTCACGGGTTCATTCCCGGCGGAAGCAATTCAGGCTGGTGATCCTGCATACCCCCCTCTGGCCTGCCGGCCATCTCCCCCGCAAAGGGGGAGATCGGCAGTACCAGCGTCGCGGGCTCGGGCGAAGCCCGAGACGGAGGGGGGTGCGTCTTATGCGACTTGCTCCGCCGTTCAAGGCAGAAGCGCACTTCCCGCCGACAACAAGCCCAAGAGATAACCCAGCGCAAACACCACGATCAGCGCGATGGCGATGACGGCGCCGCGCCGGCCGCCGAGCGAATGCACACCCACGCCATACGGGCGGCGCTCCAGCTTGCTGATCACCGGCGCCGGCTTAACCTCGTCGTGGCCGACCACCCGCATTTGCGGCATTTCGGCGATGCGTTGCGAGATCAGCCGCCAGCGGTCGCTGCCACCCGACGGCGGCCCCGTGCGGTCGAAGACATGCATGCGCTCGGCCAGCCGCATCACCGTGTCGCGGAAGGCGGGGTCGATCTCGAGGTCGCGCTCGGCGCGCTCCCGGTCGCGGTCGTTCATCAGGCCAAGCACATAGTCGCCGGCACGCGCAACGGGATCGCTCTCACTGGCCATCGGCTTCTCCTTGCTACCAGTGCGGTGGTTTGGTTATCGGCACATCCGGCGCCGACTGTTCCTCCAGCGCCATGAAGCGCTCGGTCAGGGCATCGAGCTTGCGCTGCATGCGCTCGATCACCTGCCACTGCTCGGCGATCTGGCCGGACAGTTCCTCGATGGTCTTTTCCTGCTCGGTGGTGCGGATTTCCAGCGTCGTCAGCCGGTCGGCAGGCATGATCATTCGAAATTCCCCAGGTCTCGGTGCACGCAGTTACAAAGTGATGCCCATTGAGCCTTGTATATTAGTGAATGTGAAGGTCTCCGGCCACGTTCGAAATTGACAATCGCACCGGGATTTGTCGAGAGTGGTCGCTGCGCCGCCAATTGGCACAGACGGGACATCATGCTAGGCGTTTTGACCAAGCGATAAAAAATAAGAATGGGACAGGCTGCATGGCGCAAGCCGCAATCGAACTGATCGGCATCAACAAGAGTTTTGGCGCCGTTCGTGCCAATCGCGATATCAATCTGGAGATCGCGCGCGGCACCATCCACGGCATTGTCGGCGAGAACGGCGCCGGCAAGTCGACGCTGATGTCGATCCTCTACGGCTTCTACCAGGCCGACAGCGGCGAAATCCGCGTCGGCGGCAAGCCGGCGTCGATCAAGACCTCCAATGACGCCATCGCGCTCGGCATCGGCATGGTGCACCAGCACTTCATGCTGGTCGACAATTTCACCGTGCTGGAAAACATCATCCTCGGCGCCGAAAGCGATGCGCTGTTGAAAAAGAGCATCGCCAAGGCGCGCTCCGAACTGGAGCGCCTCGAGCGCGAATACGGGCTGGAAGTCGATCCCGATGCCATCATCGAGGAACTGCCGGTCGGCCTGCAGCAGCGCGTCGAAATCCTCAAGGCGCTTTATCGAGGCGCCGAAATCCTGATCCTCGACGAGCCGACGGGCGTCTTGACGCCGGCCGAGGCCGACCACCTCTTTCGCATCCTCAAGCAATTGAAGGAACAGGGAAAGACAGTGGTGCTGATCACCCACAAGCTGCGCGAGATCATGGCCATCACCGACAACGTCTCGGTCATGCGCCAGGGCACGATGGTGGCGACGCGCGAAACAGCCAAGACGACGGTGGGCGAACTGGCCGAGCTGATGGTCGGACGGCGCGTGCTGCTGCGGGTGGAAAAGGGCGAGGCGGAAGCCGGCGCCGTCAAGCTCGCGGTCAAGAACCTGACGGTGAAGGATTCCCGTGGCGTCACCATGGTCGACGACATCTCCTTCGATATCCGCGCCGGCGAAATCGTCGGCATTGCCGGTGTCGCCGGCAACGGCCAGTCCGAACTGCTGGAGGCGATTTCCGGCATCAGGCGCGCCGTTTCCGGCTCGGTCATGCTCGACGGCAAGCCGATCGACCTGACCGGTGCCGCCGATCCGGGCGAGTTGCGCGACCGCGGGCTCGCCCATGTGCCGGAGGACCGCCATCATGTCGGATTGGTGCTGGCCTTCGAGGAGAACGAGAATTCGATCCTCGGCTATCATGACGACCCGCGCTATCTCAAAGGGCCGTTCCTCAACATCGATGCGATCATGGCCGACGCCAAGGACAAGATCGAGAAATACGACATTCGTCCCGGCAACCCACGCCTGAAGACGGCGAATTTCTCCGGCGGCAACCAGCAGAAGATCGTGCTGGCGCGGGAAATGGAACAAGACCCGGGTGTTCTCATCGTCGGCCAGCCGACGCGCGGGGTCGATGTCGGCGCCATCGAATTCATCCACAAGCGGCTGATCGCCATGCGCGACCAGGGCAAGGCAGTGCTGGTGGTGTCGGTGGAACTCGACGAGATCCGTTCGCTGTCCGACCGCATCCTGGTGATGTTTGCCGGCCGCATCGTCGGCGAACGCGGCCCGGAGGCGACCGAAGGCGAGCTTGGCCTCTTGATGGCGGGTGTCGAGCGCCAGGAGGCGGCAGAATGAGCACGCCTTATGCCAAATTGCCCGCCTGGGCCGATTATGGGCTGATCCCGCTGATCAATCTGTCGGTGGCCTTCATCGTTGCCGGTTTCGTCGTCATGCTGGTCGGCGAGAACCCGTTCCGCGCCGCTGTCATCCTGGTCGAAGGCGCCTTCGGCAAGGGAACCGGCATCGCCTTCACGCTGTTTTACGCCACCACCTTCATCTTCACCGGCCTGTCGGTGGCGGTGGCCGCGCATTGCGGCCTGTTCAACATCGGCACCGAGGGCCAGGCCTATATTGCCGGCCTCGGCGTGGGCGTGGTCTGCCTTGCCTTCGACAGTGTGTTGCCATGGTGGCTGACGTTTCCGCTGTCGATCGCCGCCGGGGCCGCCGTCGGCGCGCTGTGGGCGCTGATCCCGGCCTATCTGCAGGCCAAGCGCGGTTCGCACATCGTCATCACCACCATCATGTTCAATTTCATCGCCGCCTCGATCATGGTCTATCTCCTGGTCGGGCCGTTGAAGCCGGCTGCCTCGCAGGCGCCGCAGACCCGCAACTTCCTCGCCGGCGCAGAACTGCCGAAGCTCAACTGGATCATCGAACTGTTCGGCGCCAAGATCCGCTCGGCGCCGTTCAACATCTGCTTCCTGCTGGCGCTGGTGATGGCCTTCCTGGTCTGGCTGCTTATCTGGCGCACCAAGCTCGGTTACGAGATGCGCACCTATGGCCACAGCCCGAAGGCAGCGCGCTATGCCGGCATTTCGGAGACGCGCATCATCCTCATCGCGATGATGATCTCGGGCGCGCTGGCCGGCATGATGACGCTGAACCCGGTGATGGGCGACCAGCACAATGTGGCGATCGATTTCGTCTCCGGCGCCGGTTTCGTCGGCATCGCCGTGGCGCTGATGGGGCGGCTGCACCCGGTCGGGATCGTGCTGGCGGCGATCCTGTTCGGCATGCTCTATCAGGGTGGCGCCGAACTTGCCTTCGAGATGCCTGCAATTTCCCGCGACATGATCGTCATCATCCAGGGCCTGGTCATCCTGTTTGCCGGTGCGCTGGAGCACATGTTCCGGCCCTATGTCCAGGCGCTGTTCGCTTCGTTCAGTCCAAGGTCTGTGGGCATTGAAGCGGTCAAAGGGAAGGGCGCCTGAGATGGATGTGTTCATCGCCATCGTGCAGATCCTGGACTCGACCATCCGCCTGTCGGTGCCGCTGCTGCTCGCCTGCCTCGCCGGCCTCTATTCGGAACGCGCAGGCGTTTTCGACATCGGGCTGGAAGGCAAGATGCTGGTCGGCGCCTTCGCCGGTGCGGCCGCAGCTTCGGTCCTCCATTCGGCCTTCCTCGGTCTCGGCATGGCGATCGTGATGTCGGTCGCCTTCGCCCTGGTGCACGGCTTCGCGTCGATCACCCACCGCGGCAATCAGATCGTCTCCGGTGTGGCAATCAACTTCGTCGCCGCCGGGTCGACCATCATTCTGGGCCAGGCCTGGTTCCAGCAGGGCGGGCGAACGCCGGCGCTGCAGCCGGGCGAGCGCTTCGAGGCCATCACTCTGCCTGGCGCGGCCGCCATCCACGACGTGCCGATCATCGGACCGATCTATTCTGAGCTTCTGTCCGGGCACTCGATCCTGGTCTATCTCGCTTTCGCCATGGTGCCGTTCACCTGGTGGGTGCTGTTTCGTACCCGCTTCGGCCTCAGGCTGCGCGCGGTCGGCGAGAACCCGGCCGCCGTCGACACCGCCGGTATCTCGGTCGCCTGGCTGCGCTACCGGGCGCTGATCTGCACCGGTATCCTCACTGGCATTGCCGGCGCCTATCTGTCGATGGTGCAGAATGGCGGCTTCGTGAAGGATATGACCGCGGGCAAGGGCTATATCGCGCTGGCGGCGCTGATCTTTGCCAAATGGCGGCCGGTCAACGCCATGTTCGCCTGCCTTCTGTTCGGCTTCCTCGACGCGGCGGCGATCCGCCTGCAGGGCTCGCCGCTGCCGCTCATCGGCAAGGTGCCGGTGCAGTTCATGCAGGCGCTGCCCTATGTGCTGACCGTGATCCTGCTGGCCGGCTTCATCGGCAAGGCGATCCCGCCACGCGCCGGCGGCGTACCCTATGTCAAGGAACGTTGATCCGGGCAGGCTAGTCTCGGACCGCTGAGCCGAACACGCGGCTCGGTGCTTGTAAGGCGCGAGGAAAACGCAAAGCGCCGGGTTTTGACCATGATCGTCGGAGAGAACACCTGAATGTCGCATGATCTGTTCGAAGCCGCGCAAGAGGCCATGGCCAAGGCCTACGCGCCCTATTCGAAGTTTCCGGTGGGTGCGGCGTTGCGCACCGAGGACGGCCGTGTCTTCACCGGCGCCAACATCGAGGTGGCATCCTATCCGGAAGGCTGGTGCGCCGAGACCACCGCGCTCGGCCATTACATCATGGGCGGCGGCGGCAAGATCGTGGAGATCGCTGTCATTGCCTCGCGCATGGCGAAGTGCACGCCCTGCGGCGGCTGCCGGCAGAGGCTGGCGGAATTCTGCCGGCCAGACACGAAACTCTACCTCTGCGACAATGGCGGCGTGGTCGAGACCGTGACCATGGGCGACATGCTGCCCTACGGATTCCGCGGCGACATTTTGAAATGAAGATTGGCTGACATGAAAGAAGCTTTGGACCATCTCGTTGAACGACTGGACGGGTTGGCGCCGACCACCGCCATGGTGCTGGGGTCGGGCCTTGGCGGGCTTGTCGACCAGGTCGAAAATGCCGTGCGCGTTTCCTATGCCGACCTGCCGGGTTTCCCCCGCAGCGGCGTTACCGGCCATGCCGGCGAGGTGGTGGCGGGGCTGTTTGCCGGCACGCCGGTGCTGATGCTGTCGGGCCGCGCCCACTATTACGAGCACGGCGTTGCCGCGGCGATGCGGCCGGCGCTGGAGGTGCTCGCCGGCATCGGCATCACCAAGCTGATCCTGACCAACGCCGCCGGTTCGGTCGAACCCGATATGCCGCCGGGATCGGTGATGCTGATCACCGACCATATCAATTTCTCCGGTTCCAACCCGCTGATCGGCGAGCCGAGCGATCGCCGCTTCGTCGGCCTGACCGAGGCCTATGACGTCGGCCTGCGTGCGGCGATCGAACGCGCCGCCAAGGCCACCGGGACCCGGCTGCATCAAGGCGTCTATATGTGGTTTTCCGGCCCCTGCTTCGAGACGCCGGCCGAAATCCGCATGGCCCGTATCATGGGCGCCAATGCGGTGGGCATGTCGACCGTGCCGGAGGTCATCCTCGCCCGCTTCCTCGGCCTGCGCGTTGCCGCCTGTTCGGTGATCACCAACCTCGCCGCCGGGATGACCGGGGCGGAGCTGTCGCACCAGGAGACCAAGGACATGGCGCCGATCGGCGGCGCGCGGCTGGCGACGATCCTTACGCATGTGTTCCAGGACGGTCTGCCGGAGCCGAAGGGCGACGACGCCTGATGCTTCCGCAGGAAATCATCCGTCGCAAGCGCGACGGCCAGAAACTGTCGGCGCAGGAGATAGCGGCCTTCGTCGCCGGCGTGGCTTCGGGCAGCGTGTCGGACGGGCAGGTCGGCGCCTTTGCAATGGCAGTGTTCTTCAACGGCATGAGCCGCGACGAAGCGGTGGCGCTGACGCTGGCGATGCGCGATTCCGGCGACGTGCTCGACTGGTCGGACCTGCCGGGTCCGGTCACCGACAAGCATTCGACGGGTGGCGTCGGCGACAATGTCTCGCTGATGCTGGCGCCGATCGTTGCCGCCTGCGGCGCCTATGTGCCGATGATCTCCGGCCGCGGCCTCGGCCATACCGGCGGCACGCTGGACAAGATGGACGCCATTCCAGGCTATATCAGCCAGCCGGATGTTGCGCGTTTCCGCAAGACGGTGCTGGAGACCGGCTGCGCCATCATCGGCCAGACCGCAGATCTCGCGCCCGCCGATCGCCGCCTCTATGCAATCCGTGACGTCACCGGAACGGTGGAATCGGTGCCGCTGATCACCGCCTCGATCCTGTCGAAGAAGCTGGCGGCCGGCCTGCAGTCGCTGGTGCTCGACGTCAAGGTCGGCAATGGCGCCTTCATGGAGAAGTCGCGCGATGCGACCGCCCTGGCCAACAGCCTGGTCGAGGTCGCCAATGGCGCCGGCCTGAAGGCCTCGGCGCTGGTCACCGGCATGAACGAGCCGCTGGCGTCGGCGGCCGGCAATGCGGTCGAGGTGCGCAACGCCGTCGACTTCCTGACCGGGCGGTTCCGCGACAAGCGGCTGGAGGATGTGACGTTGGCGCTTGCCGCAGAGATGCTGCAGTCGACGGGACTGGTGTCATCCCAGCAAGATGGTCTCAGGCGCGCCGCCGAAACGCTGGCCGGTGGCCGCGCGGCGGCCATTTTCGCGCGCATGGTGGCGGCGCTTGGCGGTCCCGCCGATTTCGTCGAGAAGCCGGAGAAATACCTGTCCAAAGCGGCGGTGGAGTTTACGGTCAAGGCAACCGAAAACGGCTTTGTCACGGGGATTGCCACCCGCGACATCGGCCTTGCCGTGGTCGGGCTCGGCGGCGGGCGGACGCGGCCGGACGACAGGATCGATCATGCGGTCGGCATCACCAGGCTGCTGCCGATCGGCGCCGAGGTGCGATCCGGCGAGCCGCTGGCGCTGGTCCATGCCCGCACGAAAGCGGAGGCCGAAGCGGCCGCCGCAGCTGTGCTTTCGGCCTACACGATCGGGGCTTCCAAGCCGGCCGCCGACAAGACCGTCATTCGCCGGGTGCTGGCGCGCGGTTAAAGCGAGTCGGGTTGAAACGATCGTTAAAGGGTTAGTTCAACATCGTTGGTACGCGCCGCCCCTCATCCGCCTGCCGGCACCTTCTCCCCGTATAGTGACGGGGAGAAGGGAACTGTCCGCGACCCTGGCGGCTCTCTTGCACCGCTGGCGATTGGCGAAATCTTTAGGTGACGGCTTTTTTCTCCCCGTCACTATACGGGGAGAAATGTCCGGCAGGACAATGAGGGGCGGCGCTGCGTCTGATTGAACTGAACTCGGTTCGACGCGACGTGCATTTGTTACCCGAACCCGTGGCAGCCTACTGCACGAGCAGCAATGTGCCGTTTTCGACCTGGTACTTTGCCAGCCGCTGCAAAAAGCTCATGCCGATCAGGTTGGTCTGCAGCGCCCTGTCGTCGAGCACCACCGCCTGGATGTTGTCGACGCTGATCTTGCCGATCTGCAGGCGGTCGATGTTGACCACGGCCGCTCTGATCGCGCCGTTGGCGGTGTTGACCTGATGGCTGAAATCCGACGGGTTGAGCGAGATGCCGATGCGCCGCGCCGTCGAGGTGTTGATGGCGACCAGCGTGGCACCGGTGTCGATCATGCCGTCGACCTGGCGGCCGTTGAGCTTGAAGGCGGAGGTGAAATGGCCGCGCTCGTCAGCCGCCACCAATACCTTGCGGCCGGTGGGCAGCGGTGCGGCCGGTTTGTCAGGAACCGAGGCGAGGTTCAGCTCGGGCTGCGGTTGCGCGGCCGGCTTGCTGGCGACCGTCGACTTCAGCAGGCCGTCAAGCATTTGCGGGTTCGACTGGTAGACGATCGGGATCGACGCCGATGTTCCGGCGAACACGCCCAAAATGAGAAGCTTGCGCAGCATGAATGGACCTTCGTGAAGGGCCATTCTCGTGCGCATATGGTGTTTGCCGCTTTAACGCCGGCCCGAAACCGAGGCTTTGCGTAAACGGGCGGTAAACGAGGCTGTGTCGGCCGGCTTTGCCAGCCGCCGTCATTTGGTCCCGTACATGCGGTCGCCGGCATCGCCGAGGCCGGGCATAATGTAGCCCTTCTCGTTGAGCTGGCGGTCGATTGAGGCGGTGAACACCGGAACATCCGGATGCGCCTTGGTGAAGCGCTCGATGCCCTCTGGTGCCGCCAGCAGGCAGAGGAAGCGGATGTTGGTGGCGCCGCGCCCTTTCAGCTTGTCGATCGCCGCGATCGCCGAATTGGCGGTCGCCAGCATCGGGTCGACGACGATCACCAGCCGGTCGGCGAGATCGCTCGGGGCCTTGAAGAAATATTCCACCGCCTCCAGCGTCTCGTGGTCGCGGTAGAGGCCGATATGGGCGACGCGCGCCGCCGGCACCAAGTCGAGCAGGCCTTCGAGCAAGCCGTTGCCGGCGCGCAGTACCGAGGCGAAGACCAGCTTCTTGCCCTCCAGCGTCGGCGCCTCCATGGTCTCGATCGGCGTCTCGATGGTTGTCGTCGTCAGTTCGAGGTTGCGGGTGACCTCATAGCCGAGCAGCAACGAAATCTCGCGCAGCAGCCGCCGGAAGCCGGCTGTCGACGTCTCCTTCTTGCGCATGATGGTCAGCTTGTGCTGGACAAGCGGGTGGTCGACGACGGTGACGCCCTGCATGGGTTACTCCTGAAATTTTCGCTGCTTGCAACAACCCTAGCGACAATGCGCCGGCCAAGGAACCGCCTGGCGGCGCCGGCCACAGCTTTGTCGCGGGAAATCAGCGCGCGACGGCGTTCAGCCGCGCAAGAAGCGCCGTCTTGGTCTTCCTGTCGACGAAAGCGGCCTCGATCGCCGTCTTGGTGACGGCGGTCAGCGCCTTTTCGTTCATGGCAAAATGTTCGGCGGCAATATCGTATTCGCGCTTCAGCGAGGTCCAGAAATAGGGCGGGTCGTCGGAGTTCAGCGTCACCTTGCAGCCGGCTGCCTGCAAAGCGGTGAAGGGATGGTCGGCGAAAGTCTCGTAGACCTGGAGCGCGATGTTGGAGCCGGGGCAGCATTCGAGCACGATGCCCTCATCGGCGATGCGCCGCACCAGGTCGGGGTTTTCGATGGCGCGCACGCCATGGCCAATGCGCGAGGGGCGGATGTGGTCGAGGGCTGCCTGTACCGTCTCCCAGCCGGTCAGTTCGCCGGCATGGATGGTGATGCCGAGGCCGGCTTCGCGGGCGATCTCGAAGGCCCTGACATAATCCTCCATCTCGCCGATACGCTCGTCGCCGGCGACGCCGAAGCCGGTGACCAGCGGGTTGCCGCAGCGCGCCGCAAAGCGCGCCGCCTGCTCGATCGATTCGACGCCGACATGACGCACGCCGGTGACGATCATGCGGCCCTCTATGCCGGTCTTGGCCTTGGCGCGCAGCATGCCTTCGCCGAGCGCGTCGGTGTAGGCCTTGGGTGACAGGCCGGCCCTGACGGCATGGTCGGGCGAGGTGAAGACTTCGGAATAGATAGCGCCGTCGCGGGCAAGGCTGGTCAGATAATGGTCGGCGAGGCGCGCATAATCCTCCTCGGTGCGGAACAAATCGGAGGAAAAATCGTAAGCCGCGAGAAAGGAGCTGAAATCGTGCCAGACGAAGGAGCCGTTCTGAATATAGGGCGAGGTGTCCTTGCCGTATTTCTGCGCCTGGCGGATGACGAGCTCGGGCGCCGCTGCCCCTTCGATGTGGCAGTGCAGTTCTGCTTTCAAAGGCATTCAAACATCCCGTCGGTCAGTCCAGGTCTTGAAAACCCGCCACCTGGAAGCGCGGCTGAACACCGCGCCTTAAACAATAGCGCCCGCACCATCGATCGGCTATGGTCCCGCCGGTTTTATGACGGATCAAAATAATGTCAGTTGAGAGAACCACGGCCGCGGGCGGCATGGAAACCTCCTATGGTTTCAAGAGCGTAGGGCCAGGCGACAAGCAGCCCTTGGTCAATGACGTTTTCCACAAGGTGGCGGGCCGCTACGACCTGATGAACGACCTGATGTCGGCCGGACTGCACCGGCTGTGGAAGGACGCCATGGTGACATGGCTCAATCCGCCGAAACGTCCGGGCTGGAAAGTGCTCGACGTGGCCGGCGGCACCGGCGACATCGCCTTCCGCATCGTCGACGCCAGCCATGGCAATGCGCATGCCACGGTGCTCGACATCAATGGCTCGATGCTCAGCGTCGGCCGCGACCGGGCCGAGAAGAAGGCCCTGTCCGGAAGCACCGATTTCGTCGAGGCCAATGCCGAGGAACTGCCTTTTGCGGACGCTACCTTCGACGCCTACACCATCGCTTTCGGCATCCGCAACGTGCCGCGCATCGATGTCGCGCTCAGCGAGGCATTCCGCGTGCTGAAGCCCGGTGGGCGGTTCCTCTGCCTGGAATTTTCCGAGGTCGAGATGCCGCTGCTCGACAAGGTCTACGAAGCCTGGTCGTTCAACGCCATTCCGCAGATCGGCAAGATGGTGACCGGCGACGGCGAGCCCTATTCCTATCTGGTCGAATCGATCCGCAAATTTCCCAACCAGCAGAACTTTGCTTCGATGATCACCCGGGCCGGCTTCGAGCGGGTATCGTTCCGCAACTATTCCGGCGGAATTGCCGCGCTGCATTCGGGCTGGAAGCTTTGAGGCAGGACAGTTTGCAGCAGGCCAATTTGCAGCAGGTCAATTTGCAGCAGGTTTGGGCATGAGCAGCGTCGGCGCCGCCTTTCGGCTCGCACGGGCCGGCTGGGTGCTGGTCCGCGAGGGCGTGATCGCAGCACTTCCGGGCGACGAGCTCAGCGGCCTGCCGAAATTCGGCTGGGGCATGGCGCGGCTGTTCACCCGCCGTCGCGCGCTTGCCTATGAGCGCAGCGACCGGCTGGCCAAGGCGGTGGTCCGGCTTGGGCCCTCCTACGTCAAGCTAGGTCAGTTCCTGGCGACGCGGCCCGATGTCGTCGGCAACGACATGGCGCTCGACCTCGCCATGCTGCAGGACAAGATGCACACCTTCCCGCAGGCGGAAGCTGTGGCGGCTATCGAGGGCTCGCTCGGGCGCAAGATCGGCGAGCTCTATACCGAGTTCGGCGATCCCGTCGCGGCGGCCTCCATCGCCCAGGTTCATCCTGCGCAAGCCATCCATGATGGCGTTGATACCAAGGTGGCGGTGAAAGTGATCCGGCCGGGCGTGCGCCACCGCTTCTTCCAGGATCTCGAAAGCTATTTCCTCGCCGCCCGCCTGCAGGAGAAGTACGTCCCGTCATCGCGCCGGCTGCGGCCGATCGAGGTGACCGAGACGCTGGCGCAGACCACCAAGGTCGAGATGGATCTCCGGCTCGAGGCGGCCGCGCTTTCGGAGCTCGGCGAAAACACCAAGGACGATCCCGGTTTTCGCGTGCCGTCGGTCGACTGGGAACGCACCGGCCGCGACGTGCTGACCATGGAGTGGGTCGACGGCGTCAAAATGAACGACGTGGCTGGTCTCGTGGCGGTCGGTCACGATCTCAAGGCCATCGCCACCAACCTG
Organism: Mesorhizobium sp. CNPSo 4684; assembly: GCF_057784315.1. Classification (NCBI taxonomy): domain Bacteria; kingdom Pseudomonadati; phylum Pseudomonadota; class Alphaproteobacteria; order Hyphomicrobiales; family Phyllobacteriaceae; genus Mesorhizobium; species Mesorhizobium sp. CNPSo 4684. Next base: position 24,687 of record NZ_JBWLUX010000032.1, on the reverse strand, counting down.
ATCCAGTCGTTCCTGCGCCACACGTTGCGCGACGGCTTCTTCCATGCCGACATGCATCCGGGCAATCTGTTCGTCGAGGCGAACGGCGATATCGTCGCCGTCGATCTCGGCATTGCCGGGCGACTCGGCAAGAAGGAGCGCCGCTTCCTCGCCGAAATCCTCTACGGCTTCATCACCCGCGACTATCTGCGCGTGGCCGAAGTCCATTTCGAGGCCGGCTATGTGCCGCGCCAGCACAATGTCGCGGCCTTCGCCCAGGCGATCCGCGCCATTGGCGAGCCGATCCATGGCCAGCCGGCCGAGACCATCTCGATGGCCAAGCTTCTGACGCTGCTGTTCGAGGTCACCGAACTGTTCGACATGGCGACGCGGCCGGAACTGATCCTGCTGCAGAAGACCATGGTGGTGGTCGAAGGTGTGGCGCGCACGCTCGATCCGGCCTTCAACATGTGGAAGACGTCCGAGCCGGTGGTCGGCCAGTGGATCGCCGGCAATCTTGGCCCGAGCGGACTTTTGATGGATGCGCGCGACAGCGCCAAGGCGCTGCTGGCGCTGGCGCGCCAAGCACCCGACCTCGCCGCCCGCACCGAGCGGCTGTCGCGGGAGATCGATCTGATGGCCGAGCACGGGCTGCGTTTCGACGAGGCGACATCGCGCGCCATCGGCAAGGCCGAAGCCCGCTACACCCGCTCAGGCCGGCTGGCGCTGTGGGTGATCGCGCTGACGCTGGTCTATATTGCCTGGAAGCTGCTCTAGCCGTCTGCCGGGAACGGCTTGTCTCAAAATGATTGCATTGCTATCGTTGCATCCGGCGATTTCGAGCAGAGTGCAATCATATGGCCAGCATCACCATTCGCAACCTTGACGACGAGGTCAAGGATCTGCTGCGCCGGCTGGCGGCGGAGAACGATCGCTCAATGGAAGAGCAGGCGCGGGTGATGATCCGCGCCGCGGTCGAGGGACAGCTTGGCCCCTCTGGCCGCATCGACCAGATCGAACAGACGCTGCGCGAACTGGCAAGCGCACGCAGCCCGATAGCGCCGACTGCCGCTGCGGCCAGCAAGGTCATGTCGCGTGGCAGCCTCTCCGGCAAGCGCATCCTGCTGATCATCGGCGGCGGCATTGCCGCCTACAAGGCGCTCGACCTGATCCGCCGGCTGCGCGAGCGCGGTGCGGCGGTGCGAGTGGTGATGACATCGGCCGCGCAGGAGTTCGTCACCACGCTGTCGGTCGGCGCGCTTTCGGCCGACCATGTCTTCACCGAACTGTTCGATCGCAATGACGAGCACGATGTCGGCCACATCAGGTTGTCGCGCGAGGCCGACCTTTTGGTGGTGGCGCCGGCCACCGCCGACCTGATGGCCAAGCTCGCCAACGGCCATGCCAACGACCTCGCCTCCACCGTGCTGCTCGCCACTGACAAGAAGGTTTTGCTGGCGCCGGCGATGAACCCGAAAATGTGGTCGCATGCCGCGACGCGCCGCAACCGGGCGACCCTCGCCAAGGACGGCATCGCCTTCGTCGGCCCGGCCAAGGGCGAGATGGCCGAAAGCAACGAGGCCGGCGAGGGCCGCATGGCCGAGCCGCTGGAGATCGTGGCAGTGATTGAAGCGATGCTCGACAGCAAGCCGAAGCCGCTCGCCGGCCGCCGGATCATCGTCACCTCAGGCCCGACGCATGAGCCGATCGACCCGGTCCGCTACATCGCCAACCGCTCGTCGGGCAAGCAGGGTCATGCGATTGCGGCAGCGCTGGCGAGGCTTGGCGCCGATGTCCAACTGGTCTCCGGTCCTGTGAGCATTGCCGATCCTGCCGGCGTTGCGACGACGCATGTCGAGACCGCAAGCGAGATGAAGGCCGCCGTCGAGAGCCTACTGCCGGCGGACGCCGCGGTGTTCGTGGCAGCGGTCGCCGACTGGCGCACCGCCGGTACGGCCGGCGAAAAGATCAAGAAGGTAGCGGGCGAGGGGCCGCCGGCGCTGCAGATGGTCGAAAACCCCGACATTCTTGCCGGCGTCGGCCATCACCAGAAGCGGCCGGGCCTGGTCGTCGGTTTCGCCGCCGAGACGCAGGATCTGATCGCCAATGCCGAGGCCAAGCTGAAGAAGAAGGGCGCCGATTTCATCGTCGCCAACGACGTTTCGCATGAAAGCGGCGTCGGCCCCACAGGCGTGATGGGCGGCGATCGCAACAAGGTGCGCATCGTCTTCAAATCCGGCGTCGAGGAATGGCCGGAAATGGGCAAGGACGAGGTGGCGGCGCGGCTCGCCGCGCTCATCGCCGAACGGCTGAAGACCCTCGTGGTCTGAGCGGCCGCTCTGGCCGCCGATACTCACTCGGCGGCGATGCCGGGAGCGCTCGCTGCAAGCCCGGCTTCAATCGACTCTGCGATGATCCGCAGGCCGAGATCCAGTTCCTGCTCGGAGATGGTCAGCGGCGGGGCGATACGAAACACGCCGCCCATGCCGGGAAGCTTGACGATGTTCATGCTGAGACCGCGCCGGAACGCTTCCGCCGCAATGGTTGCGCCAAGCTGGTGGTCGGGCTGCTTGCCGTCCTTGACGATCTCGACGCCGAGAAGAAGCCCGCGCCCGCGCACGTCGCCGACGCATTCATAGCGCTGCTTGAGCCGCGACAGCCCGTCGAACAATCGTCCGCCCATATGCCGGGCGCGGTCGACCAGTTCTTCTTCTTCCACCACATCGAGCACGGCCAAGCCCACTGCTGCCGGCAGCGGGTCGGAGACATGCGTGGTGTAGAACAGGAAGCCTTTCTCGTGCGCGGCCTCTTCGATGTCGGCTGTCGTCATGACAGCTGACAGAGGCAGGCCGGCGCCGATGGTCTTGGACAGGGTAAGAATATCGGGCGTGACGCCGTCCCTCTGGAAGGCGAACATGTCGCCGGTGCGGCCAATGCCGGTCTGCGCCTCATCCAGGATAAGCAGCATGCCGCGCTCGCTGCATTTTTGCTTGAGCGCCGCGAGGTAGCCTAGTGGCAGTTCCAATATGCCGCCGCTCGACAGGATCGGCTCGGCGACGAACGCCGCTAGGCTTCCCGTCGACTGGCTGTCGACGAGGTCGAAGGCGTCGTCGAGTTCGGTGCGCCAGTCGAGCGAGCCGTCGGCATTCCTGAAGCGCGGCCGAAAGCTGTTAGGGGCAGGGATGGCCAGCGACCCGACCGTGGCCGGTCCGTAGCCCTTGCGGCCGGCGCTGTAGGTCGCTGACGCCGCAGCCCCGGTCATGCCATGCCAGCTCTTCGAGAACGCAACGACCTCGTGCTTGCCGGTCACCAGCTTGGCCATGCGGATCGCCGCTTCGTTCGATTCCGCACCCGTCGAAAGCAGCATGACCCGGTCGAGTCCTGGCGCCAGTGCCGCAAGGCGTTCGGCAAGCTCGACCACCGGTCGCGACAGCATGCCGCTGAAGAGATGCGCGACCTCCGCGACTTGGCGGGTCACCGTCGAAACGATCCTGGGGTGGGAATGGCCGAGCAGCGCGCTCATCTGACCGGAGGTGAAGTCGAGGATGGGCCTGTCGTCGGCATCGTAGACGAAGGAGCCAACAGCGCGCTCGATGATGGCGGGCTCGAAGCTGCCGCCATAGCGTATCAAATGCTTCTGCGCCGCCGCCCAGAATTCGCGATCCGCGTTTTTCGACATGCCGCAGCTCCATAAAACCGTTGAGGAGGAAAAAATAGCCGATGGCGTGGGTGCAGTAAAATTGATAGTAATCGGATTCCGATATCAATGGAATTGATATGCAGGTTCCACTCGATCTCAAGCTGCTGACGACCTTCGTGCGAGCGGCGCATTCGGGAACGCTGAGCGCGGTGGCCATACAGGTCGGGCGCACCCAGTCGGCCGTGACCATGCAGATACAACGGCTCGAGGAGGCGCTGGGCCAAAACCTGTTTCATCGCAGCGGCAGCGGCGTGCGGCTCACCGGCAGCGGCGAGCGGTTCCTCGCCTATGCCGAGCGCATTCTCAAAATCCATGATGAAGCGATCTCGGCGCTGTCCGACAAGGGCCTGCACGGCTCGATCATTTTCGGCAGCCCCGAGGATTATCTGAGCGCCTTCTTTCCCGCCCTCCTGAAGAGTTTCGGCACGATGTATCCCGATGTCGAAATCAAGGTGGTCTCAGCGCCGACCGTCGAATTGCGGACGCTGCTCAACGCACGCCAGATCGACCTGGCACTGGTTTCGAATGCGCATGATGCACAAGGCGTGGTGCGCACGGAACGGCTGGTCTGGGTCGGCAGCAAGCCGACCCTGGATCTCTATGAGTTCGGCGACACCGTGCCGCTGGCGCTGTCGGCGTCGAACGCTGTCGACCACAGAGCGGCGTGCGAGGCCATGGCCCGCGCCGGGCTGCGCTACAAAATCGCCTACGCCAGCAACAGCCTTGCCGGGTTGATCGCGGTGGCGCGGTCGGGTCTCGCCATCAGCGTGATGGCACAGGAGGCGGTGCCATCCGACCTGCATATTCTGCCGCTGCCGCCACTGCCGCGCCTTGGCATTCTGATCGCCTTTGCCGACACCGAGCGGTCGCCTGCGGTGGAGGCGTTTGCCAATCACATCCGCAGCGTTCTTCCGTCGCTTTGACAGGCTGGCCGGTCGGGAGGCAACCGGCCAGTTCCCGGCCGTGGCCTCAGCCTGCCGCCAATTGTGGCCGGCTTGCCGTCAAAGCCATCCTCAACGCCGCCAGGCAGCCGACAATGCCGAGCGGCACGAAGGCGAGGAACAGCCAGCCGGCGACGCTGGCCGCCGCATCGCGGTTCAGCCCTGCGGAGAAGCCGCTGGCATTGGCGATGATGCCGGCCACGGCAGCACCGACGGCGTAGCCGATGCGCTGCATGGTCGGCACGGCGGCCGAGGCAATCGTCTGCTCGCCATCGCGAGCCGAGGCGACGATGATCCGCGTCAGGAACGGCCAGGTGACGCCGAAGCCACCGCCTTGCAGCAGGGCGCAGACCAGGATCAGCGGGATCGACCCCGACGGGATCGAGTAAGCGAAACCGGCGAGGCCGGATGCAATCATCAGCGCGCCGATGACGATGATTTGCCGTTCGCGCTCCAGCGGCGCATTGGCGACGGCAATCGACAGAATCGACCAGGCGATCGATTCGGCGGCGATGATGTAGCCGGTGGTCAGGATCGGGATGCCGTGCAGTGTGGTCAGCAGCAGTGGCCCGTAGATCGAGAAGGAGACCGTAGCCACCGAAAAGGCGGCGACCACGGTCATGCCGCTGCCGACCGGCGAGCGCCACGAAAACAGCTGTGAGGGGAACAGCCGCGAGCGCGGCTTCATGGCGTCGACGAATACGAACAGCGCCAGGCCGGCGAGGCCGAGGATGAGCAGCAGCGAGGAGCGCAGCAGGGCGACGTCGACGCCGGCGGTGGCGATCAGCACGACAGCGATGGCGAGACAGCCAAGTGCTGCATAGGGGAAGGGTGGCGAGGTGCCGGCGGCGGCTTGCGGCTTTGTCGCTTCCGGCGTGTTCAGCACGATGAAGCTCGCCAGCGCCATGGCGATGCCGCCGAGCACGAAGACGCCGAAGGCCCAGCGCCAGGACAAGAGCTCGACCATGATGGCGCCGAGCATCGGGCCGCTGAAGGCGGCGACGCCCCAGATCGCCGACATGATGCCGAACAGCTGCGGCCAAATCCTACGGTCGAACAGCCGCTCGACCGAGACGAAGGCCAGCGACACCAGCGCGCCGCCGCCGAGGCCCTCGACCAGGCGGCCGGCGAGAAACACCGGCATGGACGGTGCGGTGGCACAGATCAGCGCGCCGGCGGCATAGAGCAAAGCGGCGACCGTGACGTTGGAGCGCAGCGCGACATAGCTGACCATGCGCCCTGCGGCAGCACCGGCGACGATGGCGCCTAGTTCGTAGACCGCCAGCGACCAGCCGACGAACTGAACGCCGGCGAGGTCGCCGACCATGGCCGGCATGACGGTTGCCACCATCGTCTCGTTGGTGGCGTGCAGCAGGATGCCGAGGCTGATAAAGCAGAAGCGCGCGAGGTCGCCGCTTGCCCACAATGCCCGCCAGTCGACTTTGTTGCTGGTGATGTCAGTCATTCTTTCTACCCTGCCTTTGCATATCTCGATGCCGGCGCGTTGCACCAGAAGCCAGTGTGGCTTTCCGGCCGGGCCATGCGTGCTGTTTCAGTCAGGGCAGGCTTGTAAAACCTCAACCGAGGTTGAGTTCAAGCGGCTTTTTTCGCCAGTGCGATCAGTTCTCGGTGCTGCGCAGCTGGAACTGGCTGACGCCGATGGCGATGTTAATGCCGGTCTGGGTCTGCAGGCTGAGCGGCTGCAAGGTGAAGGCCTGCGAGGAGCCGCCGACCAGGAGATTGGCCCCGGCGCCGACCGCCGCCGTGACCTCGGCGCTGGCGCCGACATAGTCGCCGGCCAGCGCGCCCGGCGCATAGATGTTCTTCAGCGGCGTCAGCACCAGCCACTGCATGACGGTCTGCTTGGTGGTGCCGATGTCGAGCCCGTATTTGTTGACGGCGCCGAAATAGGCTTCCGGCGAAAAGCTCTTGTCGGCCGGGGTGAAGGTGCAGCTCAGATCCTTGCTGGAGCCGAAGATGAAGCCGGTGCCGCCGCCTATGGCGCAATCGAGCACGCCGAGTTCTATGCCCTGGTCCTGCGCTTGAGCGTGTTCTGCCCAGGCAATGGCGATGATGGCGGCGGCGGCGATGGTCTTCAGCACGGCGGTTCCCCCCAAAAAGCATACGGCGCGAAACAGTATCCTGTTCCGCGCCGCACGTAGAGGGATCAGTCGATCCTTATTTGCCGATACTTACTTGAACGAGTGGATCAGTTCCAGCGAGGTCACCGCAACCGCCACGTTGACGCCGGTCTGCGCCTGGACGCTGAGCGGCTCCAGCACAAAGGCGCTGTCCAGCCCGCCGACCAGCAGATTGGCGCCGCCGCCGGTCACGACGCTCGCCTCGGCGTTGACGCCGTAATAATGGCCGGCAAGGTCGCCCCCGTCATGGCTGCGGGTGGCGGCCAGAACAGCCCACACCAGCTGGCCCTGATGCGTCTGGCCGAGATCGACGCCGAGCTTGGAGATCATCCCCGTGTATTTCTCGGACGGCCCATGGTGGTAGGGGCGGAAGGTGCAGTCGACGCCCTTGTTCGACGTGACGACGTAACCGACGCCACCGTCGATGGTGCAATCGAGCGTGCCGAGTTGAAGCTTGCCGGCGCTGGCGGGAACGGCAAGCAGCGTCGTGGCGAGCGCTGCGGCGCAGCCGAGTTTCTTAATCATGGGTCAGTCCTTTCGAAAAATTGCCTTCAACAACGGTTGAACGGCCCGGAGCGTTCCGCTGAAAACTTGGCGCGATCAAGGCAAGGGTTAACGCTTTGCCCCTCGGTGGTTAAGATTGAGTGATGGCGTGTCGGCCAGAGCTCAGTGGCGCCACAGGCGCCCGAGCGCCGACCAGGCCTTGTCCAGCGGGCCTGTTTGCGGGCGACGACCCGCGCGGCGAACCGGCTGGGTATCAGCCGGCGGTGGCGGTGGCGGTGCGCGACAGGCCGTCCTTGGCCGGCTGGTAGGTCGGGTCGAGATGGACGGCTTCACGGTAGGATTTGGATGCCCGCACCTTGTCGCCGCGGCGCTCGTAGATCAGCGCCTGGTTGGCCCAGGCCTCGGCGTTCTTGCCGTCGAGCTTGATGGCCATGTTGAAGTCGGAGAAGGCGTTGTCCTCATCATTCATGGCGAGATAGGACAGGCCGCGGCCGTTATAGGGTTCGGCGGCATCCGGCGCCAGCGAGATGGCGGTCGAGAAATCCTCGATGGCAAATTTGTGCTGGCCCTGGCTCTGATAGATCAGGCCGCGATTGTGGTAGGCGCGGGCATCGGTGGTGTCGAGCTGGATCGCCTTCTGGAAATCGTTGAAGGCCTGCTGGGTCTGGCCGGCCTTGCGATAGAGATTGCCGCGGCCGATATAGGCGGCGTCGTAATTGCCGTTGATCTGGATCGAGCGGTTGTAGTCGGCAAGGGCGGCGGCCTGGTTGCCGAGGAAGCGCTGGATCAGCGCCCGGTTCGAATAGGCCTGGTAGAAATTCGGATTGAGCTGGATGGCGGTGTCGAAGTCCTTCAGCGCCGCCTGGTACTGGCCGCCACGGCCATAGGCCGAGCCGCGCACATTGTAGCCTTCGGGATCCTGGGGATTGCGCTGGATCACCGCAGACAGCGAGGAGATGTTTTCGGTCGAGCCTTGCGCCTTGTCGATGTTGTTGAACTCGCCGGTCGGGACGCTCTGGCAGCTGGCAAGCACCAGGCCGGAGATCAGGGCTGCCGTCAGGGCGAAACCGCGCATTGTTGTTCTGCGCTCTACGCTGATTGCATTCATGACTGCCCTGTCCTCACTTCAGTCGCGTCTCTCAGTCCAGGTCCCCCTCCGGGCCGGGTCCACAGATTGTCGTAACAAAATCTAGAGCGCCGTTTGCGCGCTCAAGGGAACGCCCTCTAACAAAAAGGCGGCGCTCTAAACAAAAAGGTGGCGGCGATTCCGCATCGCGCCACCTCAAATTATCCTTCGAAAAGGACGAAAAATTGGCGTCAGAACCGCGGCGGGCGCGGAGCACCACCAGGACCACCGGCGGCGCCGGCAGCAACCGGGCGCGGCGTCATCGGCAGCAGGCCTTCGCGCTGAGCGCGCTTGCGGGCCAGCTTGCGGGCGCGGCGAACGGCTTCAGCCTTTTCACGGGCGCGCTTCTCGGAGGGCTTCTCGTAGTGGCCGCGCATCTTCATTTCGCGGAAAATGCCTTCACGCTGCATCTTCTTCTTGAGAGCGCGAAGCGCCTGATCAACGTTGTTGTCGCGGACGAGTACCTGCACGGGCAATCCTGTCTTTCGGGTTTGATATCAACAGGCAAGCGGCCATAGCCACATGCCTCCGCGGCGATTTACACCACGAATTGTGGCGGCTGATAGCAGAATCAGGCCGCGCTGTCCACACTCGAAATGCAGGACAACCGCCAATTTGCCACGGTCGCCTCCAGATAGGGCGCCCACTAGGCGCTGGCCAGATGAAGCCGGGCGAAATCCTCGAAGAATTCGCCGTAGTCGCAGGTGATTTCCTCGCCGGCTGATATATCGCGGGTCGCGGTGGCGCCGCCATATTGCGAAAAGTCGGTGTTCGGCCGGTCGGCGTGGTTCATGAAGCGGCCATTGTCGACCTCATAGACCATGAAGCCGGGACGGTCGGGGCTCGGATAGGCGTAGCGGTCGAGCAATTCGCGGAGGTGCGGGGGTGCCGCCTCGTATTTGTCCATCGGGATCAGCCGGTCGAAATCCGGATCGAGCCGCCAGATCGAGGCGCCCTTCCTGATCGGCTCGGCGGCGAAGACGCCGACGCCTTCGATTGCGCTCTGGGCGATATAGGTTCTGATCAGCAGCATATCCGTCTCCTCACTCGAAACCGAATCGCCAAATCGTGTGGAAAAAGCAAGTCCGGTTTCGAGGCTCTATGACTGATCGGTGCAGGCTGTGACCGCGAAATGCTTCACGTCCGGGTGATCGAGATGCCGCCATCGGCAAACAGCGCCGATCCGGTGGTGAAGCTCGAAGCATCCGAGGCCAGAAAGAGCGCCGCGCGGGCGATCTCTTCTGGCTCCGCCACACGCTTCAAGGCGTGCAGGTTTTCGACGAAAGCACGCGATTCCGGAGTCTTGAACGTCGCCGACGGCGTGTCGGTGCCGCCCGGTACCAGCGCGTTGACCCGCACGCTCTTGGGACCATATTCGGCGGCCAGCACCTGCGTCAGCCCGATCAGTCCGGCCTTGCTGGCGGCATAGCTGGTCATACCGGGCATGCCGACGGTGTGACCGACAAAGGTGGAGGTGAAGATCAGCGATCCGCCGCCACGCTCGACCATTGCCGGCACCTGGTATTTGGCGCCGAGAAAGGCGCTGGTCAAATTGGCGTCGAGCGTTTCGCGCCAGCCCTTGAGCGACAGGTCCGAAATCGGACCCATTGGGCCGACGGCGCCGACATTGTTGAAGGCGATATGGAGCCCGCCAAACCTTTCGATGGCCAGATCGACAAGGGCTTTTGCATAGGCCTCTTCAGTGACGTCGCCGGCCAGCGCGATTGCCGTGCCGTCGGCTTCCTCGATTTCGGCGACCAGCGCGTCAAGCTCGGCCTGGCGGCGGGCGGCGACAACGACCTTGGCGCCTTCCTCGGCAAAGAGTTTTGCCGTGGCGCGGCCGATGCCGGAACTGGCGCCAGTGACAATGGCGATCTTATTGGCGAGTGCGAACATTTTCTGCATCCTTTTTTCGCGCCAGCATCGCCGGCAATCGGGATGTTAGTCGCAGGCTGGGGCGGCGCGAGCCACCCGATACGTGCGAAGCCTGCCGGGACCTCTTTTCCACCACGGCGCAAAACGGCAAGCGCCGTCGCAAACAGCGCAAGGGTGGAAGCGCTGTTTCGCTAGTGATACACCTCGCGCGCCGGGGCCGAGTGAATGCCCCTGCCGCCATTTGCGAGGCTGGAACGTTGAAAAAATATTCGGTATTCGCCATCGCCCGCGAGGCCATGCGCGGCCATAAGGGCTGGGAGGAACAATGGTCCTCGCCGGAGCCGAACAAGGAATACGACGTCATTATCGTCGGCGCCGGCGGCCATGGCCTTGCCACCGCCTACTATCTCGCCACCGTGCACGGCATCACCAATGTCGCGGTGCTGGAAAAGGGCTGGCTCGGCGGCGGCAATACGGGGCGCAACACCACCATCATCCGCTCCAACTATCTCTATGACGAGAGCGCCGGCATTTACGACCATGCGCTGAAGCTGTGGGATGGGCTCAGCCAGGAGCTCAACTACAACGTCATGTATTCGGCGCGCGGCGTGATGATGCTGGCACACAATGTGCACGACATCCAGGTGCTGAAGCGCCATGTCCACGCCAATCGCCTCAACGGCATCGACAATGAATGGCTGACGCCGGAGCAGGCGAAGGAATTCTGCCCGCCGCTCAACATTTCCAAGCAGGCACGCTATCCCGTCGTCGGTGCAGCCCTTCAGCGCCGCGGCGGCACGGCGCGCCACGATGCTGTTGCCTGGGGCTATGCGCGCGGCGCTTCGGCGCGCGGTGTGCACATCATCCAGAACTGCGAGGTCACCGGGGTCAAGCGCGCGGCCAATGGCGCGGTCATGGGCGTCGACACCACGCGCGGCTTCATCGGCGCCAAGAAGGTCGGCGTGGTTGCCGCCGGCCATTCCTCTGTGATCATGAACATGGCCGGCGTGCGCATGCCGCTGGAAAGCTATCCGCTGCAGGCGCTGGTGTCGGAGCCGGTCAAGCCGGTGGTGCCCTGCGTGGTGATGTCGAACACGGTGCACGCCTATATCTCGCAGTCCGACAAGGGCGAACTGGTGATCGGCGCCGGTACCGATCAATATGTCTCCTATTCGCAGACCGGTGGCCTGCACATCCTGCAGCATACACTGGACGCCATCTGCGAGATGTTCCCGATCTTCACCCGCATGAAGATGCTGCGCTCGTGGGGCGGCATTGTCGACGTCACGCCCGACCGCTCGCCGATCCTGGCCAAGACCCCGGTGCCCGGCCTCTACGTCAATTGCGGCTGGGGCACGGGTGGCTTCAAGGCGACGCCCGGCTCGGGCCATGTCTTTGCCCACACCATCGCCAAGGACGATCCGCATCCGATCAACGCGCCCTTCACCATCGAGCGCTTCCGCACCGGCCGCCTCATCGACGAGGCAGCGGCGGCGGCGGTGGCGCACTGATGGCTGCCATGAGGCTTTGCGACCAACCGGCCATCGGCCACGGCGAATTTTAGGACCAAACAGATGCTTCTCATCCGCTGCCCCTATTGCGAGGAAGAGCGCCCGGAGCTCGAATTCCGCAACGCCGGCGAGGCGCACATTGCGCGCTCGGCCAACATGGCGGGCGAGAGCGACGACGACTTCGAAAAGTTCTTCTTCATCCGCTCGAACCCCAAGGGCATCATCTATGAGCGCTGGCGCCACATCCATGGCTGCGCGCGTTTCTTCAACGCGGTGCGCGACACCGTCACCGACAAGTTCGTCATGACTTACAAAGCCGGCGAGCCGAAGCCGTCCAAGCTTCCGGGAGCTGTGAAATGAGCGGCGCCTTCCGTATCCCGAGGGCCGGCCGTCTTAGCCAGGCCAAGACCGCGCGCTTCTCCTTCGACGGCCAGTCCTATACCGGCATAGAGGGCGACACGCTGGCCTCGGCGCTGCTGGCCAATGGCGTGCATCTGGTCGGCCGCTCGTTCAAATATCACCGTCCCCGCGGCTTCCTGTCGGCCGGAGCGGAAGAGCCGAATGCGCTGGTTCAGGTCGAGCGCGATGCGGCGCGCAAGGCGCCGAACATCCGCGCAACCGTGCAGGAGCTCTATGACGGGCTCGTTGCCCAATCGCAGAATCGCTGGCCCTCGCTTGCCTTCGACATCGGCGCGGTCAACGACATTGCGTCGCCGCTGTTTTCGGCCGGTTTCTACTACAAGACCTTCATGTGGCCGAAGGCGGCCTGGAAGAGCCTGTACGAGCCGAAGATCCGCGCCGCGGCAGGCCTCGGCGTTTCTCCTGACAAGCCCGATCCCGATCATTATTCGTCGCGCTATGCGCATTGCGATGTGCTGGTGCTGGGCGGCGGTGCCGCCGGCATCACGGCCGCCTTGGCTGCGGCTGAAACCGGCGCCCGCGTCATCCTCGCCGACGAGCAGGCGGATTTCGGCGGCAGCCTGCGCTTCGAGACCGGCGCGAAGATCGATGGCCAGGACGGCTATGGCTGGGCGCAAGCGGCGATCGCGAAGCTCAAGGGCATGGACAATGTCCGCGTGCTCTCCCGCACCACGGCGTTCGGCTACTACGCGCAGAATTTCGTCGGCCTGGTCGAGCGCGTCAGCGACCATCTGCAAAGCCCTGGCCACGATCTGCCGCGCGAGCGGCTGTGGCAGGTCCGCGCCAAGCGCGTGGTGCTGGCGACCGGCTCCATCGAACGCCACATGGTGTTTGCCGACAATGACCGGCCCGGCATCATGCTGGCCTCGGCGGCGCGCATCTATCTCAACCATTATGGCGTGGCGGTCGGCAAAAATGTCGGCGTCTACACCGCCAATGACTCGGCTTATGCAGCCGCGATCGACCTGAAGAAGGCCGGCGTCAACATCGCGGCGATCGTCGATCTGCGTGACCATCCGACCGGGCCGGTCATCGACGAGGCGAGGGCGCTCGGCATCGAGGTCAATTTCGGCCGTGCGGTGATCCGGGCCGGCGGCAAATTGCGCGTGACGTCGATGACCGTGCAGCCGAAGAATGGCGGCGGCGAGCGGACCATTCCGGTCGATGCCATCCTGATGTCGGCCGGCTGGACGCCATCGGTGCATCTCTTCTCGCAATCGCGCGGCAAGGTCGCTTTCAACGACGAAACCAAGCGTTTCGTGCCCGGAATTTATGCGCAGGATTGCATCTCGGTCGGCGCCTGCAACGGCACGGACGGGCTGTCGGCAAGCATCGACGAGGCCTATGCGGCCGGCGCCAAGGCGGCGAAGGACGCCGGTGCGAAAACCGCGAAGGGTACGAAGCCAAAGGTCGATGCGTCGGAAAGCTGGTCGCGCGGCATGCTGGGGGCTGCGCCCGGCGCCGGGCCGGACAAGACGGTCAAGGCCTTCGTCGATTTCCAGAACGACGTTACCGCCAAGGACATCCGCCAGGCGGTGCATGAAGGCATGCGCTCGATCGAGCACGTCAAGCGCTTCACCACCAACGGCATGGCGACCGACCAGGGCAAGACCTCCAACATGCACGGCCTGGCGATTGCCGCCGAGACGTTGGGCAAGCCGATCCCGGAGGTCGGCCTGACCACCTTCCGCGCGCCGTACACGCCGGTGACCTTCGGCGCGATCGTCAGCCATGCGCGCGGGCCGCTGTTCGACCCGACGCGCAAGACCGCGATCCATCCTTGGGCCGAAGCGCAAGGCGCGGTGTTCGAGGATGTCGGCCAGTGGAAGCGCGCCTGGTATTTCCCTAGGGGCGGCGAGGACATGCATGCGGCGGTCGACCGCGAATGCGTTGCGGTTCGCACCAATGCCGGCCTGTTCGACGCCTCGACGCTGGGCAAGATCGAAGTCGTTGGGCCGGATGCGGCCAAGTTCATGGAGCTGCTCTACACCAATCCGTGGGAAAAGCTGGAACCCGGCCGCTGCCGCTATGGCATCATGCTGCGCGAAGACGGCTTCATCTATGATGACGGCGTCGTCGGCCGCTTGGCGCCGGACCGTTTCCATGTGACGACGACGACCGGCGGCGCGCCGCGCGTCATGAACCATATGGAGGATTATCTCCAGACCGAATTCCCGCATCTCAATGTCTGGCTGACCTCGATCACCGAGCAGTGGGCGGTCATCGCCGTGCAGGGGCCGAAGTCGCGCGACATCATCGCGCCGCTGGTCGAAGGCATCGATATGTCCGATGAGGCGCTGCCGCATATGTCGGTGCGCGAAGGCAAGATCTGCGGCGTGCCGACCAGGCTGTTCCGCATGTCGTTCACCGGCGAGCGCGGCTTCGAAGTCAACGTGCCGGCCGACTACGGCCAGGCCGTCTGGGAAGCGCTGTGGGCCGAGGGCCAGAAGCATGGCGCCGCCGCCTATGGCACCGAGGCCATGCACGTGCTGCGCGCCGAAAAGGGCTACATCATCGTCGGCCAGGACACAGACGGCACGGTGACGCCGAACGATGCCGGGCTCGACTGGGCGGTCGGCAAGAAGAAGACCGACTTCGTTGGTATCAGAGGCCTGACGCGGTCCGACCTCGTCGCCAAGGGCCGCAAGCAACTGGTCGGGTTGAAAACCAAGGACCCGAAGGTGGTGTTGGAGGAAGGCGCGCAGATCGTCGCCGATCCCAAACAGGCGATCCCGATGAAGATGATCGGCCACGTCACCTCGAGCTACTGGTCGCAAAATTGCGGCCGCTCGATCGCGCTGGCGCTGGTCGCCGGCGGGCGCGACCGGATGGGCGAGACGCTTTACGTGCCGATGCCGAACGGGGTGATCGAAGTGGAGGTTACCGGCATGGTGTTCTTCGATGAGACGGGAGGGCGCCTCAATGGCTAAGGCTGCTGCGAAAACCAGTGCATCTTCGGCTGAGCGCCGTCCGGCACAGGCCGGGCGCAGTGTATCGGCGAAGAACGTGAAGGTTGACGTGCTGCCGCCGGTGGAGCGCATGTCGCTGCGCGCGCCGGAGGCTTCCATTGCCGCGCTGTCGAAGGCGCTCGGGCTGACCTTGCCGAAAAGCCCGAAGACGTCGGCTTCGAAGGCCGGCCGCACGGCGCTGTGGCTCGGACCGGACGAATGGTTTCTGATCGACGAGGCCGGCAAGGACCTGCTCGCCGACTGCGCCAAGGTATCCGCGCTGCATTCGGCCGTCGGTATTTCACACCGCAACGTCGCCTTCGAAGTCACCGGGCCGGCAGCTGCGGCCGCGATCTATGCCGGCTGTCCGCAGGATCTGTCGTTGGAAGCTTTCCCTGTGGGCGCGGCGTCGCGCACCATTCTCGGCAAGGGCGAAATCGTGCTGCTGCGCACGGCAGCCGACGCCTTCCGGGTCGAGTGCTGGCGTTCCTTCTCCGACTATGTCTTTACTTTCCTGTCGGAAGCAGCCAGCGACGCGGCGGCGTAGAGCAATCCTTTTGGATTGCTTCGGGAACGTCTGACACGCGCGCTCGTTCTGCTTGCGCTGTCGAGGGAGAATGCCGATGCCGTCGAAATCCGCGCCGAAGTCAGCCAGGAAAACCGCCGCGGTCCGCTCGCTCGAACGTGAACGGCACCACGAGGTGAGTGCCGAAGAGGAACTCGAGGAAGGCCTCGAGGACACGTTTCCGGCCAGCGATCCGGTGTCGATCACCGCGACCTCCATCTCCGGCGCGCCGGCAAGACCCGGCAAGGCCAAGACGGTGCCGGGACGCAAACCGCGCAAGAAATAATCTCTCCGCTGCGCCCGGGCTTGAGTTGAGGAAAACTCCGGCCTGCGCCGAAGAAAAACGGGCGGCCAGGATTATCCTGCCGCCCTTAGCCGTTGTGCCGTCTGGTGATCGAGCTTGATCAACTCAGAACGTGCTCGGCACGATCCACGGGTTGATCTCGATGCCGAGGCGCGGGCCCTTGGCCTTGACGTCGGACTTTTCGACCGAGCCGGTCACGCTGCAATCGAGCTTGGCATGGGTCGTGGTGTCGACGCAGGTCGCGGCCGGAGCCTGCTTGGGCGAATGGTTGTCGCCGGCGGCGAAGGCCGAGCCGGAGAGCGCCAGCACAGCCGCGAGGGCGAGAAGGGTCTTGTTCATGTCAGTCTCCAACGGGTAAATTGTTTTCGTACATGTACGATACAACGTACACATACGTCCAAGGAAACTGGTTTTCAAGTAGAAGAACGTACACGTACGACAATTTTTTTGAACACCGAAAATTGCGGCTGACTGACACGGCGGAAGCTGTCAGGCCGGACGTTCAGTTGGAGGGGCGGGGGATACCCAGGTGCTCAGCAGTTGACCGGGGTCTTGGTCAGCGGTGGCACGTCCTGCATGGTGAGCGAGGCAAGGGTGGAATCGCACATCCGCTTCACGAAAGCCTGCGGATCGCCAAAGGGGTAAAACGGAAAGGTAATGAGCAACGAGATGGTGCCGTGGCCGACCGCCCACAGCATGGTGGCGATGGCGCGCGCATCGCCGTGCAATTTGCCGGCGGCGACGCAAGCCTCGACCCTTGAGATCAGCGCTTTCATCGCCGGGTTGCCCTCTTCCATGTCCTCATAGCTTCTGCCCTCCGGCAGCTTGGTCTTTTCGGTCATGAAGACGGTGCGGTATTCGTTGGGGTTGCCTAGCCCGAAGGCGGCATACTCGGTCATCACCGCCTTCAGCGCCTCGATCGGGTCGTCGGAGGGATGTGCCTCGATGTTGCGGGCAAGTGTTTCGAACGCATCCTCGGCCAGCGCAAACAGGATGTCCTGCTTGTCGGCGAAGTAGGAATAGACCGACATCGGGGCATAGCCGACCCGGTTGGCCAGCTTGCGGATCGTCAGGCCTTCATAGCCCTCTTCCTTGACGAGCTTGTGGGCTGCGTCGAGCAGCTCGGAACGCAGTTCGGCCTTTTGTTTCTCGCGGCGTTTCTGGACGCTCAGCGGCACGTGAGTCTGCCTTCATATGGTGGGGTGTTGGCTAAATTATATACGCTGTACGAAAACGGACAAGGGCGCGGTAGGTTCCCTTGCGGCAATGGTTACCAAATCTGGGGTTGCCCAAATCGTAGCTATCAAATTGCGCCGACGCCGCCGTCCACGGCCAGCGTGTGGCCGGTCATGAAGGAATTGGCGGGGTCAGCGGCAAACAGGATGGCGGTCACGACCTCGTCCACTTCTGCGACCCGTTTCATCGGCACGCCGCGCGTCAACTCGGCCAGGGCTTCGGCTTCCGGCGCGCCGGAGATGCGCACGAAGCTGTCGACCATGGCTGTGCGGGTGTGCGCCGGGCAGACGGCGTTGATGCGTATGCCCTTGGTGGCGTATTCGGCGGCCGCCGACTTGGTCAGCCCGACGACGCCATGCTTGGCGGCGGCATAGACCGACAGTTTCGGCGCGCCGACCAGCCCGGCAACCGAGGCGATGTTGACGATGGCGCCGCCTTTCCCGGCCGATTTGAACTGCCGCTCCATCTGCGGGATCTGGTGCTTCATGGCGTAGAAGACGCCGAGCAGGTCGATCTCCAGCACGCGGCGCGCCTCGTCGGAGTCCACTTGCGGCAGGCGCACGAAGCTCTGGACGATGCCGGCATTGTTGATGGCGATGTCCAGCCGGCCGAATTTCTCCGCCGCCAGTCTCACCAGATCCTCCGACAGTTTTTCGTCCGCTATGTTGCCAGCAAGGATAGCTGTTTCGGCCCGCAGCGAGCCGGCAAGTTCGGCCAGCGCCTTTTCGTCGATGTCGGACAACATCAGTCGGGCGCCTTCAGCGGCAAAGCCCCTGGCCGTACCGCGGCCGAGGCCGCCTGCGGCCCCGGTGATCAGCACGGTCGCTCCGTCAAAACGGCCCATTGCGTCTCCCACTGTGTCTCATTGTCGATTCAGGTTCGGTCGATCAGCTTGGCGGCAAGATGCGACAGCAGCTTCACTGCCTCGCCATAAGTCTTTGCCTTTTCGGGATTGGAGGCGTTGCCGTCGAGCGCCCGCTTGTAGACGCCCTGGCAGATGGCCGCCAAACGGAAGAAGGAGAAGGCGAGGAAGAAGCTCCAATTGTCGATGCCTGCCAGCCCTCGCCGTCGGCAATAGGCGGCGACATAGGCTTCCTCGGAGGGCAGGCCCAGGGCGGCGCGGTCAATACCGCCCAGGCCGCGAAAGCCCGAGGCATGCGGCAGGCGCCATTGCATGCACTGGTAGGCGAGGTCGGCGAAGGGGTGGCCGAGTGTCGACAGTTCCCAGTCGAGCACCGCCAGCACCTTTGGCTCGCCGGCTGCAAAGATCATGTTGTCCAGCCGGTAGTCGCCATGCACCAACGAGACACGGCCGTCATCGGCCGGCATATGCGTCTCCAGCCAGGCGATCAGCCGGTCCATGTCGTCGACGGTGCCGGTCTCCGAGGCGCGATATTGGCTGGTCCAGCGGGTCAGCTGGCGTTCGAAGTAATTGCCCGGCCGGCCGAAATCGCCGAGCCCGACGGCTTCGACATCGACATCGTGTAACGCCGCCAGCGTGGCGTTCATGGCGTCGTAGAGCGCGGCACGCCCATCGTTGCCGACGGCTTCCGGCACGGCCGGATCCCAGAAGATGCGGCCGTCGAGGAACTCCATGACGTAGAACATGCGGCCGATCGGCGAGTCTTCCGCCGATAGATGCAGCATTCGGGGCACCGGCACCGCGGTTCCGGCAAGCGCCTTCATCACGGTGAATTCGCGGTCGACCTGATGCGCCGATTTCAGCAGTTGGCCCGGCGGCTTGGCGCGCAGCACATAGCGGCCGCTCGCCGCAGTCAGCAGATAGGTCGGGTTCGACTGGCCGGATTTGAATTTCTCGATGGAATGAAGCCCGGCAAAACCCGGAATGTGCGCTTCGAGGTAAGGGGCAAGTGCTGCCTGGTCGATTGCGTTGGCGTCGCCGCTCATGCGGTCTCCGGCTCACGCTCGATCAGCGTCAGCGTCAGCCAGCGTGCGGTCAGCGCCGGCTTCTTCGAGCCCTCGATCTCGATGGTCACGTCATGCGCCGTCTGCACCCATCCGGATGGCCGGACCTTGACGTCGGCCAGCACGAAACGGGTGCGGATGCGTGAGCCGGTCTTTACCGGCGCCAGGAAGCGCAGCGAATCGAAACCGTGATTGACGCCCATCTTGCTCTTTTCCAGCGGCGGCATGGTCTCGAAGGTCATCGCCGAGAGCAGCGACAGCGACAGGAAGCCATGCGCAATGGTGCCGCCGAACGGCGTCTCCAGCCTGGCGCGCTCGGGATCGCAATGGATGAACTGGTGGTCGTCGGTGGCGTCAGCGAACTGGTCGATCATGGTCTGCGTGACCACGCGCCAAGGGGAGACGCCGACTTCCTTGCCGACGCTGGCCAAAAGCACATCGAGACTGATCGGTTCCACTGCGACGTCCTCCATTTGCCGCCGACCGCGGCTCATTCCTTGAACAAGGTCAGCCCATGCTGCACCGACTGCCCGCCGTCGATCGGCAGGATGGCGCCAGTGACATAGGAGCCGGCACGGCTGCACAAATAGAGCGTTGCGCCGCCAATGTCATCCGCTACGCCAATACGGCCGATGGGGACATGGCTGCCGACATGTCTGGCCTTTTCCTCGGTGCCGGTGGCAAAGGCGGTCATGCGGCTCTGGAAGGGGCCAGGAGCGAAGGCGTTGACGGTGATGCGCCGCGCCGCGAGTTCGATTGCCAGCGTGCGGGTCAGATGGTGAACGGCGCCCTTGGACGCCGTGTATGAGTAGGCATCGTCGGCCAGCGGCTGCGTGCCCATCACCGAGCCAAGGTTGATGACGCGGGCCGGATCGGCATCGCTGGCGGCGGCTTCCAGCAGCGGCAGCAATTCGCGCGTCAGGTGGAAGACAGCGGTGACGTTGACGGCAAACACCTTGGCCCAGCCGTGGTAGGGAAAGTCCTCGAGCGAGGCGCCCCAGGATATGCCGGCATTGTTGACGAGAATGTGCAGCTTGTCGGTGCGCGCCTTGACCTCGGCGACCAGCGCGGCAATGCCGGCCTCGGTGGAGACGTCACCGGCGAAGCCTTCGGCGCGGCCGGTGGCACCGAGCCCGTTCAACTCGGCCGCGACCTTGATGCAATCCTCGCCCTTGCGCGAAGCGATCATCACGGTGGCGCCGGCTTGGACCAGGGCGGTCGCAACCATGCGGCCGATGCCGGTCGCGGCTCCGGTCACCAGCGCCGTCTTGCCGGCAACTGAGAACAGCTCGTCGAGATAGCTCATCGATCCTCCCCGCGGAAACTTCGCCTCGTTGGGCGGTTGCCGCATTGACAACATACCCGGTAGTATGTTGATCTTTTGCCCAGACGTAAAGGCCTTGAATGCGGAAGCAGGCGAAAGGCGAAACCGATGCTCAGTGTCGAAGCTCCACTGCTCGATCGCCCGCGCGCCGATATCTTGCGCGCCGCCGCCATCTGTTTCATGCAGCGCGGCTATGCCGCGAGTTCCATCGACGACGTCGCGCGCAGCCTAGGCTCGACCAAGGGCCGCATCTACCACCACTATCCGTCCAAGGCCGATCTGTTCGCCGATGTGTTCCGCGCCGGCATGGACATGAATTTTGCGGCGATCGAGCCGGTGCGCGCGCAGCCCGGCCCGGCGATTGGACGATGGCGCAAGATGGCTGCCATCCATTGCGGCCAGATGATCCGCACCAAGCCGTTCCAGCGTGTCGTCTGGGAAGGTGTCGAGCTTTACCTGCGCGGGGCGACCACCCCTGAACAGCGCGAGGAGTTCACCCGGCTGATGCAGTCGCGCGACGCTTACGGCCGCATCTTTCGCGAGGCGATCGCCGCCGGGCGCGACGAGGGCGACATGCGCTTCGGCACGATCGGCATTGCCGAGCAGCTGATGTTCCTGACGCTGAACTCGCCGCTGTTCTGGTACACGCCGCGCCCGACGGAGACGGACGGGGATATCGAGGCAATTGTCGGCGAGGTCGTCGCGTTCGCGGCGCGCGGCCTGGGTGCGGCTGAGGAGAACAGATAATGAGCGACATGACTCTCGGCATGACCGAGCGGCTGAAGCCGATCCACGCCCGCGTCGCCGCCATGGTGCGCGGCGAGATCATGCCGCTCGACCATGAGTTTCTGAGCGAGGTCGGCAAGGGCGGCGACCGCTGGGTCTACACAGCGCGGCAGACCGAGATTCTCGAAGGGTTGAAAAAGACGGCCAGGGAGCGCGGCCTGTGGAATTTCTGGCTCACCGGCTCCGAGCGCGGCTATGGGCTCTCGACCGTCGAATACGCCTATCTGGCCGAGGAGATGGGTAAGGCGCATCTGGGTGCTGAAACCTTCAACTGCTCGGCGCCCGATACCGGCAATATGGAGGTGCTGGAGCGCTATGGCTCCGACGACCACAAGAAGGCATGGCTTGGGCCGCTGCTCGAGGGCAAGATCCGCTCGGCCTATCTGATGACCGAACCGGATGTCGCCTCCTCCGACGCCACCAACATCGCCATGCGCTGCGAACGGCAAGGCGACGACTATGTGCTCAACGGCGAGAAATGGTGGGCATCGGGCGCAGGCGATCCGCGCTGCGCCATCTATGTCGTCATGGTGCGCACCGGCGGCGAGGCCGAGCCGCAGCACCGCCGCCATTCGATGATCCTGGTGCCGTCCGACACCAAGGGCGTGACCAGGCTTCGGCCGATGCAGGTCTATGGCGACGACGATGCGCCGCATGGCCACATGCACCTCCGCTTCGACAATGTGCGGGTGCCGGCATCGAACCTGATCCTCGGCGAGGGCAGGGGCTTCGAGATCGCGCAAGGCAGGCTCGGGCCCGGCCGCATCCACCATTGCATGCGCGCCATCGGCCAGGCCGAGATGGCGCTGGAGATGCTGTGCCAGCGCTCTGTCCGCCGCGAGGCCTTCGGCCAGCCCTTGGCGAAGCTCGGCGCCAATTTCGACATCATCGCCGAATGCCGCATGGAGATCGAGATGGCGCGGCTGCTCTGCCTTAAAGCGGCGTGGATGATTGATCAGGGCGATGCGCGTGCCGCCGCCCCCTGGATCAGCCAGATCAAGGTCATTGCACCGCGCGTCGCGCTCAAGGTCACCGACGAGGCCGTGCAGATGTTCGGCGCGCAAGGCATCAGCCAGGACACGCCGCTGGCGCGTTCGTGGACACATCTGCGAACCCTGCGGCTGGCCGACGGGCCGGACGCCGTGCATCGCCGGCAAGTGGCGCGCACCGAACTTAGGAAATACACGCAGGAAAAGGTGTGAGGGCATGAAAGCCATCATCGCCCGCGATTTCGCGCCGCTCGACCAGCTCGTCTATGGCGACTGGCCGGAGCCGGAGGCCAAGGGCAATACGGTCGTCATCGAGGCCGAGGCGATCGGCGTCAACTATCCCGACGGCCTGCTCGTCCAGGGTCTCTACCAGATGAAGCCGCCGCTGCCTTTCGTGCCCGGCATGGAGGTTGCGGGACGGGTGATCGCGGTTGGGTCGGCGGTGAAGTCGGTCAAGATCGGCGATCGCGTTGCCGCGCTCTCGACCCATGGCAGCTATGCCGAGCGTGTGGGCGCTGCCGAACCCTTCGTCATGCCGCTGCCGCCTGATATGCCTGCCGCTGATGCCTGCGCGCTGCTGGCCGGCTACGGCACGTCGCACTATGCGCTGAAGCAACGCGGAGAGCTCAGCGAAGGCGAGACGCTGTGCGTGCTGGGTGCGGCCGGCGCCACCGGCATTGCCGCCATCCAGATCGGCAAGGCGCTTGGCGCGCGCGTCATCGGCGTCGCCTCGTCGGAGGAAAAGCGCCGCATTGCCGCTGAAGCCGGCGCCGACATAGCGCTCGGCTACGACAATCTGAAAGAAGCGCTGAAAGAGGTCACCGGCAGCAAGGGCGTCGATGTCGGCTTCGATCCGGTCGGTGGCGAAACCTTCGACGTGCTCGCCCGCTCGATGGCGTGGAACGGCCGGCTGCTGGTCATCGGCTTTGCCTCGGGCGCCATCCCGCAATTCCCCGTCAACCTGGCGCTGGTCAAGGGCTTTTCGGTCGTCGGCGTGTTCTGGGGCGCGTTCACGGCCAAGGAGCCGCGTGTCTACGCCGACAATATGAAGGAGCTTGTCGGCTGGTATCTCGCCGGCAAGGTCCGGCCGGTCATCGAAGGCACGTATCCGCTGGCCGACGCCGCCGCTGTGCTGACACGCGTGCTGGGCCGCGGCGCATCCGGCAAGCTCATCCTTAAACCTTAAGGAGCCCGGCCATGGCCATCCCCTCGGAAATGAAAGCGCTGCTGCTGACCGGCGACGGCTATACCAGGACACCGACTGGCACCGTGCTGGAGGCGATGGAGCCTTATCTCCAGCCGGGCAGCATCGGCGTGCCGACGCCCGGACCGAGCCAGGTGCTGATCAAGGTCGGCCTCGCCTCGATCAATCCGTCCGATGTCATGTTCATCAAAGGCCAGTACGGCCAGCCACGCGCCAAGGGCCAGCCGGCCGGTTTCGAGGGCGTCGGTACTGTCGTTGCCGGCGGCGACGAGCCTTATCCGAAAAGCTTGGCCGGCAAGCGCGTCGCCTTTACCACCGGCGTCACCAACTGGGGCTCCTGGGCCGAATACGCGGTCGCGGAAGCCGCTGTCTGCATCCCGCTGCTCGACACCGTTCGCGACGAGGACGGTGCGGCATTGATCGTCAATCCGCTGACCGCGCTCGCCATGTTCGACATCGTCAAGGAGGCCGGCGAAAAGGCCTTCATCATGACCGCCGGCGCCAGTCAGCTCTGCAAGCTGATCGCGGGCTTGGCCAAGGAGGAAGGGTACCGGCCGATCGTCACCGTGCGCCGCGACGAGCAGATCCCGCTCTTGAAAGAGATCGGGGCGGCCCATGTGCTCAACGAGAAGGCGCCGGACTTCAAGGCTGCATTGCGCGAGGTGGTCAAGACCGAGCAGCCGCGCATATTCCTCGACGCGGTGACCGGACCGCTGGCCTCGGTCATATTCGACGCCATGCCGAAGCGCGCGCGCTGGATCATCTATGGCCGGCTCGACCCGGACACGACTGTCATCCGCGAGCCTGGCCAGCTGATCTTCCAACACAAGCATATTGAAGGCTTCTGGCTGGTCGAATGGATGCGCCAGTTCCGCGACAGACGCGGCCCGGCGATCATGGAAGCGCAGAAGCGCTTTTCCGACGGGCGCTGGTCGACGGATGTGACGGCAGTGCTGCCGCTGGACGAGGCGATGGCGAAGGTGCCGGTGGAGCTGGCCAAGCCGAACGGGAAAGTGTTTATACGGCCGTGACGGCACCCCTTCCTTCTCCCCGTTCTACGGGGAGAGCGACTATCTGGGGGGTCAAGTTGCATTTGCGAACTCACTTCTCGCGCCGCGTGCTTTTGCATTGAGGATGACGAGAAGTTTTCTGGCAAGCGCGATGCGGATGAGCATTTTGGGCTTTCCCGCCAGTTGCAACCTTTGAGC